>JBBDQR010000099.1:0-28777 GCA_040905885.1 Gaiellaceae bacterium | reverse complement strand
CCCCCCCCCCCCCCCCCCCGGGGCTCAGCCGGCCCGCGCCGCCTCCCACTGCGCCGTCCACTCCTCCGCGGACGGTGGCGCGACCAGCAGCTCCGCCACGCGCGCCGCGCTCGGCTGCCCGGAGGCGAGCACCGCATCGGCGGCCGCGCCGATGTCGTACTCCGTGCGGAGCAGCTCCACGCCCGGGCCGAGGAGGGCCCAGTAGGCTCCGGGACGACCCTCGCAGGGGCGTCCGACGCTGCCGGCGTTCACGTACCGAAAGCGCCCGACCACACGGTCGAACTGGACGTGGGTGTGCCCGCCGATCACGGTCGCCTCGTCGATCGCACCGAGGGCCGCCTCGAAGTCCGCCTCCGGCGTGAGCCGTGTCAGGATCGCATCGTCGTCCTCCGGCGCCGCATGGCAGCACAGCACGCTCCCGAGCCCCTCCACGGCCACCGTGAAGGAAGCCGGCCAGGCGGCGACGGCGGCCAGGCGCTGCGCACCGAGACGCTCGCGGACCCAGTCGCTCTCTCCGTCCTCCTCGAGCACGATCCGGTCCGCGTTCCCACTCAGGATCCGGACGCGATCGCCGAGCACGGCGAGCCGGTCGAGCGTCTCCGCCGGGAACGTCCCGGCGACGACGTCGCCGAGGACGACGACCCGCTCGGCTGCCGCGAAGCGGCGGTCGGCGAGCACGGCTTCGAGCGCCTGGACGTTGCCGTGGATGTCGGCGAGCGCGGCGGTCGGCATGCGGCGCAGCCTACGGTCTATCGTGGCGCGAGCCATGGCCGGGCAGGAGCGCGTGATCGGCGTCGACCTCGGCGGGACGAAGATCCTGGCTGGGGTCATCGGGCGGGACGGCACCGTCGAGCGCCGGCGCGAGCGGCCGACGCCGCTCGAGTCGCAGGACGCGCTGGTCGCGGGGCTCGAGCTGGCGGTCGAGGAGCTGCTGGACGAGGGCGTCGCCGCGCTCGGCTTCGGGATCCCGTCGCGCGTCGACCAGCGCAGCGGCCGCGCCTACGGCTCCGTCAACACGCCGCTGGACGACCTCGACTTCCGCGGCCGGATGGAAGAGCGGTTCGGTCTCCCCGTGGGCTTCGACAACGACGCCAACGCGGCGACGCTCGCCGAGTGGACGTGCGGCGCCGGGCGCGGGACGCGGACGATGCTGATGTTCACGCTCGGGACCGGGGTCGGCGGGGGTTTCATCCTCGACGAGCGGCTCTACCGCGGCTGGGCCGAGGCGGGCCACATGGTCGTCGTCCACGACGGCAAGCCGTGCCCCGGCGAGTGCACGGGGCGCGGCCACCTCGAGGCCTACTGCACGGGTGTCGCTGCCGCTGAGGCCGCAGAGGAGGCGTTCGGGCCCGCCGTCGACGCCCACCGGCTCGTCCGGCTCGCCAACGAGGGCGAGCGGCGCGCGATCGAGATCCTGGCGCAGATCGGTCGTCTGCTCGGCTCCGGGATCGGGTCACTCGTCAACCTCTTCGCGGCAGAGCGGGTGGTCATCGGCGGCGGCTTCGGCGCCGCCGCGTTCGAGCATCTGGCGGGCCCGGCTCTCGAGGTCGCGCGGCGGGAGGCGCTGGCGCCGGCGGACGAGGGCCTGGAGATCGTGAAGGCCGAGCTGGGGACGGCGGCCGGCCTGATCGGGGCCGGATTGCTCGCCTTCGAGGCCCTCGGTTAGTGCTCTCCGTCTGCGCCACGCCGATCGGCAACCTCGAGGACGTCACGCTGCGCGTGCTGCGCGAGCTCGCCGAGGCGGACCTCGTCCTCTGCGAGGACACGCGCCGCACGCGTGTCCTGCTCGACCGGCACGGGATCCGGACGCGCCTCCTCTCCTACCACGAGCACAACGAGGCCACGCGGACGGCCGAGCTGCTGCCGCGCCTCGCAGCGGGGGAGCGGATGGCGCTCGTCTCGGACGCGGGCCTGCCGGTGATCAGCGACCCGGGCGCCCGACTGGTCGCGGCGGCGGTCGAGGCGGGGGTGCCCGTGACCGTGCTGCCGGGGCCGTCGGCGGTCGAGACGGCGCTCGTGGCGAGCGGGCTGGCCGCCGAGCGCTACCAGTTCCTCGGCTACCTGCCGCGCGGGGCGAAGGCGCTGGCGGCTTTGTGGGACGAGCTGGCCCGCGTTCCGTGGCCGACTGTCGCGTTCGAGTCGCCGCAGCGGCTGCCCGCGACGCTTCGCTCCCTCGCCGGAGTAGCGCCGCAGCGCCCGGCGGCGGTCTGCCGGGAGCTGACGAAGCAGTTCGAGGAGGTCGTCCGCGGGACGGCAGAGGAGCTCGCCGCGCGCTTCGCCGAGCCGCCGAAGGGCGAGATCACGCTCGTGCTCGGCGGCGGCGAGAGCGACGCGGCAGACGAGACGGCCGCGCTCGAGGCCGTCGCGGAGCTCGCCGCCCTCGGCGTCGGGCGCCGCCGGGCGGCCGACGTCGTCGCCCACCTGACCGGAGTCTCCCGCAATCGGCTCTACCGGGCCTCTCTGTAACGCCTTCGTGCCGAGAGTGTGACAACGCTGTAGCCGACTCTGGCAACAGCCGCCGAGCGCCGCTAGCGTCAATGGTCGCCCGACAACTCACGATCGCCGTCCGACAACTCGACCTCAGGAGGTGAGCGATGCGGCGAGTGCTTCTCGCGGCCGTGGCCGCGCTCGTGTTCGTGCCCGGCGCGCAGGGCTGGACGTGGCCGTCCGACGGCTCCGTGCTGCGCCCCTTCCTCCTCGGCAACGACCCGTATGTGGGCGGACAGCACCGCGGTGTGGACGTCGGTGGCGAGCTCGGCGCGGACGTGCGCGCACCCGCCTCCGGCGCGATCACCTTCGCGGGCACGGTGCCCGGTGGGGGCCGGGCGATCACGATCCTGACGGCCGACGGCTACGCCGTCACGCTCCTGCAGCTCGGGGAAATCCTCGTCGCGCGCGGTCAGCTCGTCGAGGAGGGAGCCGTCGTCGCCCGGGTCGGCCCGAGCGGCGACGCGGTCACCGCCGAAGCCCATGTCCACCTCGGCGTGCGCGTGGCGAGCGAGCCCGACGGGTACCTGGATCCGCTCACGCTCCTCCCGCCGCGGGAGCCCAGCGTCGACGAGCCGGAGCCCGTCGAGGCTCCCGCTGTCGTCGAGGAGGCGCCCGCCTCCGAGCAGCCCGCCGCGCCGCCCGACGTGACGGAGCCGGAGCCTCCTATCCCGGAGGCGTCCATCTCGGCCGAGCCGGCGGCCCAGCCGGTCCTGGGGCCGCGGGCCGACGCCGTGGACCTGAGGCCGTCAAGCCTCCCCGACGAGTCCGCCCGGCGCGAAGTGCGCCCGGTCGAGGTGGCGATGCCGGCGGTCGCCGTTCCCGCGGTCGCTGAGCCCGTCCCGGACGAAGGAGAAACGGCCCGCGCCGCGCCGCGCGCACGTCCGGCGAGGGCTGCGCGACCGGCCGCCCGGCCCGCACGCGAGCAGGCAGCTCCCCGGGCGCGGCAGCACACGGCGAAGGGGGAGCACGAACCGGCGCTGCGTCCGCCTGCGACGCGTGCGGCGGAGCCTCGCACACGGGTCTCGCCGGCCTTCGCCCTCGCCGTAGCGCTCGCCGCCGGAGTCGTCGCGGCGGCCTCGCTGGCCCAGCGGAGGGCCCGCCCTATGATGGTCGCCGATGTCCAGCGGGCGGAAGATCCTCGTCGCAGTGGCCTGGCCGTATGCGAGCGGCCCGAGGCACATCGGCCACGTGGCGGGGTTCGGCGTCCCGTCCGACATCTTCGCGCGCTACCACCGGCTGAAGGGGGACGACGTCCTCATGGTCAGCGGGACGGACGAGCACGGGACGCCGGTGATGGTCGCGGCCGAGGCGGAGGGGCGCTCGCCGCGTGAGACGGCCGACCGCTACAACCAGCTCATCCGGGATGACCTGCGCGCCCTCGGGCTCTCGTACGACCTCTTCACGCGGACGACCACCCGCAACCACGCCCGCGTCACCCGCGACGTCTTCCGCACGCTCTACGAGAAGGGCTATCTCGTCGAGCAGACGGCGCTCGGCGCGTTCTCCCCCACCACGGGCCACACGCTGCCCGACCGGTACATCGAGGGGACGTGCCCCATCTGCGGGTTCCCCGACGCGCGCGGCGACCAGTGCGACAACTGCGGCAACCTGCTCGATCCTATCGACCTGATCGAGCCGCGCTCGAAGATCGACGGAGCGACGCCGGTGTTCCGGGAGACGAAGCACCTCTTCCTCGACCTGCCGGCGTTCGCGGAGCGGCTGCACGAGTGGATCGAGCGTCAGACCCACTGGCGCCCGAACGTCCGCAACTTCTCGCTGCGCTACGTCGAGGAGCTGAAGCCCCGCGCGGTGACGCGCGACCTCGACTGGGGCGTTCGCGTCCCCGTGCCGGGCTACGAGGAGGACGAGAACAAGCGTATCTACGTCTGGATCGACGCCGTCGTCGGCTACCTGTCGGCGGCCGTCGAATGGGCGCAGGTGCGCGGGAACCCAGAGGCCTGGCGCGAGTGGTGGCAGGACCCCGACGCACGCCACTTCTACTTCATGGGCAAGGACAACATCGTCTTCCACACGGTCATCTGGCCCGCGGAGCTCCTCGGCTATGGCGAGGGCGGCGAGCTGGGGGCGGGACGGCCGCTCGAGCTGCCGTACAACGTCGTCGCCAGCGAGTTCTTGACGCTGGAGGGACGGCAGTTCTCGACGAGCCGAAACTGGGCGATCTACGTCAGCGACTTCCTGAGCCGGTACGACCCGGACCCGCTCCGCTACCACCTCACGTCCGCCGGCCCCGAGCAGCAGGACACGGACTTCCGCTGGTCGGAGTTCGTGCGCCGCAACAACGACGAGCTGCTCGCCAACTGGGGCAACCTCGTCAACCGGACCCTGACGATCGCCCATCGCAACTTCGGCTCGGTCCCGGAGGCGGGCGCACTCAGTGCCGAGGACGAGGCGCTGCGGGCCGCGATCGCGGCCGGCTTCGACTCGGTCGGCGGGCACATCGAGTCGGCCCGCTTCAAAGCCGCGATCGGCGAGGCAATGCGGCTCTCCTCGGAGGTGAACCAGTACCTGAACGACCAGGCGCCCTGGGCGCTCGTCGAGTCGGACCGCGAGCGAGCGGCAACCGTCCTGAACGTCTGCCTGCGCTGCGTGGACGACCTGAAGACGATCTTCGCGCCCTTCCTGCCGTTCACGAGCCAGACGGTCCACGAGCTGCTCGGCCACGAGGGGTACCTCGCCGGCCCGCTGGAGTTCGAGGACGTCGACGAGGACGGCGAGGTGCACACCGTGCTCACGGGCGACTACGCCTCCTGGGTCGGCCGCTGGGCGCCCGGAGACCTACAGGCGGGCCAGGAGCTGCGCGAGCCGCGCCCCCTGTACACGAAGCTCGATCCGGGCGTCGCGGACGAGGAGCTCGCCCGGATGACCGGGTCGTGATCGACACCCACGCGCACCTGGACATGTGCGACGACCCAGACGGCGCCGTCCGGCGCGCCCGCGATGCGGGCGTGACCCGGATCCTCACCGTCGGCACCGGCCCTGCGTCGTGGCCCGCCGCGCTCGAGCTCGCCGCCCGCCACGCGGGCGTCGGGGCGATCCTGGGCGTCCATCCCCACGAGGCCGAGCGCGGCGTCGACGGGCTGGCCGAGCTGCTGGCGGACGAGCGCGTCGCGGCCGTCGGCGAGACCGGTCTCGACTTCTATCGCGACCGGGCGCCGCGGGTCGCCCAGCGCGCGGCCTTCGCGGCTCAGCTCGACCTCGCGGCCGAGGCCGGCAAGCCGGTCGTCATCCACTCGCGTGCCGCCGAGGACGAGATCGCCGGGACGCTCGAGCGCTTCGGCGGCACGGTCGTCCTCCACTGCTTCTCGGCGCCGCAACTGCTGCCGGCCGCGCTGGATCGCGGCTATTACGTCTCCTTCGCCGGCAACGTGACCTATCCGAACGCGACCGACCTCCGGCTCGCCGCCACGCAGGTGCCCGCCGACCGCATCCTCGCGGAGACCGACGCGCCCTACCTCGCCCCCCAGCCGCAGCGCGGCCGGCCCAACGAGCCCGCCTACGTCGTCCACACGCTGGCCGCGCTGGCAGAGGCCCGCGGGGACGATCCGCCCGAGCTCGAGCGGCAGATCGAGGAGAACGCGTGCCGGGCCTTCGCGCTGTCGTGACCGTGCTCCCGAAACGAGAGCTCGGCCAGCACTTCCTCGTCGACGAGAACATCCTCGGCGTGATCGGCCGGCTCGCCGAGCTCGGTCCCGACGACGTGGTGCTCGAGGTCGGCCCCGGGCTCGGCATCCTGACCCGCTACCTGGCCGAGCGCGTCGCGCGGGTCCACGCCGTCGAGCTCGACCGCTCGCTCGAGCCGCAGCTGGCCGGCCTCCCGGCCAACGTCGAGCTCACGTGGGGAGACGCGCTGCGACTCGATCTCGGCGCCGGCGACCCGACGAAGCTCGTTGCCAACCTGCCCTACAACATCGCCACGCCGCTGATCGTCGAGAGCCTCGACGGGCTGCCGACCGTGCGCCTCTGGTGCGTGATGGTGCAGCGCGAGGTGGCCGACCGCCTGTTCGCGGAGCCCTCCACCAAGGCCTACAGCGCCGTCTCCGTGCTCGTGCGGCTCGCGGCCGAGCGGACCGGCTCCCACGCGGTCTCGCGGAACGTCTTCCGGCCGCGCCCGAACGTCGACTCGGCGCTCGTCGCCTTCCGCCGGATCGAGCTGCCGGACGACTTCGCCCGCGTGAAGCGAGTCGTGGAGGCCGCCTTCTCGCACCGCCGCAAGACCCTCCCGAACTCGCTCGAGCTGGCGGGCGCCGCGGACCGCGAGCGAGGCGCGGCGGCGCTCGCGGCGATCGACCGGCCGCCGGCGACGCGAGCGGAGGAGCTTGCCCCTCGGGAGTTCGTCGCCCTGGCCGAGGCGCTCGCGTGAGACGGATCCCCGCCCCGGCCAAGGTCAACCTTGCGCTCGTCGTCGGCCCGGTGCGACCGGACGGCAAGCACGAGGTCGCCACCGTCCTCCAGCGCGTCGACCTCGCCGACCGCGTCCAGCTCGAGCCCTCCGAGGACCGGCTCGTCGTCGGCGGCTACCCCGGCGACACGCTCGTTCGGCGCGCGCTCGAGGCGCTCGCCGCGGAGGCCGGGACGGAGCCACGCTGGCGGGCGACGATCACGAAGCGGATCCCGGTCGCGGCCGGGCTGGCGGGGGGCAGCTCCGACGCCGCCGCCGCGCTCCGGCTGGCCAACGAGACCCTCGCCGAGCCGCTCAGCGACGACCGGCTCCAGGAGTTGGCCGGCCGGCTCGGCGCGGACGTCCCGTTCTTCCTCCGCCCGGGCCCGCAGCTCGGCACGGGCGACGGGAGCGAGCTGGCGCCGCTCGAGCTGCCGCAGGACTTCTTCGTCCTCCTCTGGCTCCCGCACGGAGCGGAGAAGCCATCCACGGCCGCCGTCTACGAGCAGTTCGACCGGCGCGGCGGCGCCGAGGGCTTCGAAGAGCGGCGCGCCGCGGTGCTCGAGGCGCTCGGGCGGGTGAGCCGCCCGCGCGACCTCGCGGCGCTCCCCGCAAACGACCTCGTCCAGTCGCCGCTGGCGGACGAGCTGCGGGAGCTCGGCGCCTTCCGGGCGGACGTCAGCGGGGCCGGCCCGACCGTCTACGGGCTCTTCCACCACCGGGCGCCGGCGGCCGCGGCCCGCCGCCGGCTGCGCACGCGCGGGCGGACGTGGCTCACGGTTCCTGCTTGGTACGGTTGAGCGGGTGGCCGCGCACGCGATCGAGCAGCGAGAAGGGCCGGCAAGCCGGTGGCTGCGCGAGCGGAGACTGAGGTTCGCGCTCGGGATCGCCCTCGTCGAGGGGATCCTCGTCGTCCTCGACGTGATCCCGGAGTGGGTCGCGATCGTCGTCGGCGCCGCGATCGTCGCGTACTGGTGGGTCGCGGGCCGCAACCACGGCTGGCAGCTCGCGCGGCAGGTCAGCTGGACGGCCGCCATGTCCCAGGTGTTCATGGCGCTCGTCCCCGTGCTCGCCTTCGTCCTCACGGCGCTGGCGGTCGTCGCGCTCGTGATCATCGCCGTCGTCGCCCTGGTCGCGCTGCTCGCCGACCGGCGGTGACGCCCGACCTCTGCGAAACTGTCTCGACCACGACTCTGGGGCGTAGCCAAGTGGTAAGGCAGCGGGTTTTGGTCCCGCGATCCCAGGTTCGAATCCTGGCGCCCCAGCCATATCGATGACCCAGATCGCCGCCGTGATCATGGCCGCCGGGCTCGGCACGCGGATGAAGTCCTCCGTGCCGAAGCACCTGCACCCGCTGCTGGGGCGGCGCCTGGTCGACTGGGTGATCGAGGCCGCGCGCGAGGTCGGGCCCGATCCGCTCGTCGTCGTCGCCTCGCCGGAGCATCGCGACGCCTATGCGGGCGTCGAGGTCGCGGTCCAGGAGCGGCCGCTCGGCACCGGCGACGCCGTGCGAGCCGCCCGCGCGGCGGTCGACGGCGCGCCCGAGCTGCTCGTGCTCTCGGGCGACCACCCGCTCGTCAGCGGCTCGGCGCTGGAGCAGCTGATCGCCGCCCACCGGCAGTCCGGCGCGGCCGCCACCGTCCTCTCCTTCGAGCCGACCGACCCGCGCAGCTACGGCCGCATCCTCCGCGACGGCGACGGCCGCCTCCGCTCGATCGTCGAGGCCGCCGACGCGTCGCCCGAGGAGCTCGAGGTCGCGGAGGTAAACGCGTCGATCTACGTCTTCGACGCCGAGCGGCTCTGGCCGGCGCTCGAGCGGCTCGAGCCGCACAACGCTCAGGGCGAGCTGTACCTCACCGACGCCGTCCGCGGCCTCGTCGAGGCGGGGGAGGAGGTGGCCGTGCACCGCGCGGCCGACGCGGCCGAGATCGAGGGCGTGAACACGCGCGCGGAGCTCGCGGCGGCTGCCGCCGTCCTCCGCGACCGGATCAACGAGCGCCATATGCTCGCCGGCGTGACGATCGTCGACCCGGCGACGACGTGGATCGACCCGTCGGTGGAGCTGGCGGCGGACGCCGTGATCGAGCCGTTCACCGTCCTGCGGGGGACGACGCGCGTGGCCGCGGGCGCCCAGATCGGGCCGCACGCCGTCGCCGTCGACGCGGTCATCGGCCCGGGGGCGCTCGTCGGGCCGTTCTGTTACCTTCGCCCGGGCACGGTGCTGGAGGACGGCGCCAAGGCCGGCACGTTCGTGGAGCTGAAGCAGGCGCACATCGGGAAGGGCGCGAAGGTCCCGCACCTGTCGTACTTCGGCGACGCCGAGGTCGGCGAAGGGACGAACGTCGGGGCGGGGACGATCACCGCGAACCTCGGCCACAAGCCGGGCGCCGGCAAGCAGCGGACGAAGGTGGGCCGCAACGTCAAGCTCGGCATCCAGAATTCGCTGGTCGCCCCCGTGGAGATCGGCGACGGGTCCTGGACGGCACCGCACTCCGCGATCACGGAGGATGTGCCCCCCGACTCGCTCGCCGGCTTCCCGCCCCGCCAGGAGACCAAGGAAGGCTATGTCCGGGAAGACCGAGACGACTGAGCTGACCGGCCTCGAGCTGGCCGTCGCCGCGGCCCAGCCGAAACCGGGTCACTGGCGCGAGCTCGGCCAGTCGAAGCGGCTGATGCTCTTCTCCGGGCGCTCGCATCCCGAGCTCGCCGGCCGGATCGCGGAGCGGCTCGGCATCGAGCTCGGCGCGATCACCCTGAAGACCTTCGCGGACGGCGAGACCTACTGCCGGTTCGAGGAGTCCGTGCGCGGCGCCGACCTGTTCATCGTCCAGACGGGCTCCGACCCCGTCGACCGCCACCTGATGGAGCTGCTGATCATGATCCAGGCGGCGAAGCTCGCCTCGGCGAAGCGCGTCACGGCGGTCGTGCCCTGGTTCCCGTACTCGCGGCAGGACAAGAAGTCCGCGCCGCGCGAGCCGGTGACGGGGAAGCTCGTCGCCGACTTCCTGCAGACCGCCGGCGTCGACCGCGTGCTGACGATGGACCTCCACGCGGGGCAGATCCAGGGCTTCTTCCAGATCCCCGTCGACCACATGACGGCGCTGCCGCTCTTCGCCCAGTACTTCCGCGACCGGGGGATCTTCGGCGAGGGCGTCGTCTCGGTCTCGCCCGATCCCGGGCGCGCGAAGATGGCCGTCCGCTTCAGCCAGATGCTCGAGGCCGACTTCGCGATCATGCACAAGACGCGGCCCGGCCACGACGTCGCCCAGGTGACCGAGGTCACCGGCCGCGTCCGCGACAAGATCGCGCTGATGGGCGACGACATCATCGCCACCGGCGGCACGCTGATCTCCGGGGCGCGGGCGCTGAAGGAGGCAGGTGCGAAGGAGGTCTACGTGTTCGCGACGCACGGCCTCTTCGCCGTCGACTCGCTCGAGCAGTTCGCCGCCGCCGAGGACGTGGACGCCGTCGTCATTACCGACACGTTGCCCCTCGATCCGCGCCAGGTGCCTTCGAAGGTGACGCAGCTGACCATCTCCAGCCTGCTCGCCGAGACGATCTGGAACGTCTTCTCCGAGGAGTCCGTCTCCGCGATCTTCGCCGGCGAGAACCAGCTCTTCTAGCGGGAAGGCCGCGGGCTCCGGCTACAATCCGGCGCCGTGGCCGGAGAGCGAATCAAGCTGCAGGTCAAGGATCGCGAGAGCCGCGGCTCGCGCGACTCGCGCCGCCTGCGCCGGGACGGCTTCGTCCCCGGCGTGCTCTACGGCGCGAAGACGAAGGCGCATCCGTTCTGCGTCGAGGAGCGGGAGTTGCGCCGCGTGCTCAGCGGCGGCGGCGGCCTGCACGTGATCCTGGACGTCGAGCTCGAGGGCCAGAAGTCCACGCATCCGTCCGTCCTGAAGGCCTACCAGCAGGACCCGATCAAGGGCCGCCTGCTGCACGTCGACCTTCAGGAGGTGCTGCTCGACCAGCCGATCGAGGCGGTCGTCTCCGTCACGCTCTTCGGCGAGGCCGCGGGCACGAAGGAGGGCGGCGTGCTCAGCCAGGTCTCGCGCGAGCTGAACGTCGAGGCCCTGCCGATGGAGATCCCGGAGCACATCGACGCCGACGTGAGCCACCTGGGCATCGGCGACGCGCTCCGCCTCGCCGACCTGCCGGCGATCGAGGGCGTCACCTTCCTCGACGATCCCGAGGAGACCGTGCTCGCCACGGTCACGCTGCCGACCCGCGTCGAGGAGCCGGAGCCCGAGGTCGAGGAGCTCGAGGAGGGCGCCGAGGTGCCCGAGGGCGAGGAGGCCCCCGAGGGCGCCGCCGAGCAGCCGCCTGCGGAGCCGGGCGCCGAGGCCGGCGCCGGCGAGGAGGGCGAGCGCGGCACCACGCCGGGTTAGCCGATGCGCCTCTTCCGGCGAGGCGACGCCGCCTCGTCGCTCGACCTGCTCGTCGCAGGGCTCGGGAACCCGGGCCGCGAATACGCCGGGCACCGGCACAACGTCGGCCACATGGTCGTGGACGAGCTGGCGCGGCGCCACGGCGGCTCCTGGCGGAGCAAGTTCTCCGGCAACCTGAGCGAGCTGCGCATCGGCGAGGCGCGCGTCGCCCTGCTCAAGCCGATGACCTACATGAACGAGTCGGGGCGCTCCGTCGGCGCCGCCGTCCGCTTCTTCAAGCTGCCGCCCGAGCAGCTGCTCGTCGTCCACGACGAGGGCGACTTCGACCTGGGACGGCTCCAGGCGCGGCTCGGCGGCGGGTTCGCGGGGCACAACGGCCTGCGCTCGATCGCGCAGGCGCTCGGGACGCAGGAGTTCATGCGCCTGCGGATCGGAGTGGGGCGGCCGGGGCGCGGCGACCGGCGGCCGCTCGCCGACTACGTCCTCTCGGACTTCGAGCCCGAGGACGAGGCCGATTCGATCGTCGCGCGCGCCGCCAACGCCGTCGAGGCGGTCGTCGCCGAGGGCCTCGAGGCCGCCCAGCGCGCCTACCACTGATGCTTCGCGGCCTCGTCCCCGACCTGGCCGAGCACGAGCGGCTGGCCGCGTTCGCCGAGTCGCTGCCGGCCCGGGCGCGCGTCTCCGAGCCCGGGCTCCCGCTCGTCCTCGCCGCCCTGCACGAGCGGCTGGGGCGCGCGCTTTCGGTGCTCGTCCCCGAGGACGCGGACGCGCGCGACTTCGCCGAGGCGGCCGGCTGGTTCCTCGGCGAGGACCGGGTCGCCTACCTGCCCTCGCGGGGCGTCCGCTGGGACTCCGGCCTCGCGCCGCCGCCGCACCTCGTCGGCGAGCGCGCCCGGGCGCTCGACGTCCTGGCGGCCGGCGGGCTCGTCTGCGTCTCGGCCGCGGCGCTCGCGGAGGGGATGCCCCCGGCCGGCAAGCGGCCCGAGCCGCTGCGCGTCCGCGCCGGCGACGAGCCGGGGATCGACGCGCTCGCCGAGCACCTGGCGCTCGCGGGCTACGAGCGCGTGGAGCGCGTCGAGGAGCGGGGGCACTTCGCGGTCCGCGGCGGCCTCGTCGACGTCTTCCCGACCACCGGGCGGGAGCCGCTCCGGATCGAGCTCTTCGGCGACGAGATCGAGCAGATCCGCGCCTTCTCGCCCTTCACCCAGCGGGCCCTCCGCCCGCTCGAGGAGGCCCTGATCTACCCGGCCGCCGAGCGGCGGCTGGATCTCGCAAGTAACAGTCTGTTACTTGCCGAGGACGAGCCGCCGCGGAGGCCCGACGACCTCGTGCCGCCGATCCCCGGAAACCCCGATTTCGTCTGGGAACCCGAGGAAGTGCGCCGGGTCTGGGACGAGGAGGGCTTCGACGCTAGTAACAGTCTGTTACTTGAGGTCTCGGAGCTCGACCCGTTCCCGCGCGGGCAGCCGTTCGCGTTCGAGGCGGTGCGGCCGGCGCTCGCGGCGCGCGGGCTCGCCGAGGCCGAGAACGAGCTCACCGGCCTGATCCGCGCCGGCCTGCGCGTCGTCGTCGCGTTCCCGCACCGCGGCGACGCGCTTCGCACGCAGGGCCTCCTCCGCCGCGTCGACGCGCGCATCCTCGAGCCCGGGCAGGACCTGCCCCGCGACGCCGCGCTGCTCTTCGCCGTCTCCCCGGCCCGCCGCGGCTTCGTCTGGCGCGACCTCGGGCTCGCGCTGCTGCCCGACACGCAGGTCTTCCGCAAGCGCGCTCCCCGCGGCGACGCGCGGCTCGGCCGCGCCCTCCAGTCCTTCGCCGACCTCCGCACGGGGGACCACGTCGTCCACGAGGATCACGGCATCGGCCGGCTGCTCGGCTTCGAGACGAAGGAGGTCGCCGGCGTCACGCGCGACTACCTGCTGCTCGCCTTCCGCGGCGACGACCGGCTCTACGTCCCGCACGAGCAGATCGGCAAGGTCTCCCGCTACGTCGGCGCCCACAAGGGGCCCCCAGGAAGTGCGGAGCACTTTCTGGGGAAGGGAGGCGGCGCGCCCTCGCTCTCCAAGCTCGGCGGCAAGGCGTGGCAGACGCTCAAGAACCGGGCGCGGGAGTCCGTCCGCGAGCTCGCGGGCGAGCTGCTCGAGCTCTACGCGCGCCGGCAGCGCTCGACGGGCACCCCGTACGAGCTCTCGAGCGACTGGATCGAGCAGCTCGAGGCGTCGTTCCCGTACCGCGAGACGGACGACCAGCAGCGCGCGATCGAGGCCGTCAAGGAGGACCTCGAGGCGCCGCGCCCGATGGACCGGCTCGTCTGCGGCGACGTGGGCTTCGGCAAGACGGAGGTGGCCGTGCGCGCCGCCTTCGCCATCGCCGTCAACGGCCGCCAGACGCTCCTGCTCGCGCCGACGACGATCCTCGCCGAGCAGCACTGGAACACGTTCCGCGAGCGGTACCGGGACTTCCCGGTCAGCGTCGAGATGGTCTCCCGCTTCCGCACGCCGGCGGAGACGAAGCGGATCCTGCGGGACTTCGCCGAGGGGAAGGTGGAGGTGCTCGTCGGGACGCACCGGGTCCTGTCGCGCGACGTGATCCCGCGGAACCTCGGCCTCGTGGTCGTCGACGAGGAGCAGCGGTTCGGCGTTGCGCAGAAGGAGCTGCTCAAGCAGCTGCGGCTCGAGGTCGACGTGCTGACGCTCAGCGCGACGCCGATCCCGCGCACGCTGCGCATGTCGCTCTCCGGCCTGCGGGACATCTCGATCATCGAGACGCCGCCGCAGGGCCGGCGCCCGATCCGCACGCACGTCGGCGAGTACGACGAGGAGACGATCCGGCAGGCACTCGAGCGCGAGAAGGCGCGCGGCGGCCAGTCGTTCTACCTCCACAACCGGGTGGAGACGATCGACGTGGCGGCCGAGAAGCTGCAGCAGCTCTGCCCGGGTCTCCGCTTTCTCGTCGCGCACGGACAGATGCGGGAGCGCGAGCTCGAGGAGCGGATGCACGCCTTCCTCCGCGGCGACGCCGACGTGCTCGTCTCGACGACGATCATCGAGTCGGGGCTCGACATTCCACAGGCGAACACGCTGGTCGTCGAGCGGGCCGACGCGCTCGGGCTCGCCCAGCTGTACCAGATCCGCGGCCGCGTCGGCCGCTCCGACGTCACCGCCTACGCGTACCTGCTCTATCCCGACGCGCACGAGCTGACCCCCGAGGCGCGCGCCCGGCTCGCGACGCTCGCCGACCATACCGAGCTGGGGGCCGGCTTCGCGATCGCGATGCGGGACCTGGAGATCCGCGGCGCCGGCAACCTCCTCGGCGCCGAGCAGTCCGGCCACGTCGCCGCGCTCGGCTTCGAGCTCTACGTCGAGATGCTCGCAGAGGCGGTCGCCGAGCTCTCGGGCCGCCGGCGGGTCGCGCCGCGCCCGGTCCGCGTCGACGCCCGCGTGGACGCCTACGTGCCGGGCGCGTACATCGGCTCCGAGGTGCTCCGCATCGACCTCCACCGGCGTCTCGCGCTGATCGAGGACGAGGACGAGCTGCGCGAGCTCCAGGCGATGACCGAGGACCGCTACGGACCGCTTCCGGAGCCGGTCGAGAACCTGTTCGCGATCCAGGAGGCGAAGCTGAAGCTCGCCCGCGCCGGGGCCGACTACCTCGTCTTCCGCGGCGGCCGCGCCACGGTCGGGCCACTCGTGCTCGGCTCGCAGGAGCTGCGCCGGCTGCGGGAGCGTGTCGACACCGCCGTCTACGCCTCCGCCCAACGTGAGATTTGGTTAAGAGACGGGGAATTGGCCGGGGCGCTACGGCTGGTCGATGCTATCCTCGACGCGCGTCAGGCGGCCTAGCCCCGGCGCAGTCCACCACAGGCCTTCGAAGGGATCTCCTCTCAATGAAGCAGCTCCGCGTCTTCTCCGTGCTCGCGCTCTCGCTGGCCGCGCTCCTGATCGCGGCCGCTTGCG
The DNA here is from genome assembly GCA_040905885.1 of Gaiellaceae bacterium. Classification (GTDB taxonomy): domain Bacteria; phylum Actinomycetota; class Thermoleophilia; order Gaiellales; family Gaiellaceae; genus JACVRU01. The sequence goes on along the minus strand of JBBDQR010000099.1, from coordinate 13,547 downwards.
GCGGCAGCGACTCCGTGCCCAACGACGCGGTCGCCGTCGTCGCCGACTGGGAGATCAAGCGCTCGGAGTTCGACGCGCTGCTCGAGCAAGCGAAGGCCAGCTACAAGGCGCAGCAGCGCGACCTGCCGAAGGCGGGGACGCCCGAGTACACGACGCTCAAGAACCAGATCGTCCAGTTCCTCGTCCAGCGCGTCCAGTTCGAGCAGAAGGCGGAGGAGCTCGGGATCGAGATCACCGACAAGCAGATCGACGACCGCGTGGCGGAGATCAAGAAGCAGTACTTCGACGACGACGACAAGAAGCTCCAGGACCAGCTCAAGCAGACCAACACGACGCTCGAGCAGGTCAAGCGCGACATCCGCGCGCAGATGATCCAGGAGCAGCTCTTCACGAAGGTCACCTCCGACGTCGCCGTCACCGACAAGGAAGTGCGCGCCTACTACGAGGAGCACAAGGACCAGTACGGCGAGCCCGAGTCGCGGAAGGTCCGGCACATCCTCGTCGACAAGAAGGCGCGCGCCGATGACCTCTACGCGCAGCTCCAGGGCGGCGCCAGCTTCGCCACCCTCGCGAAGAAGTTCTCGAAGGACCCCGGCTCGGCCGCCCAGGGCGGCGAGCTGACCGTGGCCAGGGGCGCCACCGTCCCCGAGTTCGACAAGCTGGCCTTCGAGCTCGACAGGAACGAGCTCGCGGAGCCTGTCAAGACCCAGTACGGCTGGCACATCATCCAGGCGCTCTCCGACGTCACGGCGGCCAAGGTCCAGCCGTTCGCCCAGGTCCAGGAGCAGATCAAGCAGCAGCTCCTGCAGACCAAGAAGAACGACAAGATGACTAAGTGGGTCGAGGACGTGAAGAAGGAGCTGGGCGACCAGACGACCTACCAGGTCGGCTTCGCCCCGCCCCCGACGGCCACCACGACTGCGACGCAGTAGACGCGGGTAGGCTCGGCGGGTGGCTCTCGCCGACGCGCTCGTCGACCTCCAGCGCCTGACCGAGCGCCTCCGCGCCGACTGCCCCTGGGACCGCGAGCAGACGGCGCGGACGATCGTCCCCCACACCGTCGAGGAGGCCTACGAGGTCGCCGACGCCGCCTACCAGGACGACCCGGCGAAGCTCCTCGACGAGCTCGGCGACCTGCTCTTCCAGGTCTATTTTCTCGCCCTGCTGCTCGAGGAGCAGGGCGGAGGCGATCTCGAGACGGTGGCACGGCTCATCCACGAGAAGCTCGTTCGGCGCCACCCGCACGTCTTCGGAGACGCCGAGGCGAGCACTCCGCGCCGCGTTCGCGAGCGGTGGGACGAGATCAAGCGTGATCAGGAAGAGCGCGAAGGCATCTTCCATCACGTACCGCAGAATCTCCCGTCCCTGCTCTTCGCCCGCAAGGTGCAGCGGCGGGCGGCCGCGATCGGCTTCGAGTATCCCGACACGGCGGGGGCCCTGGCGGATCTCGAGGACGAGCTGCGGGAGCTGAAGGAGGCGCTCGCCGAGGCTGGGGAGCGGCCGCCCGAGACCGAGCCCGACCCGCACGTGTTCGAGGAGGTCGGGGACGTCCTCTTCGCCGCGGTCAACGTCGCGCGGCGCCTGAACGTCGACCCGGAGCTGGCGCTGCGGCTGATGAGCGAGCGCTTCGTCGCGCGGGTGGAGCGGGCCGAGCGCCTGGCCGAGCAGGAGGGTTCGGTCTTCGCGCAGCTGCCGCTCGACGAGCAGGACCGCTACTTCGACCAGGCGAAGGAGGAGTTCCGCTGATCACCCCAGAAAATGCTGCGCATTTCCTGGGGGCCCCGAAATGAGCGCCGTCGCCGACGTGCACGCCCGCCAGGTCCTCGACTCGCGCGGCAATCCGACCGTCGAGGTCGACGTCCGGCTCGAGTCGGGCGCCTTTGGGCGCGCGGCGGTTCCATCCGGCGCCTCGACCGGCCAGTTCGAGGCGGTGGAGCTCCGGGATGCAGGCGGCGAGTACGGCGGCAAGGGCGTCAGCCGCGCCGTCGAGAACGCCAACGGGGAGATCGCCGCGGCGGTCCGGGGGCTGGACGCGGCCGACCAGCGCGCGCTCGACGAGCGCCTCGTCGAGCTCGACGGCACCCCGAACAAGGGGCGGCTGGGCGCGAACGCGATCCTCGGCGTCTCGCTCGCGGTCGCGAAGGCCGCAGCCGCCGATGCCGGCGTCCCGCTCTACCGCTGGCTCGGCGGCGAGGACGCACGCACGCTGCCCGTTCCGATGCTGAACGTCGTCAACGGCGGCGCGCACGCCCAGAACTCGCTCGACCTGCAGGAGTTCATGCTCGTGCCGGCCGGGGCCGGCACGTTCGCCGAGGCGCTGCGGATCGGCTCGGAGGTCTTCCACGCGCTGAAGGCGCTGCTGCACGAGCGCGGGCTCGCGACCGCGGTGGGGGACGAGGGCGGCTTCGCCCCCGATCTCGCGTCGAGCGAGGAGGCGATCCAGGTCGTGCTCGACGCGGCGGAGCGCGCCGGCCATCGTGACCGGGTGGCGCTCGCGCTCGACCCGGCCGCGACCGAGATCTTCCGCGACGGCGTCTACCGCTTCGAGGGCACCGAGGCGACGCCCGAGACCATGGTCGGCTTCTGGGAGCAGCTCGTCGAGCGCTTCCCCATCGTCTCCCTCGAGGACCCGCTCGCCGAGGAGGAGTGGGACTCGTGGCGCGCGTTGACTGAGCGGCTGGGCGATCGCGTCCAGCTCGTCGGCGACGACCTCTTCGTCACCAATCCGGAGCGCCTGCGGCGCGGCATCGACTCGGGGGTGGGCAACGCGATCCTGATCAAGGTCAACCAGATCGGGACGCTGACCGAGACGCTCGAGGCGATCCGCATGGCGCACGAGGCCGGCTACGCGACGGTGATCTCCCACCGCTCCGGAGAGACGGAGGACACGACGATCGCCGACCTCGCGGTGGCCACCGGCGCCGGCCAGATCAAGACCGGCGCCCCCTCGCGCACCGACCGGGTCGCGAAGTACAACCAGCTGCTCCGCATCGAGGAGGAGCTGGGCGGGCGCGCCGTCTATCCGGGGTGGGGCGCCTTCCCGCGCGCGCGGCGCTAGCGTTAGGGAAATGGCCCGCGTCGAGCCCCGCAGAACGAAGATCGTCGCCACGATCGGGCCGGCGTCGTCCGACCGCGAGCGGCTGCACGCGCTCGTCGAGGCGGGGACGAACGCCGTGCGGCTGAACTTCTCCCACGGCACGCACGAGGACCACGCGGAACGGGCGCGCCTCGTCCGGGAGCTCGAGTCGGAGAGCGGCTGGCGGACACTCGCCCTGATCGCCGACCTGCAGGGACCGAAGCTGCGCGTCGCCGAGCTGGCCGCGCCGATGACGCTGGAGCGCGACGACGAGGTGCTCGTCGCCGGAGCCGACGGCGCCCGCGACGGGATGATCCCGGTCGCCCCGTCGGTGATCGGGGACGTCCTCCAGCCCGGTCACGAGGTGCTGATCGACGACGGGCACGTCCGTCTGAGGGTGGAGTCGGTCGAGCGGGGGCACGCGCGCTGCGCCGTCCTCGTCGGCGGGACGATCACGTCGAACAAGGGCGTGAACCTGCCGGGCGTCCCGGTGCCGATCCCGGCGATCACGCGGAAGGACGTCGCCGACCTCGAGTTCGCGCTCGAGCTCGGCGTCGACTGGGTCGCCCTCTCGTTCGTCCGCTCGGCCGCGGACGTCCGCGACCTGCGGCGGCTGATCGAGGAGGCGGGCTCGACGGCGCACATCATCGCCAAGATCGAGAAGGCCGAGGCCGTGGACAACCTGGACGCGATCCTGTCCGAGGCCGACGCGGTGATGGTCGCCCGCGGCGACCTCGGCGTCGAGATCGGCCCCGCGGCCGTCCCCCTGATCCAGAAGCGGATCATCCTCAAGGCGCTCGAGCACGGGCTCCCGGTCATCACCGCCACCCAGATGCTCGAGTCGATGGTCAACTCGCCCGAGCCGACGCGCGCCGAGGCGAGCGACGTCGCCAACGCGATCCTCGACGGCACCTCCGCGATCATGCTCTCGGGCGAGACCGCGGTCGGCAAGTACCCGGTCGAGGCGGTGCAGACGATGGATCAGATCGCCCGCGCCGTCGAGCCGAGCCTCGACTACCGGCACCAGATGCCCGAGGCGTCCGACGAGCCGACGATCGGCCGCTCGATGTCGAACGCGGCTTGCGACCTCGCCGAGGCGCTCGGCGCGCGCGCGATCCTCGTCCCCACGTTCACGGGGCGGACGGCGTCCGCGGTCGCCCGGCTGCGTCCCCACCGGCCGATCCTGGGGCTCACGCACCAGGAGCATTCGCTCAGGCACATGGCGATCGAGTGGGGAGTGACCCCCATCCGGGTTCCCGAGGCGACCGACGTCGAGGACCTTTGGCAGGCCTCGATCGACGCCGCCCGGGCGAGCGGGCTCGTCGAGGCCGGCGACCGCATCGTCATCACCGCGGGCACCGCCGTGAACATCCCCGGCTCGACCAACGTGATCAAGGTCGACATCGCCTGAGCGCGCGGCAGAACCGACACGGAATCGACACAGTCCCGTGGGGAAAAGGGGCTTACCCTTTTCCCCACCCAATAAGGGTGGGGGGTGGGTTGGTGGGGGCGACGCGAGCGATTCAGCTCGACCCCGCACCGCCTGCGGCAGGACTTCGGGCCGCCGCCCGCGAAGGTTCGCTTCCATGGCCGCTAGGAAGGCAGCGAAGCGCCGGCCCCCGAGAGCCGCGGTCTTCCGGCGCTGGCTGGCCGTCGGCGTGATCGGCCTGGTCGCCTTCCTCTACTACCGGCCGCTCACCCATTACCTCGACGCGCGGGGGGAGGTCGCCCGCGCCGACTCCCAGGTGCGCACGCTCGAGGCCGAGCGGTCGCAGCTCGAGCGACGCCTCGCCTCGCAGCGGAGCACCGAGACCCTGATCCGCGAGGCGAGGCGCCTCACCTACGTGAAGCCGGGCGAGCGGCTCTTCATCGTCAAGGGGATCCCCGAGTGGCGTGAGGCGCGGCGCGGCAGAATCGGCGGAGATGGATGACCGGAGTGTCGTCGCGTGGCAGCTCGGCCGGTCGCTGCGCGCCTTCCGCCGGGTCGTCGTCCGTTGCCCCTTCGGCCTGCCGGCGGTCACGGAGCAGGAGCCGTACGGCCCGCACGGCGAGCCGTTCCCGACCACCTACTACCTGACCTGCCGCCACCTCGTCGCCGCCATGTCCAGGCTGGAGGCGGCCGGCGGCGTCGAGCGCTGGGGGGAGGCGGTCGCGCGCGACCCGGAGCTGGCCGAGAGCCTCCAGCGCGCCACCGAGGAGCAGCGCGCCCTACGGATGGAGCTGGCCGCGGGCCGAACCGGCAACGACGCCGGCGCCTCCCTCGCGCTCGGGATCGGCGGCGCCTCGCGGCCCGAGCGGCTGAAGTGCCTTCACGCCCACGCCGCGTACGCGCTCGCCCGCCCGGGCTACCTGCTCGGCGAGCGGATCCTCGCCGAGCTCGATCCCCGGTGGCCCGAGCGGTGCTGCAGCCGGCCCGCCGAGGGCTAGAGTGCGCGCCCCGTGTCCGCTCCCGAGCACCTCCGTCACGAGTGGGAGGAGAGCGCCCGCCGGCTCGAGGCGGCGGCAGCCGACCGGCCCCTCTACCACGCCCTGCTCGAGCAGGTCGAGGCGGTGACCGGGGAGCTGCGCAAGCGGGTCGGCCAGACGTACTCGCTCGCGGACCTCGCACATGCGTACCTCGACGCCGAGCGCTGGGCCGCCGCCACCCTCGCCGAGGAGGACGCGCCGCGCTGGCCGCGGAACCTCGCCACCGTCGTCGGGGCCGCCTTCCACCAGTACGCGCGCGGCGCTCTCGACTACGAGCCGTGATCCCGCCTCGCCGACGCCCCCGCCGGTCCCGCAGCCGCTGGCCGCTCGTCCTCCTCACGCTCCTGGCCGCCGCCGTCATCTTCCTCCTCGGGGTCGGGCTCGGCCTGACGCTCGAGGAGCGCCCGCGTCCCGGAAGCAACATCACCTCGGTGCGCACGCTCGAGCCGCTCCCGTTGCCCTCCGCGGCGACGACCGACACGTCTGAGGGTTAAGAAGCGGGAGCTTTGGGTAGATTTTGCTGCGTGCGCTACGGAGACCGGATGGGGGGGCGCAGGGCACCGGGTAGCGACCCCGAGTGGCTGACGCTCGGCCAGGCCGCCAAGTACCTCGGCGTCGCGCAGAGCACGATCCGGAAGTGGTCCGACCAGGGCCGCCTGCCCGCCTTCTACACCCCCGGCGGCCACCGCCGCTACCGGCGCGGCGACCTCGACACGTTCCTCGAGCGGTCCGGGCCGGGCGGGCGGACCAAGGAAGGCCCGCTCGTCCTGATCGTGGACGACGACGCCGGCCTCCGCGGCTTCGTCCGCGCGAGCCTCGAGCTCGAGGGCTACACCGTCCGCGAGGCGGCCAGCGCCGAGGATGGGCTGGCCGCGATCGAGCAGGAGCCGCCCGACCTGATCCTCCTCGACGTGATGATGCCGCGCGTCGACGGGTGGGAGATGCTGCGGCTGCTCCAGGAGCGGCACGGCGTCGGCTCGATCCCCGTGCTCATGTTCAGCGGGAAGGTCGACGCGGAGGAGGTCGGTGAGGCCGCCAAGCGCGGGGCCCAGGGGTTCGTCGGCAAGCCGTTCGACCCGCAGCAGCTGATCGAGTCCGCGAAGCAGATGCTGCCGGCCTAAATGCCCCATCCAGCCATACATGCCGGCTTCTCGCCCGCGATCACGCGGCGCCAGTGTCCACCCTCGCCCTTGCCAAGGTGTTCTACCTTGGCTGCGAGCGAGTGCGGCCCCTGGCTTGGTGCTCGCGACCGAGAAGCTCGGCGGCATGACCGGACGGGGCATTAGCGAGCTCGACCGGGACCTCTTCCGCTGGGTCGTCGCCCACCGCGTCGAGGAGCTCGACGGGTTCTTCATCGCCCTGGCCCGGCTCGGCTACGCGGGCGCGATCTGGATCGTGCTAGGGCTCGGCGCGGCGCTCGCGCTGCGCCGGCCGGCGATCCTGCCGCTCACGGCGGTGACCGTGTGGAGCGCCGACCTGCTCTCGCTCGGGATCAAGGCGGCGATCGGACGGCCCAGGCCGTTCGTCCTCTTTCCGAACCCTGAGCCGCTCATCGTCGGCGTGCTCGGCAACTCCTTTCCCTCCGGGCACGCGGCGACCTCGTTCGCCGGCGCCGCGCTGCTCGCGCGCTACCTGCCGGGCCGCTGGCCGGTGCTCTTCCTGCTCGCCGCCGGGATCGCCTTCTCCCGCGTCTACGTCGGCGTCCACTACCCGGCCGACGTAGTTGGCGGGGCTATCCTCGGTCTCCTGACCGCTACAGCTCTTCCGCTGCTCGCAGCAGTCCTGCGGCGATCACGGCCAGCGCCGCCACCAGGCTGATCCAGATCCCGATGCCGCGCCCGTCCACGGGCAGCAGTCGCTCGGGGATCGAGATCAGCCGGATGAGCACGAAGATGGTCGCCAGCGCCCCCAGCCCGACGACCACGAGACTCTCCGGGACAGTCGCCGGCAGGTCGATCCCGGCCTCACGCAGGGCGACCAGCGCGAGGACGGCCAGGCCGATGAAGAACACGAGCTTGCCGAGCGCGCCCGTGTGCCAGCCGATCACGCTCAGGTGCAGCCCGTCCCCGGAGCCCGCGTACCAGCCGGTGAAGGCGGACAGCGCGAGGATCAGTCCCGACAGCCAGGTCAGCTGCTCGCCGATGCCCCAGAGGCCCTCGCCCGGCCGGGGCAGCGGCGGGCCGGCGGGCGCGGCGGGGTCCCGGAGCGGCTCGTCGCGATAGGGCTCGGGGGTTTGCACAGTGCGCAGTATGGGCATCGAGCCAGACACACGTCACCGGGACCTCGTGACCGGAACGGAAGGGGTCGGATGATCGAGCGGGAGCAGCTCGCGGCCGAGGCCGGTGGGGACTACGTCGCCTTCCTCCAGGCGGGCGACGCCGCAGAGGGGTTGTTCCGCTGCGCCGACCGCGGGTACGGCGTCGTCGTCACGGCCGGCCTCCCGGTCTGCCCGATGTGCGGCAGCGCGTCGTGGGAGGAGTCCGAGTGGAGCCCCTTCGGGCGCTCTACCCGGTCGCTCTGAGGTTCCAGGTGACGGACCAGCCCTGGAGGGCGTTCGTGCCGCTGAACGTCTTCAGATCCGAGTAGTAGTTGTTCGGGACGGTGTGCAGCGCGGCATTGACCTGCCACGGTGAAGCGAAGGATCCGTGGGGGCACGTGATCGTGATGCTCGACATGGGGCCCTGGAAGATCGACTGAATGACGTAGCGATAACCCTCGCCGGGCTCGGGCGGGATGTAGATGAACAGGCCGTTGTAATCCTCCTGCCCGCCGAGCGACGCCGAGCCGGTCGCGCTTCCACTGCACCCGGACTCGTTGAGGGAATGCGTGGTGGTGTACGAGACTTTCTCGACCCCATAGACGATGGTGGTCTCGGACTCCTGATCGACGAGCACGAACGTGACCGTCCCCGACCATGCGTCCCCCGATCCCGAGGGCGCGACCGTCGTCCCCGAGAACGTCCCTTCGATCCGCTTGGGGAAGGCGGAGCCGCCCTGCTCCCACTTGCCGCGCGCCACGCCCGCCTTCGAGGTGACCTTGAACTCGGCCATGACCGAGCCCTGGCCCGTCACCCGGTAGGAGAACTGGGCCGAGCGGCCCTCGGCGCGCGCCGGCGAGACCGTCAGCTTCCTCTGCGCCGCGAGCGTCCACCGGCCCGCGGAGGTCCCGCCGCGCTTGGCCTCCACTTTGCCGGTGAAGCGGCCGGCCTGGCCGTTCCGCAGCCTGAGCGTGTTCGACTTCGGCGTGAACTCGAGGCTCGCGCACGTGTTCGGGGACTGCCACGCATTCTCCCGCTCCCGGTAGCCCTTGATCGCGTTGTCGATCCCTGCCGCCCAGCTCCGGTCCGACGCCTGCTGCACCGCCCTGATCAGGATCGTGCGCGCGGCGTTCTGGTTGACGATGAAGCTCAGCACGCCGGAGAAGACCTGCTGGATCTCCATGCTGCTCGGGCTCCAGTCGTACTGGCCCGTCCTCATGTTCACCCGGGTGCGGCGCCTGACGGTCACCTTCTGGCCGGCCCCCAGCCAGCGGCCGTGGTCGACCTTGATGTCGTAGACCTCGGTGCGATCGACATCGAGGGAATCCAGCTTCGCGTCGTCGTCGACCTTGCCGCGCAGCTTCGTCTCGATCTTCACCTTCGAGGTCTGGGAGAACTCGAGCGAGCCGCCGTCGAGCACCTGGATCGTGATCGTGCCGCCGGAGTTGTCCGTCCCGTCTAGCACCCCTTCGGCGGTCGGGCACTGCTCCGCCTGGATCGGCTGGAGGTCGCAGAGGTTCAGATCGACGCTGACGCGGACCGTGCGGGCTCCGTCCTTCTTCTCGAAGCCGAGGGTCAGGGCCGCCCCGTCCGGCCCGGTGCGCATGGTCGCCTCGAGGCTCATCCCGCCGGCGAGGTCGCCCGTGAAGCTGTCGGACGTGACCGGAAGATCCTGGCCGTACTTGCAGCCGGCCGCCGCGCGCGAGACCGACTGGAGCTGCCGCCGGCCGAGCGCGTCGAGCCGGGCCAGCATCTGCGGGATCGCCTGCTGGAGCGCGCGGTTCGACTCGGGCCCGAGCAGCTCGGCGAGCGTCGGCGGGCCGTCACGGGTCTCGCCCCACGTCGGCGCCAGCCCGTACTGGAGCCCGAGCACTCGGTCGTCGCCCTTCTTCGGCCGGGGCAGCGCGCCCTGAGCGGGCGGCACGACCTCTTGCCGGCGACGGTCACCTTCACCGTGCCGCGGGGGCACTTCTTCGCCTCGGTGGCGCTCGGCTCGGCGGACGCTACTCCGGCGAGCAGTGCCGCGATCCCGACTGCGGCCACGACCAGCCTCATACCGAGAGGGTCGCACCCGCGCGCCCTCTTTGGAACGGGGAATCCCGGGTCTGTGCTAGATCCCGAACAGGCGCTGGACCTCGTGCCACGCCGTGAGCGTGAGGAAGAGGCTCAGCGCCAGCAGCGCGAAGAGGACGACCGCGAACCGCACGCCGGCGAGCTTCTGCTCGCGCACCCGGTCGCGCCTCGCCCGTCGGCGCAGCCGCTCGCGCCGGTAGGCGCGTCGGATCGCGTGCGCGTCCACCGGCGGCGACTCCGGCGGCGGCTCGGGGGTCTGAGCTGCCTGGGACATGGCTCGGGAGTTTAGCTGCATACTGACCCTCGACATGGTCGCGCTGGGTCAGCCGGGGACCCCCGCGCCGGACGCCGAGGGGGGCCGCGCGGTATCTGCTGGGATGCCGCTGGCGGCGCTCGCCTCCTCCGGCCGCGCGCTCGCCGAGGGCGCCACGCTGGTCGAGACGCTCGAGGCGATCGCCCGCGCGGCGGCCGACGCGGCGGGGGCGAGCGTGGCGCTGGTGCGGGTGCTGGAAGGCGCCGTGGGCCTGCGTGCCCGAATCGTGGTCGGCGAGTCGGCGGCGCTCGCGGCCGAGCTCGAGGGCTCCTGCCTGTCGCCGGCGGAGGTGTCCGGAGAGGCCGACGAGAGCGGGCCGCTCCCGGCGGCCGTGCGGGCGGCGGCCGTGAGGGCCGGCGCGGGAGCCGTCCTCCTCCAGCCGGTCACCGCCGGCGGGGTGCTGGTCGGCACGCTCGAGCTGATGCGCGTCCAGGGGCCGTTCCGGGACGACGAGCGCCTGCTCGCCCGGCTGGCCGCGGATCACGTCGCGAGCGCAGTCCGGACGTTCGACCGCGTCCGCCGCAACGGCGCCACCGCGGCGGGCGTCGAGCAGGCGCTCGAGCTCGCCGGAGAGGCGCTCGTCGCGGCCGGGGACGAGTCCGCGACCGAGACCGAGGTCGCGCGCGTCGCCTTCCAGGCCTCCGGCGCGGCCGCCTGCCTCGTCTGGGCCCGGGACGAGCGCGGTCTCCGCTTCGTCGCCAGCCACGGCACCGCCGAGGCGGCCGCCGTCGAGAAGACGCTGCCCCTCGCCGAGGCCGCGCTCGGCGGTGCGCGCTCGAGCGGGCTCGCGACGGTTCCGGGCGGCGGGACCGTCGCCACGTTCGCGCTCGGCCAGCCGCCGACGCACGTGCTGCAGATGCTCTTCGCGGAGGGCGAGAGCCCGCCGGAGCGGGTCCTGGCCCGCCTCGGGACGTTCGGCGCCCGCGCGGCCCAGGCGCTCCGGGCCGGCGAGCAGGCGCGCACGCTTCGGGTCGAGCTCGATCGGACGCGGGCCCTGCTCGAGCTCGTCGCCCAGGCGAACGAGGAGCTGACGCTCGCGCACACGCTCGAGACGGCCGTCGAGAGCGTCTCCGACCTGCTCGACGTCGAGCGCATCGGCATCTACCTCCGCGACGGCGGCCGCCTGACGGCTGCCGCGTCGCGATCGCTCGCGGGCCCGCACGAGCCGGTCGCCGAGCGCCTGCTCGAGCTGACGCTCGGCCCGCTCCGCGGCCGGGGCATGCTCGTGCTCGAGGACGTCGCCGCCGAGCCCGATCTGTCCGACCTCGACCTGGAGCTCGCGGAAGCGGCGATCGAAGCGGCCGTCGCCGTGCCGCTGATCGTTCCCGACGAGGTGGTCGGTCTCCTCGCCGTCTATCCGCCGCCCGGGCGGGCGCTGGGCAAGAACGAGCGCGCGCTGCTCTCCGCGCTCGCGGCCCAGCTCGCCGTGTCGGTGCAGAACGCGACCCTGCACGAGCAGGCGACGAGGCTCGGGGCCGAGCTGGAGGCGGTACTCGCCCTGGAGCGCCAGGCTGCGCGTCAGCTCGGCTCGCTCTACGAGATCTCCCGCTCCTTCGCCCAGAGTCTCTCGCTCGAGGCGACGCTCGAGGCCGTCGTCACGACGGTCGTCGCGCTGCTCGACGTCGACGCGGCCGTGATCCGCCTGCGCGACGCCCGCGGCGAGACGCTCGTGCCGCGTGCCCTGCACGTCGCCGACGTCCGCGTGGCGGACGCCCTGCGTTCCGTGATCTCGCTGCCGCAGCCGCTCGAGGGCCTCCCGCGCCGCCGCCTGCGCACGGGCCGCGCCGTCGTGCTCGATGCCGAATCGGCGGGCCGGATGGCGGCGCACCGGCCGCTGCTGCCGTTCCTCGAGAAGGGCTCGACCGCGGTCGTGCTCCCGATCGCCACCTCCACCGAGCTGCTCGGCACCGTGGAGCTCGTCTCGCTCGACCCGGCGCGGCCGATCACCCCGGAGGCGACCGAGATCGGGATCTCCGTGGCGGCGCAGGCCGCGCTCGCGATCGACAACGCGCGCCTCTACCAGCAGCACAAGGAGTTCGCCGAGGCGATGCAGCGCTCGCTGCTGCCGACCGAAGGCCCGTCGATCCGGGGCATCGAGCTCGGCGACGTCTACGACTCCTCGGCGAGGGTGGACGTCGGCGGCGACGTCTACGACTTCCTCGAGCTCGAGGACGGGCGGCTCGCGGTCGTCCTCGGCGACGTCACCGGTCACGGCGTGGACGCGGCCGCCGACATGGCGATGGCGAAGTTCGTCTTTCGCTCGCTCGCCCGAGAGCATCCGGAGCCGGGCGCGTTCCTCGCCGCGGCGAACGACGTCGTCTGCGGCGAGATTGCCGCCGGCAAGTTCATCACGATGCTCTACGTGACGATCGACCCCGCGTCGGGCGAGGTTCGCTGCGCGAGCGCCGGCCATCCCGAGCCGCGGCTGCTCCTCCCCGACGGGAGCGTTCGCCCGCTCGAGTCCCACGGCCTCGCGCTCGGGATCGAGCCCGGGCAGGCCTACGCGGAGGCGCGGGACCAGCTGCCGCCGGGCGCGACCATCGTCCTCTACACGGACGGCGTGGTCGAGGTGCGGCGGGAGCGGGAGCTCTTCGGCGTCGAGCGCCTCGACGCTCTGCTGGCCGAGCGGCGCCGTCTCGGCGCCCGCGAGCTCGCGGAGGCGGTGCTCGAGGAATGCCGGGGGTTCGGTCGCGGCGAGCTCCTGGACGACTGCGCGATCGTCGTGATCAAGCGCACCGCGGAGTGACCGAGCTCGAGCCCGGCCGGCCGTCCGCGAGAGCGCTGTCTCTGCTCGTCTTCGGCGCGGGCACCGGCACGCTCGCGGTGGAGATCTCGGCGTCCCGGCTGCTCGCGCCGTACTACGGCTCGTCGACGATCGTCTGGGCGAATCTGATCGGGCTCGTCCTGCTCGCGCTCTCGCTCGGCTACTGGCTCGGCGGCAAGCTCGCCGACCGCCGCCCCAGCGGCCGGCTGCTCGGGCGGCTGGTCCTCGCCGCCGGCGCGTACGTGGCCGTCCTGCCCTTCGTGACTCGGCCGATCCTCGACGTCGCAGCGCGCGGGCTGGACGAGCTCTCGGCGGGCGCCGTCGTCGGCTCGTTCTTCGCCACGCTCGTGCTCTTCGCGCCGCCCGTGTTCGTGCTCGGGATGGTCTCCCCGTTCGCGATCCGGCTCGCGCTCGACACGGTCGGCTCGGCCGGCGAGGTGGCCGGTCGGCTCTACGCGCTCTCGACGGCGGGCAGCCTGCTCGGCACCTTCCTGCCGGCGCTGGTGACGATTCCGCTCGTCGGCACGCAGCGGACGCTGATCGGCTCCGCCGCCGTGCTCGCGGCCGCCTCCTCGCCGCTGCTCGGAGGGCGGGGGCT
>JBBDQR010000098.1:28659-28900 GCA_040905885.1 Gaiellaceae bacterium | reverse complement strand
ACTCCGCGGGCCGAGTAATCGTGGCCTTCGGGCGAGCGGAAGCGTTGAGCTTCCGCGAGCCGCGAGGAGCTTCGGTCAGACGGAGTGCTGTCCGCCGCCGCCCGCCCTCGCAGCGGCGGCGTGGAGGTCCCGGCGTCGTCACGAAGGCAGGCGAAACGCGGCCGAAGCCCGATTCACTCGGGCGAGAGGCCACGAAGCGTCCCGCTCACCGGAAGGAGCGCAGGAAGGGGCTCGGGGGGGG
>JBBDQR010000098.1:0-28649 GCA_040905885.1 Gaiellaceae bacterium | reverse complement strand
CCCCCCCCCCGCGCCCTCAGACGGGAGCATCGAAGAGCGCGAACCAGCGGGAGAGGTCCGGCTCCACCGGCAGCTCCTGCTCCAGCTTCGCCTTCAGCTCGAGCTCCTCGGCGTTGTCGCGCTCCTTCTCCCCGCGCGGGACGAACGGCCAGAAGGCGCCCCGCTTGTAGCCGTAGATCCAGTAGACGCGCCCGTCCTTGCCCTCGAAGGGAAAGAGCGCGGCGAGCAGGCGCGCCCCGAAGCCGCGCGACTTCAGCTCGGAGCCGATCAGGTGCACGGTCGTGACGAGGTCCTCGAAGTCGGGATCCTCGACGATCAGCCACTCGAAGCCGTGCTCGTCGGTGCGCCGCCGGATCCGCGACCCGGTCTCCTGGACGACGATGTCGAGCAGCTCCTGGAGGTCGTTCTCCGCCCGCACGAACTCGCCCGCCGAGAGCGGCTTGAAGCAGACCGCCGCCGCCCCGCCCGGCTTCAGGCCCAGCTCGGCCTGCATCGTCACGCAGGCGGACGAGATGGCGAAGAGCTTGTCGCCGCGCGCGTCCTTGAGCCGCTTGCGGCCGAAGAGGACGTCGAGCAGGCCCAACCGCTAGTGCCCCATCCAGCAATACATGCCGGCTTCTGGCCCGCGATCACACGGCGCCAGTGTCCACCCTCGCTCTTGCCAAGGCAGCTTGCCTTGGCTGCGAGCGAGTGCGGCCCCTGGCTTGGTGCTCGCAACCCAGAAGCTCGGCGGCATTACTGGACGGGTCACGCGACGGGGCGGCCCATCTCCCGGGCGATCCGGGAGAGGGCGGCGAGGCGCTTCTCGAGCGGCGGGTGGGTCATGAACAGCTCGGCGCCGGCGGAGCGCACGTTCGTCGGGATGATGAAGAACGCGTTCATCCCCTCCACCTCGCGCAGGTCGCGCTGCGGGATCTGGGCGATCCGGCTGGCGATCTTCTGGAGCGCGCTCATCAGGTGCTCGGGCGCTCCCGTGATCAGCGCCGCGCCGCGGTCGGCGGCGTACTCGCGGTAGCGGGAGATGGCCATCATCAGCACCCAGCTGAGGACGTAGGTGACGACCGAGACGAGGAGCATGATCAGCCACACGGGTGCCCCTCCCCCGTCGCGGCTGCGGCTCCCGCCGAACATTCCGCCATAGAGCCCGAAGCGGGTCAGCATGGCGGCGACCATGGCGAAGAAGCTGGCCACGGTCATGATCGTCACGTCCCGGTTGCCGATGTGGGAGAGCTCGTGCGCGAGGACGCCCTCGACCTCGGGCCGCTCGAGGCGGTTCCAGAGGCCGGTCGTGACCGCCACCGCCGAGTGCTTCGGGGTGCGGCCGGTGGCGAAAGCGTTCGGCATGTCGGTGTCGATCACGGCCACGCGCGGCTTGGGCAGGTCGGCCATCGCGCACAGCCGGTCGACCATCGCGTGCAGCTCGGGCGCCTGCTCGGGCGTGACCACCTTCGCCCCGGACGCCATCAGCGCGACCTTGTCGGACGTGTACCACTGGATCAGGGCGAGCGCGCCCACGATCACGAGCGCGCCGGCGATGCCGACCCCGGTCAGATTCCAGAGCACCACGAAGAACACGACGTAGAGCGCTCCGAGCAGGAACGTCACCGTCATCATCCGGGCCGTCAGGCCCGCGTCCCGTCCGTACGCCCTCCGCTTCATCGGGACGAATCGTACCGAGCGAGGGTCACGTAGCCGACGAGGCCTGCGATCGCAACCTCGAACGGAGAGTCGTTCACGACCAGCGAGACGGCGACGGCCGCGAGGAGCGCCAGGGAGAGCGTGCCGCGCGGGCCCCGCCAGGCGAGCGCGGCGAGGACGGCGAGCGCGAGCGCGGTGGCGAGCGCGACCAGCCAGTCGTCGGCGAGGCGGTCGAGGGAGAGGCGGATCCGGTCGAGGAACGCGCCGGAGCCGGCCGAGGTCACGTGGGTCGAGGGCCCGACCACGATCGCCAGCGCGGCGGCGCCTCCGATCGCGGCGATCGCCGGGACGGCGAGCCGCGGCCTGAAGAGCGCAGCGGCGAGGACCGCGTAGGCGGCGACGAGAACGATCGCCCCCCCTCCGTCGGCCCCGAATGAGCTCCCGGCGACCATGACGGTCGCCAGCACCGCGACGGGCAGGAAGGTGACGCGTCGCGACGCGCCCACGAGCGCGGGCACGAGCAACAGCGTCTCCAGCAGGTTCGAGAGCCCGAAGAAGCGGCCGTTCTGGGTCGGGCCGAGCGGCGAGAGCGCCACCCACGTCCCCTCCGCGGCGAGCGCGCTGAGATAGGCGGCGAGGACCGCGGCCGAGAGCGGCACGAGAGGTAGCCGCGCGAGCAGCGGCCCGCCGGCGGCGGCGGCGAGCCCGATCGCGAGCATCACCGCCCAGAAGGCGGAGATCCCTGCGGCGCCGAGCGCGAGGTTCGCGGCGAGCACCGCGACGAAGCCGGCGACGGCCGCGCGCGGGGCCACCAGCGCGAGCGCGAGCAGGACTCCCGCCGCGAGCAGGAAGGCGCGGATCCGCGCGTAGGCGTTCTCCGCGATCCGCTCGTCGAGCCGCTCGAGGTAGCCGGCCGGATCGGGGTGGGGAACGACGCGTACCCGCCCGTGGGCGACGTCTGCGATCGCGACGAGGCCGGGGATGCGGGTCGACTCGGAGGTGAGGAGGCCCTGCTCGCCGCGAAGGACGATCGGGTAGCGGCGGTCGTTCGGCTGCGGGCCGCCGCGCGGCAGCTCCAGGCGCAACGCGGCCTCCTGGTCGATCCGGACGAGCGGCCGCTCGCACGCCGGCGCGCGCCCGCGGAGAGAGTTGACGACCTCTCCGCACACGAGCGACGCCCGGGCGCGCGCCTCGCTCGTCTGCGGGCCCGCGTCCGGCACGACGAGCCCGACCGCGCCGCCGCTCAGGAGCAACCCGCTCACGACGGCAACTGCAACCAGCACCGCCGAAGCGTAAACTGCCCCTGCGATGCGCCTCGCAGCCGCCCTCCTCGCTGCCGTCGGAGCACTCGCCCTAGCCGCCTGCGGCGGGGCCGAGGAGGTGCAGCCGCTGCCGGAGGGCGTCACGGGGACGACACCGCCCGCGGCCACGACCGAGACGCAACCGGAGGACGGCGGCGAGGGCAACGCGGCCGCCGGCGAGGACGTCTACGCCTCAGCGGGGTGCGGCAGCTGCCACGTGCTCGCGGCCGCGGGCTCGAGCGGGACGATCGGCCCCAACCTCGACGAGACGAAGCCCGAGCTCGACCTGATCGTCGAGCGCGTGACCAACGGGGCGAGCCCGATGCCGGCCTTCAAGGACCAGCTGACCGAGCAGCAGATCCAGGACGTCGCCGCCTTCGTCTTCGAGTCCACCCGCTGAGGCTGCCGCAGAGCTTTCCCCGCGAGGTCGACGCGTTCGCCTGCGACCTCGACCGGACGCTGATCGCCGAGGACGTCGTCCTGCGCCCGCGGACGCGCGCCGCGATCGAGGCCGTCCGGGAGGCCGGCGTCTCCTTCGTCGTCGTGACGGGGCGGATGTTCCAGGCGGTGCGGCCGTACCTCGTGGGCGACGAGCCGGTCGTCTGCTACCAGGGCGCCGTCGTCGCCGAGCCCGCGAGCGGCCGCTTCCTCCGCCACGAGCCGATCCCGCTCGAGCTGGCGCGCGAGGCGATCGAGGCGGTCGCAGGCGAGGGCTTCCACCTCAACTGCTACGTCGACGACGAGCTCTACGTGGCCGAGGTGACGCCGGAGGCGCGCGCGTACGCCGACTTCCAGAACATCGTCATCCACCCGGTCGGCGACCTGCGGGCCTGGCTCGACGAGCCGCCGACGAAGCTCGTCTCGGTCGGCGACCCGGACGCGCTCGACGGGCTGGAGGAGCGGCTGAAGGCTCGGTTCGACGGGAGGCTCTACGTCTCGAAGTCGCTGCCGCACTTCCTCGAGCTCGCGAGCCCCGAGGTGACGAAGGCGTCGGGCATGGCCTTTCTGGCCGAGCACATGGGCTTCGCGCGGGAGCGGACGGTCGCGATCGGCGACGGCGAGAACGACGTCGAGCTGCTCGCGTGGGCCGGCTACGCGGTCGCCGTGGAGGGCGCGCACGAGCGCGTGCTGGCCGTCGCCGACCTCGTCTGCCCGGGACCCGCGGAGGAGGGAGTCGCCCAGGTGCTCGAAGCGTGGCTGTCCCGTTAGGCCATCTTGCGAGGGCACCCAAGCAACATCAGGATGCGGTCGTGTGGCGGCGACGAGTGCAAGTGCTCGACAAGAGGACGCTCGACGAGCTGATCGTCTTCTTGATGAAGATGGACGCTAAGCTGGATCGGCTTCTCCGAGCGCTGGGTGAGGACGATGACGAAGGAGATTGACGAGCGTGACTATGAGGAGGCGCGTCGAGGCCTCCTGCGGAAGCACGAACAGCTGAAGGCCGAGATTCGCGCGGAGCGCGAACGCGCCGAGCGTCGCCGGGCGCGACTTCGCCGTCTGACATTCGGCCTGCTCGGCCGGTAGCGCGGCAACCCTAGACTTGCGCGCATGATCGACGTCAAGGCAGCGCGCGCGGACCGGGACGCGTACCGGGCCGCGCTCGCGCGTCGCGGCTACGCCGACGAGCTGGACGCGCTGCTCGCCGCCGACGAGCGGCGCCGCGGCTTGCTGCCGCAGATCGAGGAGCTCCGCGCCCGCCGCAAGGTGAAGGGCAAGCCGACGCCCGAGCAGCTGGAGGAGCTGGAGCGGGTGAAGTCGGAACTCCAGGGGCTCGAGGCCGAGCTCACCGAGGTCGAGGCGGAGGCGCAGCGCCTGCTCGACGTGATCCCCAACCTCCCCGATCCGGAGGCGCCCGACGGGGTCGAGGAGGAGGACGCGGTCGAGCTGCGGCGCGTCGGCGAGCCGCGCGACTTCGGCTTCGAGCCGCTCGACCACCTCGGGCTCGGGTGGATCGACATGGAGCGCGGCGCGAAGGTCTCGGGCGCGCGCTTCGCTTACCGCGTCGGCGACGTGGCGCTGCTCGAGCTGGCGCTCTACCGCTGGGCGCTCGACCGGCTCGTGCAGAAGGGCTTCACGCCGATGCTGCCGCCGGTGCTCGTCCGCGAGGAGGCGATGTACGGCACCGGCTTCCTGCCCACCGACGAGCTCAACCTCTACCGCCTCGAGCGGGA
This sequence comes from Gaiellaceae bacterium, assembly GCA_040905885.1. Classification (GTDB taxonomy): domain Bacteria; phylum Actinomycetota; class Thermoleophilia; order Gaiellales; family Gaiellaceae; genus JACVRU01. Next base: position 23,539 of record JBBDQR010000098.1, on the reverse strand, counting down.
CGACCTTTACCTGACGGGCACCTCCGAGGTCGCGCTCGCGGCGTTCCACATGGGCGAGACCTTCGAGGAGGACGAGCTGCCGAAGCAGTACGCCGCGTTCTCGACGAACTTCCGCCGGGAGGCGGGCGCGGCGGGCAAGGACACGCGGGGCATGTTCCGCGTGCACCAGTTCGACAAGGTCGAGATGTTCGTCTTCTGCGCGCCGGAGGAGTCGCGCGAGTGGCACGAGCGGCTGCTGGCGATCGAGGAGGAGCTGGTCGGAGAGCTCGGCGTGCCCTACCGTGTCGTCGACATCCCGGTCGGCGACCTTGGCGCGTCGGCCGCGCGCAAGTTCGACATCGAGGCGTGGTTCCCATCACAGGAGCGCTACCGGGAGGTCACGTCCACCTCGAACACGACCGACTACCAGTCGCGGCGGCTCGGCGTGCGTGTTCGGCGGGAAGGCGGGCTCGAGCACGTGCACACCCTCAACGGGACGGCGGTGACCGCGCGCGCCATGCTGGCGGTGCTGGAGAACTTCCAGGAAGACGGCGGCTCGGTCGCCGTCCCCGATGCCCTGGCCGATTTCGGCGCCCCGCGGCGCCTTGGGAGGGTCGCAGTCCCCGGCTAGACTGCGCCCGGCGGGGTGCCGGAGCGGCCGAACGGCGGTCTTGAAAACGAAGAGACCGCCCCGTGCCGAATACACTGGCTCAGGCGGGGTGGCCGAGCGGTCGAAGGCGGCGGCCTTGAAAGTCGCTGAGCCCGCAAGGGCTCCGTGGGTTCGAATCCCACTCCCGCCGCTGTCTCCGCTCAATCATGTGTCTTGCGGCGTCGTCTCCTGGCGGGCCGAGTGGTCCACGGAAGTCCGGAGAACCAATTCGCGGCGCGGCACGGGTCCAGACAGGGCGGAATCGAGCGTCGCGTTCTCAACTGGGAGGGCGGTCACCCGAAATGATCCCGCACCATGCCGTCGTCGCCGATTCCGAGTGCGAGCATCAGCTTGATCCGCGCCTTGGGCCCACTGAGTTCGCCCGCGGAGAGGACGCCGAGGTCGCGCAGCCACCCTCCTCCGCCGGGCTCGGTCCAGACGTCGTTCGGCCTTCCGTTCGGTGCGCGACCCGCAACCACCACACTGATGCCGACGCGGAGCGCACGCACCACGCCCTCAACCATGCCCGGCGTTATCTCGCCGCCTGCGAAGCCCTCGATGACGATGCCCCTCGCGCCTGCATCGATCGCAGCGTGAAGCCCAGACGAGTCCGCCCCGAGGACCGTCTTCACATAGGCCACGCGCGGTTCGAGCGTCTCCGTCGCAATGTGCTCACGGCGGGTCCCCGCCCGGCGTATTACGACCTCGTCGCCGCTGCGGGTCCAGTAGATGCGCCCCAGGCTGCCGTACCGCGAGACGAAGGCGTCGACGGCATCCGAGTCGGCCTTCGAGACGTCACGGGCGGAGTGGATCTCCCCATTCAGAACGACGAGCACGCCGAGCCCTCTCGCTCCAGGCGTCGTCGCCGTGCGGACGGCCGCCAGCAGGTTTCGCGGTCCATCCGCGCCGATCTGGTCGTGGCTTCGCATCGCGCCCGTGAAGACGACGGGCTTTTCGTCCCGGAGAACAAGATCGAAGAGATACGCGGCCTCCTCGAGCGTCGCCGTGCCCATGGTGACGACCGCCCCGACCGTGTCGTCCTCTGCGAGACGCTCGTGTACGCGGGTGGACCACGCGAACACCTCGGACGGCGTGAAGAGGTGACTCGACGAATTCGCCAGTTGCACCACCTCCATCGACGCGATCTCGGCTAGCTCGGGAACGGCTTCGACGAGTGCAGTTCCGGTGATCGCCGGCAGTGGCCCTCCGGCCTCGGGTTCATGGATCGACGCGATGGTGCCCCCGGTTGCGAAGCAGACCACCGCAGGGTGGCGCGGGCTCAGGCGAGCCTCCTCCTGCTCACGCTTCCGGCCGCGAACGTACGAAGAGAGGCGCTTCCCGGCCCTCCGGCGTCTGCCCGCGCCGGAAGTCGACCTCCTCCCCGACCTCGGGCGGCGAATTGGAGGTCCAGCCGACGCCCTCTGCGATGACGCTGACATCCTCGCTCGCAGCCGTCAGCAACAGGATCGGGACACGCCGCTCGAAGCGAACCTCCTGGGGCCGGATCACCCACGCGAACGAGCGGACGCGGAACGCTGTCCTGGGGATGCGGTCGGCGAGCGCGTCCCCCCAGCAGAACGGACAGCGCGGACGTGGGTAGTAGAAGTGTCGACGGCAGCCGAGACAATACGGCAGCGACACAGCGGCCCCGACGCTCGGCGCAACGACGTCTGGATCTCGGTGCTGCCTCTCGCTCACGCCGCTCGCTCGAAGACCGCCGTCGCGCTGCTCAGGCCCTTGGCGTAGCCGACCATGCCGAACCCCGACACCAGCCCGAGGCGAGCGTCCGCGAGCTGCCGGCTTCCGGCTTGGCCGAGAAGTTGGGTGACGCCCTCGTAGACACCGATCATGCCGCCTGAGGCGCCGGCCTGCCCGCACGAGAGCTGCCCTCCGCCCGTGTTGAGGGGAAGATCGCCATCTGGCTCGAAGCTCGTCACATCGACGAAGCGGCCCCCGTCGCCTTTCTCGGCGAAGCCGAGGTCTTCGAGCTGGACGACGACCATGATGGGGTAGTCGTCGTAGAGCTGGACGAAGTCGAGCTCGTCCCGCGACACGCCCGCGGTCTCGAAGAGCTGGGTCGCGTATGCCGCCGCTCCGGTGGTCACGGACAACACTTCCGCAGGAAGGTGGTTGTGCCGCTGGCTGCCCGCACGGACGAGAACGCTGGCGCCTTGGAGCTCTCGCGCGAGGTCCGGCGCGACGAGGAGGACGGCGTCCGCGCCGGCACACGGCAGGACGCAGTCGAACAGCCGGACCGGATCGGCGATCACGCGGGCGTTGAGGTAGTCCTCGATCGAGAGCGGACCACGGAGCAGGGCATTGGGGTTCCGCTGCGCATATCGCCTTTGCGTGACGGCGATCTTGCCCAGCTGCTCCCTGGTGGTTCCGAAGCGCTCACGGTGCTCGCGCTCGACCATCGCGAAGATCCCGTTCGTCCCCCCGAAGCCGTATGGCGCGAGGTGGTCGCGCATCCCCGTGTTGAAGACGTTCACCATCGCGTTGTGGCTGCTGGTCGTGAAGGCGTCGGCTGCCGCGCAGACCACCACGCGCGCGCGCCCGAGGGTTATCGCCTCGGCGGCCTGGATGACGCTCACGACACCGCTCGCACCCCCGTGCGCCCCCTGCCAGGCCCAGCGCAGGGTCGCGCCCAACTGCTCGGCCACGGTCACGACGTTGTCCGGGGCGAGCTGGAACGACGCGACCGCGAGTCCGTCGACATCGGACGGTTCAAGGCCGGCATTGAGCACGACCTCCGAGACTGCCTCGATCACGAGCTCGAGCGGGGTTCGCTCGGACCGCTTCTCATACTTGCTTTGGTAGGCCGCAACGACCCTGGCCCCTGCGAGATATTCGTCCGGCATCAGATCACGTTGGAAAGCTTCAGCTCGCCGAGCTCATCCTCCGCGAGTCCGAGCAGGTCTCCGAAGATCTCTCGATTGTGGTGGCCCGGCCCGAGCCCCGGAAACCGGACGGCCCCGGGCGTCGCCGAGAATTTCGGCATGGGACTCTGCATCCTTACGCGCCCGAAGTCGGGGTCTTCAACCTCGACGATGTCCTGCCGGGCCTCGTACTGGGGGTGGCGGAAGATCTCGGCGATGTCGAGGACGGGGCCCGCGACGACGTCGTGGGCGTCGAGCGCCTGGGTTGCTTCCTCGGCGGTTCGCGCGGCGAACCAAGCTGCGATGATCGCGTCGAGCTCGTCGACGTTCTCGACCCGCTTCGGACCGCTGTTGAAGCGGTCGTCGCCGCCGAGCTCCGGACGGCCGATCGCTGCGGCGAGCCGCGTCCATGTGCGGTTCGAGCTCGCCGAGATGGCGATCCACACGGCGTCCGCGGTCACGTAGGCGTTCCGGGGGGCGTCCTCCTCCATCCGGTTGCCGGTCCGCTGCTTGACGAGTCCAAGCTGGTCGTAGCCGATGACCTGGGAGTCGACCAGGCGGAAGAGGGACTCATAGAGGCTGACGTCGATTTCCTGGCCTTCGTTGCGGCCGCTCTCCCTTCGGTGGCGATCTGCTGCAAGCGCCGCCATCGCGGCGAAGACTGCGGCCGTCGTATCGGCCATTGGGTAGCCGGGAAGGGTCGGCGGGCTGTCGGGGAACCCGGTGAATGCCACGATGCCGCTCATGGCCTCGGCGATGGTTCCGTAGCCGGGCCGCTGGGCATAGGGCCCGGTCTGGCCGTACCCGGACACCCGGACGAGGATCACGCCTGGATTGACCACCGCGAGCTGCTCGTAGCCGAGGTTCCAGCGTTCGAAGGTCCCCGGACGGAAGTTCTCGACCACGACATCGGCCCAGCCGACGAGCTGGAGCATCAGGCGCTGCCCTTCCGCCTTGCTCAGGTCGAGCGTGACGAGCCGCTTGTTGCGGTTGATCACCTTCCACCACAGGCAGAGCCCGTCTTTCCGCGGTCCCCAGTCGCGCAATGGATCGAGCAGCACCGGATGCTCGATCTTGATCACGTCCGCGCCGAGATCACCCAGGAGACAGGCGGCCATCGGCCCCGCGACGAGATTGCCCGCGTCGAGGACGCGGAGGCCTGCCAGAGGACCCGACCGTTCGGTCACACCGACGTCTCCAGCCGATCGGAGGCGTAGACGGGTGTCAGCCAGCTCGCGTAGCGCGGGCTGCGTCCCCGGACCACGTCGCCGTACGTCTCGCGCACGAGTCGGGTCACGGGCCCGGGTTGCCCTTCGCCCAGGGTCGTCCTGTCGACGCTCAGGATCGGGACGATCTCCTTGGCGGAGCCGCAGAAGAACGCCTCGTCGGCGATGTAGAGCTCGGTCTTGTCGACGGGGCGCTCAACGACTGCCGTTCCGTGCACGTCGGCAAGCAGCCGTATGACCGAGTCGCGCGTGACGCCTTCCAGGATCCCCGCCGTCACCGGCGGCGTCACGATCTGTCCGTCCCGGACGAGAAAGATGTTGTAGCCAGGACCCTCGGTGACGCGTCCTTCGCCATCCAGCAGGACCGCGTCGTCGTATCCGTCCTCGCGCGCACGTACGTATGCGAGCCGGCTGTTGAAGTAGTTGGCCGCGACCTTGGCCCGCGGCGGACTCGACGCGTCGCGCAACCGCTGCCAGTGGCTGATCGCAACATGGACCCCGTCGCTGCCGGGATCGGTACCGGGGAAACGACCCATCGGCATTGCTGCGACAGCGCGCCCCGTCGGCTCGGAGCTCCACGGATAGCCGTCGTCCGCCGCGACGAAGAACAGGACCCGGATGTGGAGATCCTCCTTCGACTCGTTCGCGCGGATGAGGTCGAGGATCTCCCGCTCGACATCCACGGCCGGTAGCACGGGGACGCGCGCGATCGCGGCGGACCGGGCGAGACGGCGAAAGTGCTCGGCGACCCGGAAGACGTACAGCTCGCCGTCCTCGGGCTGCCAGTACGCGCGGAGCCCCTCGTAGACGGTGATCCCGTACTTGAAGGCTGTCGACAGCACGTGGACCGTGGCGTCTTCGTAGGGAACGACCGTTCCGTCCATCGAGAGGTACGCGGGACGCGACATCCGTCAGGCTCGACTCGCGGTTGTCCCAGCTTGCAGAGCCCGCTCCTTTCCGAGGGCCGCGAGAACGGCGCACGCCGCTAGCGAACGAGCGACGACGCGGGGTGTTGCTCCCCTCGAGAGGTTGATCACGGGCGGGTGGACGGCCGTGGCGAAGACGAACAGGAACTCGGCTCCGCCGGCGTATTGCGCGATCTTGTAGCCGATGTTCGCGGATGCGAGGTCCGGAAAAATGAACGTGTTCGCGTGGCCCGCGACGGCGGAGTTCGGCGCTTTGATCCTGGCGACCCCGGTGTCGAACGCAGCGTCGAACTGCAGTTCGCCGTCGACCCGAAGATCGGGACGCAGCAGCCGGACGAGCTCGGCGGCGCGGCGCATCTTCGCGACGTCCGGATCCGACGTGCCCGCGTTCGTCTTGTAGGAAAGCATCGCGATACAGGGTCGCTCACCGACAAGCCTCTCGAAGGCGTCCGCGACGTCGCAGGCCATTGCAGCCAGGCGGTCGGCATCGGGGTCGAGCATCACCGTGCAGTCGGCGAAAACCATCACGCGGCCGCCCATCGTGACGAGCACGACTCCCTGACCCGACCAACGATCTCCGACGCGGAGACGGCTGAGTGCCGCTCGGAGGACATCGGCGCTCTCGAGCACTGCGCCGGCGACGATGCCGTCCGCCGCGCCTTCGCCGACGAGCTCGAGCGCAGTCTCCATCGCCCCCAGTCGCGATGCGCGCGAGTCGGCGATCTCGACTTGCGCCGGAAGCGTCCAGCCCAGCCCTTCGGCGCCGGCTCGAATCGCCGCCTCGTCACCGACGAAGAGCACCGTGCCCCCGTACTCGGACACGAAGATGCGGGCTCCCTCGATCACGACGCGCGAGACCTCGGGTAGAACGATCCGCAGCGTGTCAGTGATCCGCTCTCTCAGACGTTGCTCGAGGCGCCTGACCACGACCGGTTGACTATCCATCAGGGTCTCCGTCGGGAATCTCGAGCGCGAGCAGCGGGATGTACTGCTGTGCGCCGTACACATCCGTGCATGCGAAGTGCCCGGACGGAGCGCGGCTCGGGAACGTCACCTTCAATGCCTTCGCAGGATCGTTGAAGTAGACCTCGACTCCTGCGCCCGCGTCGAGGCGGTAGAGCGCACCGACACGCGTTGGCGTGAGTACGGCCGAGTCGCGGACGCGCACATAGGAGTCCCAGTCGTCGAAGATGACGTCGAGGGTGACGAGGAACGGTCCAGCGTTCTTGCTTCGAATCACGGATGCGAGATCAATGAGCCTCGTGTCGGCCACGCTTAGCCTCCAAACTCCCGGATCTCGGCGCGAAATGGCTCGACTGGATCCTCGACCGGAAGCTCGTGCCAGATCCGAAACGTGTAGGTGTCTCCCATCTCGACCTCATGCGGCGAGAAGGGGAAGGCGACGTTTCCCGACGTGCTGGTCCGTCCCGGGTAGTCGTTCAGGAGCAGCTCCGACCTGGCGAGCCCGCAGACGGCGCTTGCTGTCTCCTGGTCGCGCGCGACGACATCGATCACGACGCCCACCTCGTGGGGATGCGGCTCCTCGATCGGCTCCCATTCCCGCAGGACCGCGTCGCGACCGTAGACCTTGAAATCGACGAGCGCCGAGTCCGCGATGTCCCCGAGGCGCTGCTCGACCTTCCGCCGAATGTCGGCGAAGACGTCGTCGAGGCACGCGATGAGGTTCACATCACGAACGCCGGCCAGGCAGATGGACCGTGAGCCGAGTCGCTCGACACCTTCGATCTTGATCGTGTAGGGGTCGCGCGTAATCCAGCGGCTGCCCGTGACTCGCACCGTTCGCTCGTCCACGGCCTCGAACCTCACATCGCTCAGGTCGAGCTGGCCCCCCGGCAGGTTCTCGAGTACCGGGTTCGGCTGCTCGTAGAGGCCGTGTGCAGCCACCGAGAGCGGTGTGCAGGCGAGGCGCGGATTCGGCGGCGCTACGACGAAGCCGTCGTTGTCGATGGTGCCGTACAGCAGATCGATGCTTCCAGGCGTTGCCGCGAGCGCTCCGCAGGCCATCACCATTCCGAAGTGGGCCGCGACGCCTCGGTCGACTCCGTTCATCATCGGCAGGGCCATGAACAAGCCGCTGTCCAGAGACCGTCCGGTGAAGACGCCGTCGATGTCGCCTCCGAGCGCCTCGATGATCGGCTCCGGGCCCATCTGGCCGAGCACCGCGACCGACCTGTCGACGTCTTCGTCCGTGAGCGTCTCCGAGAGGTACTCCGTCTCCACGAGCCGCGTGATGGGAACGCCGGCCGCCAGCCGGCTCCTGACGAAGTTCTTCTCGATCTCGCCGTGCAACACGCTCGCCTTGAACCGAATGCCGTTGTCCACGGCGATCTCGTCGACGATGCGTAGAACGCGCTCGAGATGCACGTCGGAGCCGGCGCTTCCGAGCGACATGACGAAGGGGATGTCTGCGCGCCGGGCCGCAAGCAGCAGCATCTCGAGTGCTGTGCGAATGTTTCGGTCGGGGAAGTGAGGCTTTCCGGAGCCGTAATAGGTCGGCCCGACGTCCGACGATGTCCCCTGAGCGACGATCGCGTCAGCGCCGAGGCTCATCGCTTCGTCGAGCGACTTCTGGGGAAAGAGATATCCGAAGCTGAGTCCCGCGACGATCCTCAGAGACACTGGATTACGCCCCCTCTGCGCGCGCCGTTCGCGCCATGCTTGCGTTACGTGCCGTGTCGTTAGCTGACTGTGCGCTCCACGCCTCGATGATCTCCGCCGAGTCCGTCACGACGGCCCGGTAGGCCTCGAGAATCGCCAGCGCGGCTTCGTGCAGTCTCCGGTTGTCGCTGGCAATGCAGTCCCGGACCGCGATCGGGTAGTAGTCGAGGAAGCCTGCGTCGCGAATCGTCGAGTCGACACAGCCTTCCGTCGTGCAGCCAGTTGCGATCACGGTCTTGATGCCGTTGCTCCGGAGAACGAGATCGAGGTTCGTGCCGACGAAGGCGCTCGATCGGTGCTTTTGGATGACGACGTCGTCGTCCTCCGGGCGGAGGTCTCCAACAAACTCGTGCCCCCACGTCCCCGGGAGGCAGAACTCGAATGCCTCTATGCCTTTCCGCGGATAGCTTTCCTTGAGCCGGGCTTCGAAGAGCAGCTGTGCGGGCGACTGGCTGCGGTGATCGGGAAGCGTCGTCGCCTGGACGTAGATGACCAGCGCTCCGGCCTCCCGGGCGGCGGCGACCAGCCGCTTCAGTTGGGGGATCGCGTCTTGGTAAAGCGCGAGATCGGCCCCACGCTCGGCAAACGCCCCTCCGGGCGCGCAGCAGTCGTTCTGCACGTCGATGATCAGGAGTGCCGCGTGCGCCGGATCGACCAGCTCGGGAATCGTTGTGAGAACCGTCTTCCCGTGGATTTCAATCGCCAACTCGCCCCTACCTTTCCGCCGGACCTGCACCAATCAAGGTGGCGTCGGTCAGCATTGCGTCCTGCTTGTGGAAGAGATCGAGCGCCCCGTGGACATCCATCGTCGCCTTCTGCTCCTGATCGAGCTCGATCAAGACCTTGCCGCGATGCATCATGATCATCCTGTTTCCGTATCTCAGCGCGTGCTCGAGGTTGTGCGTGACCATCAAGGTCGTCAAGCGGTTTTCGCGAATCAGGGCGTCGGTGAGCTCCATGACTTCTCTTTCGGTGCGCGGATCGAGTGCGGCCGTATGCTCGTCGAGAAGCAGGATTCGCGGCTGCTTCAGCGTTGCCATGATCACCGTCAGGCTCTGCCGCTCTCCACCCGACAAGACCGACGCCATCTGGGTCAGCTTGTCCTCAAGATGAAGGCCGACGCGCTCGAGCGCGTGACGGAATGACTCGCGCCGGCTGCGGGTCACCGCGAGGCGGAGACCGCGCCGCCTTCCGCGGGCAAATGCGAGTGCGAGATTCTCCTCGACTGACATCGCGGGCGACGTACCGGCGAGAGGATTCTGGAAGACACGGGCGATGAACGCGGCGCGACGGAAGTCCGGAAGCGGCGTGATATCGCGATTCTCGAAGCGAACCCTTCCGGACTCCGGACCCACATTCCCGGCCACCATGTTGAGGAGCGTGCTCTTGCCGGCGCCGTTGCTCCCCACGATGGTGACGTAATCGCCGTCCGCGATTGAGAGAGTGAACTCGTTGAGGGCACGGATCTCGCTCGACTGTCCCTTGTTGAAGATGACGGTGGCTCCCTCGATCTCGAGCAACGCCGCCCGGTCGCCGGGTTCCCGCATCACGCCGACCGCCGACCTTGCCGGCTCACGGGGTTCTCGGGGCGCTCGCCGTGCGGACGCTGGGCACCCGCTTCCGCGGCCCGCTCGACGGGCGGGCTGGTCGGCAGCCGCCGAGGAACGAGGCCGAGCGGCACTCGCCGCGCGAACCGCACAACGGGCGCCCGGAACCTGGACAGGCCGATGGCCACCACGAGGATGATCGCCGTGAAACCCTTCAGATCGAACGGCTGAAGGCCGACGTGAAGGGCGTAGACGAGCACGAACCTGTAGAGCACGACGCCGACGAGCACGGACACGACGCCGGCGACGACGCGCGTAGAGCGCGGCACGATGAGGCCGCCGAGCAGGATGGAAGCCACACCAGCGACGATCAGCCCCAGGCCCATCTGCGCGTCGGAGAATCCTTGGTCCTGTGCCGCAAGCGACCCGCCGAGCGCCGACAGCCCGTTCGAGACAATGAGGGCGACGAACATGACGAGGTTTGTGTTGACACCGACGCTGCGGGCCATTTCCCGGTTCATCCCGGTCGCGCGCAGTGCGAGGCCGTACTCGGTGTGGAGGAAGTAGATCAAGGCGATCATCACGACCGCGACGAACACGAAGGTGACGCCGATGATCGAGGCGATCCGCGCGTCGAAGGGGAGGCCGTCGAATGGCGAGAAGATGGTCCGTTCGCCGAGAAGCGAGAGATTCGGCCTTCTCTGAATTCGGAGGTTCACGGTGAAGAGAGCCGTCATCGTGATGATTCCTGAGAGAAGAAGACTGATTCCCAGGCGGGTATGGATGATTGCCGTCACCAGCCCCCCAACGCATCCTGCGCAGACCGCGACGAACATGCTGACTCCCGGGCTGTAGCCCTTGAGGATGAGCGAGGCCGTGACGGCCGCCCCCAGAGTGAACGTCCCCTCGACGGTCAGGTCGAAGTCGTTGAGAAGACGAAAGACGATGTAGATGCCGAGGAAGACGAGCGCCAGCGGCAGCGCGGACTCGAACGTCGAAAGCGCGAACTGTTTGGCGAGGTCCATTAGATGCGAGAGATGATGCCGCCTACGTCAGGCCGAAGATGTCGCGGGCTGGCACTTCTGGCGACGCCTCCATGAGCCTGGTCGGCTTCGGGATGGAGGCGTCGCCAGTCAGCCATTGACGCATCGTCACACGCCAGTTCTAGCCACCGATGAGGTTCACGTTCTCGGCGCTTCGGACGTCGTCCGGGATCTGAACTCCGATCTCGGTCGCGGTATCGAGATTGATGTTGGTGATCGGGTTCGGAAGCGCCTCCACAGGCATGCTCTCGGGGGTCGCTCCGTTCAGGATCTTGGCGCCCTGGGTCCCGTTGAGAAGTCCGATCTGGTAGTAGTCGACGCCCATCCCGATCAGCGCGCCCTTCTCGGCGTGCTCCGCCTTCGCCGTCAGCAGCGGGACCTTCCGCTCGAGTGCCACTCGGATCACGGAGCCGATAGCGGGCTCCACCGTGTTGTCCGGGGGCGCGATGATCACGTCAACCCGGTTGGCGAGCGAGTTCGCGGCGATCTGCACGTCGTTCGTGCTCTGCACAGGTACCTCCACGATCTTCAGCCCGCGCTCCACTGCCTCCGCCTTGAAGAGCTTCATCCAGCTCTCCGTATTCGCCTCGGTCGGATTTCCCAGCGTGCCGACGGTCTTCATGTCGGGCAAGATCCGCTTCAGGAAGTCGAGGTTCTTGTCCGGGGGCACGAGATCGGTCGTGCCCGTGCTGTTCGGGTTCGGGTGGTCGAAGTCTTCCGCCATTCCGGCGCCGATCGGATCCGTCATCGCCCCGAAGACGATTGGAAACTGCGGACGCTTTTGGTAGAGGGCCTGCACACACGAGGTGCCGACCACGTAAACGAGATCCCAGTCCCCCTGGGCGAGCTGGCTCGCGATCGTATTGCAGTTCGTCGTCTCACCTTGCGCGTTGAAGGTCTCGTACGTGACGTTGTCGCCCTCGACGAAGCCCTCCTTCGCCATGTTCTCTTTGAAGCCCTTTACGAGGTCGTCGATGATGTCAAGCTGGACAATCTCGAAGATCGCGACGCGCTTGGGCTCGGTAGTCGCACCGCCCCCTTCTGTCGCACTCCCTTCTCCAGCGCTCGAGTCACTGCCACCACCGCAGGCGGAAACGATGAGGACGGTAGCCATAAGAGTGACAATTAGCGACGCGAAGCTGCGGCTCGAAGTCTGCATTCCGGTAACTCCTTTCCGTGGGATCCGCTCGACCGGCGGCTCATTCCTAATCCTGGGCGGATGGTCATCTTCGACTCTTGTTCTCGTGCCGGGGAAAGTGGGCGAGAATCTGTTCGAGAGCGAATTCCAGGAGTTCCCGCATAACTGCCTCCGTCGCGACGGCGTCCCGGGTCTTGACGGCCTCGTGCAATCGCTCGTGATAACGATAGGAACTCGCCATGTAGTGATCGGGGACGACCCGGAGGAGGCGCCAGTACCGCTCTGATCGGTTCCAGGTCAGCTCGACGAGCTCACGCAGCACCGGGTTGGGGCTCGGACCGACCAGCGCCCGGTGGTATTGGATGTTGAGATCGAGGAACCTGTCGTGGTCACGCGCTTTGATCGCTGGCGCCATTGGCTCGAAGATCGCTTCGAGCTCGTCGACGTCCTCGGGTCGCATGGCCTCGACGGCGAGGCGACAGCAGTGCGGCTCGAGCAGGATCCGGCAGTCGTAGAGATGCCGCGCGTCTCCAGGGTCGAGTCGTGCGACGTGTGCCCCACGCCGGGGCCTCAGCTCGACCAGCCCCTCCCTGGTCAGGCGCTGTAGGGCCTCGCGCACGGGCGACCTGCTGACACCGACCCGGCCCGCGAGCTCGACCTCGGTGAGGCGGAAGCCGGCTGGGAACTCGCCGGTGATGATTCTCCGGGCAACCCAGTCGCTCACCGCGGACGCGAGCGACTGGTACTCGAGGGCCGTGCCCGGGCCGGAATCTGGGGAACGGACGTCGTGGAACTCGCTCACCGGGCCGAGATCATCCGCGTGGTTCCCAGGGAGCACGACGCGCTCGTCCACCGGCGCGACCATATTGCATGTTGTATGCGGTCGTCAAGGTGGTTCTCCGGACGTCAGAGTTTCGGCCGCGATCTGGACGAACGGCTCGAGCGACTCAGGATTGCTCAGAGCGCCTGCGACCACGACGTCCGTACGCGGCGCACCGCGCAGGATGCGCTTGACGGGGACTTCCACCTTCTTTCCGTTTAGCGTGCGAGGGACGTCAGGGATCTGGATGATCCGGTCGGGGCGATGCCGCGGCGAGAGGCCGGTGCGCAGCCGGTGGTCGATGCGCCGGACGAGCGCGTCGGAAAGCTCGACACCGGGTCGAAGCACGACGAAGACGATGAGCTCGCCACGGTCCGCCCCAAGCTCGCTGGTGTCGATGACGAGGCTGTCGGTCACCTCCGGCAGGGTCTCGATCAGGCGGTAGAACTCGGTCGTACCCGTACGGATGCCGGCGCGCTTGATCGTTGAGTCGGAGCGGCCGTGGATGACCGACCCGCCGCGCTCGTTGAACTCGATCCAGTCGCCGTGACGCCATACGCCCGGATAGACGTCGAAGTAGCTCTCGCCATACTTCGATCCGTCCGCGTCGTTCCAGAAGAACAGGGGCATCGACGGCATCGGCTGGTCGATGACCAGTTCTCCGACCTCACCAACGACGTCGTTCCCTTGCTCGTCATAGGCGTGGGCAGAGACGCCGAGAAGGCAACACTGAAGCTCGCCGGCATAGACCGGCTGCAGGGGGCATGGGCCGACGAAAGGTGTGCAGACGTCCGTGCCACCGCTCGCGGAGCCCAGCAGGATATCCTCCCCCACCTCGCTGTAGATCCAGCGAAATCCCTCTTCCGGCAGTGGGGACGCGGTTGACCCGACCGACCGGATGGCACCCAGATCGAACTCGCGTCCCGGCCGCAGCCCGGCCGCCATCGATGCCTGGATGAACGGGGCACTCGTTCCGAAGAACGTCGTCTGCGTCTCCTCAGCGAGACGCCAGAGCATGCCGGGGTCAGGGTGCGTGGGGCTGCCGTCGAAGAGGACGAGGGTCGATCCAACCAGCAGGCCGCTGACCAGGAAGTTCCACATCATCCAGTTCGTGGACGTGAACCAGAAGAAGCGGTCGTCCTCGTGCAGATCAAGGTGCAACGAGTGGACCTTGAGGTGCTCGAGGAGGATGCCGCCGTGCCCATGGACGATCGCCTTCGGAAGCCCTGTCGTCCCCGACGAGAAGAGGATCCAGAGGGGGTGGTCGAATTCGAGTTCTTCGAACTCTGGATCGCCGCTCTCCGGGCGGCCGACCGACTCCACCCAGGCGGCGGTATTCGCCTCGCAGTCGAGAGTGGGCACCGCGATCGTGGAGCGCAGGGTCGGGAGACCGCGTGCGAGTTGCTCGACGACGTCTCGCCGATCGAAAGTCTTGCCTCCGTACACGTATCCGTCGACCGCGAACAAGATCGTGGGCTCGATCTGCCTGAAGCGATCGAGGACGCTGGGCGCGCCGAGGTCAGGTGCGCAGCACGACCAGATCGCGCCAATCGAAGCCGCCGCGAGGAACGCGACGACGGCCTCGGGTACGTTCGGCACGTACGCCACGACCCGATCGCCGCGGCGAACGCCCAGGTCCCGGAGCATGGCGGCGACCGAGGCCACGTGGGCGGAGAGGTCGGCGTAGGAGATCGATTCGGGCGACCGGCTCTCCGAGCGGAAGACGATCGCCGTCTCGTCGCCGCGACGCCGGAGCGCTTGCTCAGCGTAGTTGGCGCGCGCGCCCGCGAACCACCGGGCGCCGGGCATCCGCCGGTCGGCCAGCACGCTCTCGTAGGGCCCGTAGCTGAGAAGCTCGAAGCGTTCCCACAACGAGCCCCAAAACTCCTCCGGCTCTGTGACCGACCACCGCCAGAGCGCGTCGTAACTCTCGAACTTGAGCCCACGCTCGGCGCGCAGCCACTCGAGATACGCGGTCAGGTTCGCCCGCTCCAGCCGCTTGAGCGAGGGGCGCCAGAGGTAGTCCCCTGGAGCTCCCTGCATTGTCCCTAGGCCTCGGAGTGCGCGGCGCGGACGTGCTCCGCGATGAAGTCGGCCAGCCGGTCGAGGATCTCCTGGCCGAACTCGGCCGTCGACTGCTCCGGGTCGCCCATGACGCCTTCCGGGTCCAGCACCCTCCAGCCGTCGCGCAGCGTCTCAGGGAGGATCCGCCCGAAGCCGCTGGGCCCGATGTAGCCGCGGCGGAACGCCTCGGTACGGACCCGAGCCGGATCGAAGGCGAGCATCTCCGACGTCTCAGCGGCGCCGGCGTGCCAGCCGGCTTCGTCCGGCCCGATCCCGTGCCTCTCGCCAATGTCGTTGCGCATCGCGATGAAGCCGCCCACGTCGACATTCGCGACGATCGTGAGCTCAGGAAACGCTTGACCCAGGTCGGGTGCGTAAAGCGCGAGCGTCTGGAAGTGCTCCGCGTGCATCGGCAGGAGAACGACTGTCCTAAACCCGTCCCGCTGGAGCGCGGTGCAGTAGGAGCGGAGCACCTCGAGAACGACCTCCACCGGCACCGAGATCGAGCCGGGAAAGGTCATCCGCGGGAGGTAGCCGAGCGGCATGGTGTGGGCGACGAGCGCGTTGCCAAGCCGCTCGGCAACCATGTGCGCGACGTGCCTGGAGAGCAGGGAGTCCGTGTTGATGGGAAGTTGGGGACCGTGCGCCTCGATGGAGCCGAGCGGAACGATCGCTATGCGTTTCCCGCCCGCGACGGCCTCGGCGATCTCGCGGGAGGTCAGCTCCTCCATGAGCAGTTGCTCGCTCACGCGCCGATCTCCGTCACGGCGCCAAGGCGTCCGCCGCCTCTGTCAGGGCATCGTCGAGGATCTCCGCCGCGCTGTCCATCTGCTTCTCGGTCGTCGTCCACGGCGGTACGAACCGGAGCACGGAGCCGCCGCGGCGGACGCTGAACAGAAGTCCCGCCGCGAGGCAGTGACGCTCGACGACCTTGCCCGCTTCGTACGCCGGCTCCTTGGAGTCTCGGTCGCGCACGAGCTCGATGCCCTGAAGGAGGCCGCGCCCGCGAATGTCGCCGATCAGCTCGTGCCGTGCGGCGAGCTCGTCCAGCCGCGCTCGCCAGTAGAGCCCGATCGCCCGCGCCTTCGCGGGGAGATCCTCGCGGACGATGAGGTCGACCGACGCGATCGCCGCCGCACACGTAAGGGGGTCGTTCTGGTGCGAGTGGCCGGTGACGAAGCCGCGCTCCTGTACCTGATCGGCGATCTCGTCGGTCGTCGCCGCGGCGCTGATCGAGACGCCGCCTCCGAAGTGCTTCGACATGGTGATGATGTCGGGGACGACGCCCTCGCGTTCGGATCCCCACATCCATCCCAGCTTCCCGAGCCCTGTCTGCGCCTCGTCGAAGATCAGCAGCGCGCCACGCTCACGAGCCTTCGTCTGCAGCGCGGCGAGCCATCCGTCGGGTGGCTCGATCACGCCGCCGGCGCTGAAGAGGGGTTCGGTGATGATCGCGGCGAGCGGCCCGTCCGTCTGCGCGTCGAGCAACTCGAAGCTCGCGTCGAGGCAGGACATGTTGCAGCAGGCGCCCTTGTCGAGACCGACCGGGCAGCGATACCGATACGGCGCGAGGATGGCGTAGATGCCGGGCGCGTAGGGGCCGTATCCCTTGTGCCAGCCGGCGTAGGTGAGCGCGCGTGTCGTGTCAGTCAGCCCGTGGAAGCTGACGTGCGGGCTCGCAACCTCGTAACGGCCGGTGTACGCCTTCGCGATCGAGATCGCCGTCTCGTTCGAATCGGCTCCCGATTCGAGGAAGATCGACCGTCTAAGCGCTCCCGGCAGGATCCGCGAGAGCCTCTCGCCCAGCCGAATCTCAGCGACGTTGAAGAACATGCTGCTCGCGTGGATCAGAGTGTCCGCTGCCTCTTTGATCGCAGCGACGACCGAGGGAGGCCGGTGTCCGAGCGCCGAGCACATCTGGCCGGAGTTGAAGTCGAGATACGCCCGGCCCTGCACGTCATAGACGACCGACCCTTCGCCGGACGCGAAGACCGGCCCGTCGAGTCGAGACGACTCCATCCGCGTCACGAGCAGGAACTGCCTCGCGGAGTCCAAGAGGGCCGCCTCCTCGCGGTTCGCGGTCGTCCGAGCGGCCACGGCGCCTGTATACAGTATTCTAAATCGTTCCGCAAGCCGAATGAACCCCATGCGGACGTGGCCGCCGCTCCACCGGGGGGGCCCTCGAGACCCACTTGCCGGCTGTCGTCAGGCAGACAATCGCCCCTTCGCCTCTGCGGTCGACGGGCGAACGGACTGGCGAACCACTACCAAATTACCTGCAAATATGACGTTTGTTGATGGTCTTGAAAACCGTTGAGCCCCAGCGGGCTCCGTGGGTTCGAATCCCACCCCCGCCGCTACTGCGGCAGGCGCTTGAGCTTCCGGATCCAGTCCTGCAAGTTCGCGGCGGAAAAGTACGTGAAGTGGATGAGGACCTTCGTCGTCCCCGAGACGCTCACGTACGACTCGCACCGGTCGAAGCACCGGGCGCTCGCGCTGAAGTCCGCATCGAAGCGCTTTGCGGTCCGGAAGAGCGATCGCTTCGGCGGGGTGACCTCGTGGATGTACGGGCCCGTGAACGAGCCTCGTCGGAAGAAGTCCGTGATGCTGTAGATCGCGGTGCCGATCGGCGTTGGGCAGTCGTTCGTGTAGTCGATCTGCGGGCTCTTGACGCTGAGCACCATGCGCCCGTTCGTCCGCTCGAACTGGGCGAATCCCGTGTAGCCCTCGCTGGCCTGCCCGCTCCTCATCCAGCCGGTCCCGTCGTTGGGCGTCCGCGAGCTGAACCGGAACGCGTCGGTACCCGCGCTCGCTCCGCCTGCGGTCATGAGCGCCAGAAGAACGACCCCCGGGGCGATGCGCATCGTGCCCTGATGATGGCAGGGCGACGCTGGATTTACCAGAGGCCCGGCTAGCCCCCGGCCATCGCGCCGACCACGCGGAGAGGCTCGTCCCCCGAGGCGACCTCCTCCGGGAGCGGGTCGTCGGCCGGCTCGAGCGAGAGGTCGCGCCCGCAAGCGAAGAAGCGGATGAACGCGCGGCGCTCGAGCGTCCCGTGGTCGCGGATCGTGCCGCGGAGCACCGGGTAGGTCGCCTCCAGCGCGTCCAGCACCGCGCTCCTGGTCGCGGGCCCCTCGACCTCGAGGCGCACCTCTCCGTCCACGCCAGCCAGCGTCCGCAGATGGTGAGGCAGGATGACGCGGATCACGGCAACGTCTGCGCCTCCACCGACAGCACGGCGGGCAGATCGCGGACGATCGGGGTCCAGGTGTCACCGCCGTCCGGCGACGCATAGACCTGGCCACCCGTCGTGCCGAAGTAGATCCCGCCCGGGTCGAGCGAGTCGGTGGCCATCGCGTCGCGGAGCACGTTCACGTAGCAGTGCTCCTGTGGGAGGCCGTTCGTGAGCGCCTCCCACTCGTTGCCGCCGGTGCGGCTCCGGTAGACGCGAAGCTTCCCGTCGGGCGGGACGTGCTCGGAGTCGCTCACGATCGGGACGACGTAGATCGTCTCGGGCTCGTGCGGGTGGACGGCGATCGGGAAGCCGAAGTCGCTCGGCAGGTTGCCGCTCACCTTCTGCCACGAGTCGCCCCCGTCGTCGCTGCGCATGACGTGCCAGTGCTTCTGCATGAAGAGCGTGCCGGGGCGCGAGGGATGCATCGCGATCCGGTGGACGCAGTGGCCCACCTCGCGCTCCTCGTCGGGCAGCTCGCGGGAGCGGAGACCGCGGTTGATCGGCCGCCACGTCTCGCCGCCGTCGTCGGTTCGGAAGACACCCGCCGCCGAGATCGCCACATACATCCGGTCCTCGTTCTCGGGGTCGACGATGATCGTGTGCAGGCACAGGCCGCCGGCCCCGGGCTGCCACTGCTCGCCGGTCTCGTGGCCGCGCAGACCGGGAAGCTCCTGCCACGTGTGGCCGCCGTCGGTGGAGCGGAAGAGAGCGGCGTCCTCCACGCCGGCGTACACCGTGTCGCGGTCGGTCCTCGACGGCTCGAGGTGCCAGACGCGCGCGAACTCCCACGGATGCTGCGTCCCGTCGTACCACTGGTGCGTCCCGGGCGTCCCCTCGTAGGTGAACTCGTTGCCGACGGTCTCCCACGTCCGGCCGCCGTCGTCGGAGCGCTGCATGACCTGCCCGAACCAGCCGCTCGTCTGGGACGCGTAGATCCGATCCGGGTCGACCGGCGACCCGCTGAGGTGGTAGATCTCCCACCCTGTGAAGTGCGGGCCGTCGACGTCCCACTTCCGGCGGGGCCCGTCGGACGTCAGGACAAAGGCGCCCTTCCGCGTGCCGACGAGGAGTCGGACTCCGCTCATCTGTGCCTCCTTGTCATCTTGCGGGAACTCTCGACTGGTAGACCCTACGGGCCGCGCGAAGTCATCGGTCGCCGCTCGCGGCGAGATCCTCCTGGATCATCCGCGGCGAGGCGTGGATGCAGACGATCTCGAGCCGCTCGTCCCCGATGTTCTTGAACATGTGCGGCGTCTCCGGCCCGACGACGACGATGTCGCCGGGGCCGGCGTCGATCTCTTCGCCGTCCGCCGTGAAGCGCGCCGTGCCCGCGCGGACGATCCAGGTCTCGGAGTAGGGATGCCGGTGCAGGTCGGGCCCAGCGCCCGGCTGGTTGTTCACGAGGAAGAACGACACGCCTGAGCCGTGCGGCTCGCCCTCGAACGTGACGGTCCCTTCCGGACTCGGCTCGAGCTCGCCCGAGCGAATCACCTTGTGCACGTCAGGCCTTCAGGCCGACCGGGCAGGTGACGCCGGTGCCCCCGAGCCCGCAGTACCCGTTCGGGTTCTTCGCCAGGTACTGCTGGTGATAGTCCTCGGCGTAGTAGAACGGCCCCGCCTCGGCGAGCTCCGTCGTGATCTCGCCGTAGCCGGCCGCCGCCAGCCGCGCCTGGTACACGGCGCGCGACTCCTCGGCCGCCGTCCGCTGCGCCTCGCTCGCCCAGTAGACCGCGGAGCGGTACTGCGTGCCGACGTCGTTCCCCTGCCGCATCCCCTGGGTCGGGTCGTGGTTCTCCCAGAAGAGCCCCAGCAGCTCCTCGTAGCTCGTCTGCTCGGGGTCGTAGACGACGAGGACGACCTCGGCATGGCCGGTCTGGCCGCTGCAGACCTCCTGGTAGGTCGCGTTGGGCGTGAATCCGCCGGCGTAGCCGACCGCGGTCGTGTAGACGCCCGGCGCCTGCCAGAAGACGCGCTCGGCCCCCCAGAAGCAGCCCAGCCCGAAGACGGCCTGCTCCAGCCCGGCCGGGAAGGGCGGCTCGAGCGGCGTGCCGAGCACCTCGTGGCGCTCCGGGACGGGCATGCGCTCCGCGCGGCCCGGCAGGGCCTCCTCGGCGGTGACCATTCGGGTCGGCTTCGTGAAGAGGAACATCGCCGAAGAGTAGTCTTCGGCGGTCGTGATCCGTTACGGGGTCGTGCTCGCCTCGGTGCTCGGTCTGGCCGCCGACAGCGTCACTCTGGACATCGGCCAGTACGTCAACGCGAACCGCGTGCGGGTGCTCGTCTTCCAGGGGACGATCTCGAGCCGCCAAGCGGCCGAGTACGTCGAGATCCTCGGACGGTATTGCGGCGCGAGCGGCGACCGCCTGATCACGGGCACGCAGACGAGAGGAGGCGGCGCCTGGCGGATCGAGAACCCGAACTCCGAGCCGCCCTACAACTGGACGGCCGTCTACTCCGGGACGACGTTTCGCGCGCGCTGGGAGCGGACGTACAGCGAGCCGTACACCTGGCTGCTCCCCGCCCAGCCTCGAGTGGCCAAGGTGAGCGGGACGCGGACCTGGGTCGCCCACGTCTCGCCCGCGACCCCGACCGGTCAGATACCGCTGAAGGGGAAGACGATCGAGCTCCAGCGGCGAACGGCGGGCGGCTGGGTGACGATGCAGCGCGCGCGGCTGGCCTACAAGCCGAGCCTGAAGTGGGGCGCCTTCAACTACGAAGCGCGCTTCAAGATCCCGACCAGGGGCCTGACGCTGCGCGTCCACCTTCCGCAGGGGAGCGCCGCGCCCTGCTACCTGCCAGGCAGCTCCGCGACGTTCCGCAGCTAGAGGTTCCGCCGCAGCAGCACGAGCCCGAGCGGAAGGACGGCCGCCAGCGCCACCCAGGGCATCAGGGCCCGGCGCTCGCCCTCGATGATCCGCTGCCTGGTCGGCCCCGTGCCGAGCGCCTCCCGAGCGGCTGCCACGACGTCCGCCACGTCCTCCTCGGCGAACACGCGCCCTTCGACCTGGGAGGCGATCTGCTCGAGCGCGGCGGCGGCCCCCTCGGGCGGCTGGTAGGCGTCCTCGGCGACCCCGGCGGCGAAGACCCGCTCGCCCGGCCCCCCGACGCGTACGAGGAGGGTCGCGATCCGCGGCTGCCGCGCGAACGGCGCCGAAAGGTCCTGCTCGAGCGGCCGGGTCTCGGCATCGGTCAGTACCACCAGCAGCCGCTTGCGCGCCGCCGGCGAGAAGTAGTTCAGCCTCGGGACCGATGCCAGCGAGTCAAGGGTCGTCGTCGGCGTACCAGTCAGCGATACCGTCGGGCCCGGGCGCTCGACGCCCATGCTCTCGAAGAGCGCCTGGGCGACGACGCGCGTGTCCGTGGTCGGGAAGACGTGCGGCAGCACTCGATCGGTCATCGAGGCGAGCCCGAGCGGAGTCTCGGGCAGCTCCTCCGCGAGCCGCAGAGCGAGCTCGCGGGCGCGGTCGAAGCGCGTCGGCGACCCCGCTCCGCCCGAGGCGAGCATCGAGCGGGAGGCGTCGAGCACGACCCAAACCTCGGCGTCGGTGCGTTCGAGGCGCTCGCGGTCGCTCTCCAGCACGGGCTGCGCCCCGGCCAGGCCGAGCAGCGCGGGGACGGCGGCGAGCGCGAGCACGAGCGGCGCCTGCAAGGCGGGCGACGGCGCCGCGAGCCCGAGGGCGGCCCGGATCCGCCGCGCCCGCCGCTGCCGCAGCAGGTAGACGGCGAGCGGAACGAGCGCCAGCACGCCGAGCAGCGCGCCGAGCGGCGTCAGGAACGCGATGTTCATCAGTAACCGGTGCCGGAGCGGCCCGTGCCGGCTCGTTCACCGCGGGCCGCGCCTGCGTCGGGGTCCTCGCCGGCAAGGCCTGACCCCTTGGCGGCCCGGAGCGCCTGCTCGAGGTTCGCGCGCGCGTCGAGGAAGGCCGGGTCGAGCCGGACGGCGTTGCGGAAGTTGCCGATCGCCTCCCGCAGGTACCGCTCCCGGTCGAACGCCGTCGCGCCGACGTACCGGCCGAAGAGCTGGACGCCGTTGAAGTTGAGCAGCACCGCCCGCCGCTTTGGATCGGACTCACGCCGGCTCTGCTCCGAGACCTGGATCACCGCCTGCCCGGCCCGCGCCTCCAGAACCGGCTGGTCCGGCCCCTGGATCTCGGCGGCATGCGGCGCCCGCCGGATCGCCCAGACCGCCTTGCGGAAGCCGAGGTCGTCCTCGATCCCGAGCACCCGCTCGGCCGGCCGCCCAGGTAGGAGGCCGACCGCCGACCACGGAGCCGCCTGCCGGCGCGGGGCGCCGTAGAAGCCGGCGTCGTCGGCGGCGATCGCCCCCGGGACGCGGAGCACGTCCACTGCGAGCACCGCCAGCCCGGCGGCGAGCAGCACCGCGAGCACCGCGGCCGAGCGGCGGATCACCGGCGCACCTCCAGGCGCGCGAGCAGCCGCTCGTTCAGCGCCAGCAGCCCGACCAGCAGCGCGGCGGGGAAGACGAAGGTCCAGGGCAGCGCCTCACGCAGGCTGTGCTGCTCGGGCGCGCGCACCTCGCCGGCCTTTCCGGGGGCGCGCAGGAGCGCGGACGGGCTCGTCAGCGCCTCGATCCGCATCAGCTTCTCGGGCGTCGGGTCGAGCGGGACGATCCGGATCTCGATGCCGTTGCGCTTCAGCTCGGCGATCTCGGCGGCGAGCCGCTGCACCTCGTCCGGGAGGATGTCGAGGTCGCTGATCAGGACGACCGAGCCGCTGCGGACCCCCTCGCGGAGCAGCGCTTCGCGGGCCGTCTGGAGCCCGGCCGAGATCCGGGTTCCCGCGCGGAAGTCCTGCCACGGGTTGACGGGCAGCTCGCCGCCCGTCCCGACCGGCTTCAGGTAGCGGATGATCGGCAGCAGCTCGCGGCCCGGGGTGCCGGGCGGCAACAGCTCGTAGCCGACGTCCGAGAAGACGACGAGCCCGGCCTGCTCTCCCGCGCGGGCTAGCTTCTGGAGCGTCTCCTCCATGGCGCCCTCGTAGACGCTCGCGGACAAGTCGAGCACGACCATCCCGGTCGAGCCCGCCGGGACGAGCGGGGCGACCCTGGGGTCGTAGCCCCGGGCGAGGAAGAAAGCCCAGGCCAGCGCCGCGAGCAGCGCCAGAGCCAGCCCGGTGCGGATCGCGGTCGTCCGGCGGACCGACGGCCTCAGCCGCACCGCCTCGGTGGCCGGGATCGCGCTAGCCGTCACGCCGCACCTCCTCGACGAGCGCGTCCGCCGCCTCCGGCGAGGGCGACCCCGCCGACCACGCGAGCCGCCGCGCCGACGCGGCCTGCTCCTCCCGCCCGGCCTCGTCGAGCCACGTGCCACCTTGACTATGGTTTCCGTCAGGTC
>JBBDQR010000097.1:0-5240 GCA_040905885.1 Gaiellaceae bacterium | reverse complement strand
CCGGTGCCGTTGACGCCGACCACCAGCACGACGCTCGGCTGCTCGCCGATCGCCAGCGTCCCCGGCTCCCCGAGCAGGGCGGCGATCTCCTCGACCAGCGCCGGCGTCAGGTCGGTGACGCCGCCGCGGGCCTCGAGCCTCCGCACCAGCTCCGCCGTCGCGGGGACGCCGACGTCGGCGCGGATCAGCGCCTCCTCGAGCCGCTCCCACGCCTCGTCGTCTGCCGGGTCGAAGGCGGCGAGCGCAAGCTGCTCCGTCAGCGCGCGGCGGCTCTTCGCGAGCGAGTCGCGCAGGCGGCCGAAGAACCCCTGCTGCTCCGCCTCGGTCTCGGCGGGCGCCTCCGCCTCACCCAGCAGCTCCGCCCAGCTTCGCGCCATGGCCGAGAAAGCTAGACGAGCCCGCCCGGTGACACTTTCGTGACGCTTCCGCGCGGATTCCGTCGCGGAGTCTGACCCCGCGACGAAAGGGCGACTTCAGCGGAAGTTCAGGACATTCGTCCGACGAGGGGCCGGGGAAGGGGTCAGACCCTGTAACGAGAGCGTGACGGCCGGCGAGCGTTCGTGCCCGGTCAGGCCGTCGCAAGCGCCGCGCGGTCTTCCTGCGGCAGGCGGCGCGAGACGATCTCCGAGACGCCCTCCTGGCCCATGGTGACGCCGTAGAGCACGTCGGCGGCCTCCATCGTCCGCTTCTGGTGCGTGATCACCACGAACTGGGCCCGGTCGGCATAGCGGCGCAGCAGCTCGACGAAGCGGCCGATGTTCGTGTCGTCGAGCGCGGCCTCGACCTCGTCGAGCAGGTAGAAGGGGCACGGCCGGGCGAGGAAGAGCGCGAAGAGGAACGAGATCGCGCCGAGCGCCTTCTCGCCGCCGGAGAGCAGCGACAGGCGCGTGATGCGCTTGCCTGCGGGCCGCAGGTGCACCTCGATCCCGTCCTCGGCGAGCTCGAGCCTGCCCTCCCCGCCGGGGAAGAGCGTGGCCGCGACCTCGGCGAAGTGCGCCTGGACCGCGCCGAACGTCTCCGCGAAGCGGGACTCGACGGTCTCGGTCAGCTCGTCCCGCAGCTGAGCGAGCTCGCGCAGGCTCGCCTCGAGATCCGCCCGCTGGGCCGAGAGCTCGTCGAGCCGTTCCTTCTCGGCCGCGTACTCCTCCTTGGCGAAGGGGTTGATCTGGCCGACGCCCTCGAGCCGCCGCCGCAGGCGCTCGGCCTTCTCCGCGATCGCCTCGCGGTCGTCGCCGTCGACGGGCGCTGCGCCGGCCGCCTCGAGCCGCCGCCGCGCCTCGTCCGCCTCCGCCTCGATCCGCGCCCGCTCGACGTCGACCGCCGAGAGCCGCTCTCCGGTCTCCGAGGCCTCGCGCCGCAGCTCCGCCTCGGCGCCGCCGAGCTCGCGCAGCCGCGCGGCGAGCTCCTGCGTGCGGGCGGCGCCCGCGTCGACGCGCGCCCGCAACGGCGCCTCGAGTCGCTCGGCGACCGACTCTGCGGCCGCGATCGTGACGAGGAGCCTGTCGGCGGCCGCGTTCAGCCGCCTCGCGGTCGCAGGCGCGATCCAGCCGGTGGACGGCGCCTCCGGTGCCTGGGCCGCCGCCCGCTCGAGCTCCTCCGCCTCCGCGGCCAGCGCGCGCCGGCGGGCGTCGAGCTCGAGCAGCACGGCCTCCGCCGTCTCCCCGGAGAACCAGAGCTCGCCGCTCCCGGGGTCGCAGCCGAAGCCTTCGCGGGTCACCGCCGGGACGGTTGACGCCAGCAGCTCGTCCAGCGGCACGACCGGAAGCAGGTCGGGCGTGCGCGTGAGGACGACGAGCGTGCCGAGCCCGGCCGTGCGCGCCTCCTCGAGCAGCGCGAGCGCGGCCCGCGGGTCTTCGGCGAGCAGCGCCGAAGCCCGCCAACCGAGCGAGGCGGCCACGGCCTTCTCGTCGCCCGGGGCGACCGAGACCTCGTCGAGCGCCAGGCGGCCGCCCCGCTCCGCGAGCGCGCGGGCCGCCGGCGGCAGCCCCTCCCGCTCCGCGAGCGAGCGCTCCAGCGCGGCCAGCCGCTCGCGCGCCAGGCGCGCCCGCTCCTGGAGAGCGGCGCGGGACGGCCCCTGCTGCGGCACGGCCTCGCCGGCGACGGCGACGCGCAGCTCCTCGGCCTGCTCGCGGCGAATCCCAAGCCGCTCGCGCGCCCCGGTCAGCCGGTAGAGCGCCGCCGTCGCGGCCTCGCGGCTGCCGGCCGCGTCCGCGAGCTCCTCCTCGGCGGCCTCCCGCTCGCGCAGGACGCCCTCCAGCCGCTCGTCGACGTGACGGCGGGCCAGCTGCGCAGCTAGGCGCCGCTCGTCCGTCTCGGCGATCCGCTCCTCGCAGGCCGCGAGGTCGAGCTCGGCGAGCCGGGCCTCGTGCGCGGCGAGCTCAGCGGCAATTCGCTCGGCGCGCTCGGCGGCCGTGGCCTGGAGCGCGAGGGGCCGCAGGCGCTTCTTCACCTCGGCCTCGACGTCGCGGGCCCGCTCGACCTGGATCTCGACGCGCGCGAGCTTCAGCTCGGCGCGGTGGCGGCGGCGCTTGAAGCGGCCGAGCCCAGCGGCCTCCTCCACGAACTCGCGCCGCTTCTCGGGCGTCGACGCGAGGATCTCCTCGACGCGGCCCTGGCCGATGATCGAGTGCATCCGGCCTCCGAGGCCGAGATCGGCGAGCAGCTCGACGACGTCGAGGCGCCGCACGGGGGCGCGGTTGACGAGGTACTGGCCCTCGCCGCCGCGGTGCAGCCGGCGCACAATCGACAGCTCCGAGTAGTCGATCGGCCCCTCGCCGTCGGCGTTGTCGAAGAGCAGCTCGACCTCGCACCACTCCGCGGGCTTCCGCTGCCCGCCGCCCGCGAAGAGGACGTCGTCCGGCTTCTCGGCGCGGAGCTCGGTGGGCGCGAGCGAGCCCGCCGCCCAGACGATCGCGTCGGCGACGTTCGACTTCCCGGAGCCGTTCGGCCCCACGACCACGCCGACGCCCGGCTCGAGACGGACCTCGACCGGATCGGGGAACGACTTGAAGCCACGCAGCTTGATCGCGCTGAGATGCACGCCCGCGGGAGGCTAGCGGCGGGCTAGGACGTCACGGGCTCGATCCCGAGCCGCTCGAGCGCCTGCTTGGCGGCCTCCTGCTCGGCCGCCTTCTTCGACTGGCCCGACCCGACCCCCAGCTCCTCGCCCGCCACGAGCGCCGCGCAGGTAAAGCGGCGGTCGTGCGGCGGCCCCTCGGCCGTGAGGACGACGTAGCTGACCGGCTTCCCCTCGCGCGCGAGCGCTTCCTGGAGCTCGGTCTTGTGATCGACGAAGCTCGTCAGCGCGTACTCGATGCGGTCGCGGAACGCGTCCACGACCGCCGCCTCGATCTTGGCGAACCCGTGCTCGAGGAAGAGCGCGGCAAGCGCGGCCTCGAGCAGCGCGGCCAGCACGTTCCGGTTCCGCGCCAGCCGTTTGAGCTCGTCCTCCGGCAGCCCCTGCGCCCGCTCGGCGAGCGCCGACCCCAGCCCCAGCTCGCGGGCGACGACGGCGCAGCTCGCGCGGGAGACGACGTGGGAGCGGATCTTCGCGAGCCGCCCCTCGGAGAAGTCCGGGTACTGGTCGTAGAGCGCGTGGGCGACGGCGAGCTCGAGCACGCTGTCCCCGAGGAACTCGAGCCGCTCGTACGAGGACGTCCGCTCGGAGGCCCAGGACGCATGGGTGAAGACGTGCTCCGCGCGCTCGGGCGGCAGCTGCTCGATCAGCCGCCGGAGGCCCACGAGCCGGTCTCGGGCGCCGGCTCTACTGGTGCGAGGAGACGTAGTCGACGGCTTGCCCGACGGTCTGGATCTTCTGCGCGTCCTCGTCGGAGATCTTGATGCCGAACTGGTCCTCCAGCTCCATGATCAGCTCGACGAGGTCGAGGGAGTCGGCGTCGAGATCCTCCTGGAAGGAGGCCTCCGCGGTGATCTCGCTCTCGTCGATGCCGAGCTGGTCGACGAGCACTTCCTTGACCCGGTCGAAGACTTCCTCACGCGAAGCTGCCATCTCACCTCATTCCGTCGTCGGGGCCCGAGAGCGCGCCGATGCTACCACGCGCTCCGCGATGCGCTCGCCCAGTCGTTCGACCACGTTGTGCTCGACGCCGCGTGCCGCCAGACGGATCGCATTGGCGATCGCCGTGCGCGAGGAATTGCCGTGCGCGATCACCGCCAGGCCGCGCAGGCCGAGCAGGTAGGCGCCCCCGTAGGTGTCCGGATCGAGCCGGCCGCGCAGGCCGCGCGCGGCCGGCCGGATGAGGAATCCGCCCGCCTTGCCGCGGGCGCTGGCGCCGATCTCCTCGCGCAGCGCGTCGAGGACGGTCTTGATCGTGCCCTCGAGCAGCTTCAGACAGATGTTCCCGGTGAACCCGTCGGTCACGACCACGTCCGACGTCCCGTCGAGCAGCCCGCGGCTCTCGACGTTGCCCTCGAAGCGCAGCCCGCTCGCCGCCAGCAGCGCGTGGGCCTCGAGCGTCAGCGCGTTCCCCTTCTCCGGCTCCTCGCCGATCGACAGGAGCCCGACCGTCGGCGCCGGCCGCTCGAGCACCTCCTCGGCGAAGATCGCGCCCATGTGGGCGAACTGGAGCAGGTGCTCCGCCCGCGCGTCCGCGTTCGCGCCCGAGTCGATCAGCACCGACGGGCCGCGGCGGGACGGGATGACGACCGCGATCGCGGGCCGCATGACGCCCTGGAGGCGGCGGATCTCGAGCAGGCCCGCGGCCAGCATCGCCCCCGTGTTCCCCGCGGAGAGAACGGCGTCCGCCTCGCCTTCCCCGACCGCGCGGCAGGCGCGGACGAGCGAGCTGTCCGGCTTGCCGCGCACGGCGTCGGCCGGCTTCTCGTCCATGGCGATCTCCTGCGTCGTCTCGACGAGCGGCAGGCCGCCCGTGTCGAGCCCGGCGGGCCCGTAGAGCACCGGCTGGACGCCCTCCGACGCGGCCTCGAGCGCCCCTGCGACGACTTCTTCCGGCGCGCGATCGCCTCCCAGCGCGTCGACCGCGACGCGAATCATGCGCGCGAGTCTACGGGGCTTCGTAGCGGAGCGGCTCCACGTCGCGGCCCTTGTAGGTCTTGCACGTCGGGCAGACGCGGTGGGGCCGCTTCGGCTGGCCGCACGTCGGGCAGACGTTGACGCGCGGCGCGGCGATGCCGTGCTGCGCGCGGCGCTTGTCTCGACGGGCCTTCGACGTTTTCTTCTTGGGGACAGCCATGAGCGGCTGCGAGTATAGCGACAAGGG
>JBBDQR010000096.1:4328-30302 GCA_040905885.1 Gaiellaceae bacterium | reverse complement strand
GCTGCTCGACTGGGCGGCCGAGCACGGCGGCGGCTTCGCGATCCTCTGGCACACCGACCGCTTCGACCGCTGGACGGCGCGCGGCTGGGACCGGCTCTACGAGCGCGTGCTGGCCGGGATCGCCGAGCGCGGCGGCACCTGCCTCTCGGCGGGCGAGCTCGCCGAGGAGGCGGACGCGTGGCTGCCCTAGCGCGACACCGGTTCCTCCTCGTCCTCGCGGCGGCACCAGCGCTCGCCGCGCTGGCGCAACTCCTCCCCGACACGGGGATCGGCCTCGCGATCCGGCTGACCGCGGCCGCCGCCTGCGTGCTCGTCGTCCCGGGAGCGCTGATCCAGCGCGCGCTCGGCTGGCCGGAGTCGGCCGGCGTGGCCGCGGCGGGCGTGCTCGCCTGGAGTCTCGTCGCCGTCTTCGCCGCGCTCGCCGTCACCTTCACCTTCGGCGCGTCGCTGACCCTGGCGCTGGGGCTCCTCGCGGTCACGCTGCTCGCGGCGCTCGTCCCCGGGCGGGTCGCGGCGGGCGACGCGAGGGCGGCCCTCCTCGTCGGAGCGGCCGGCGTCGTCTTCGCGGTCGTCGTCTGGTACGCGCACCGCGGCGACGTCTCGGGCGACGGCCTCTTCCACCTGGCACGGGCCCGGAAGCTCGCCGAGCTCGACTCGCTCTCCGTCGGCGCCGTGAGCGAGTTCAGAGACGGAGGGCCGCATCCCGGCTACGCCTTCCCGCTCTGGCACGGCGTGCTCGCCATGGTCGCCCGCGTGGGCGGCGTCGATCCGGCCCTCGTCGTCCAGCACCTGGCGGCCGTGCTCACGCCGCCGGCGCTGGTCGTGGGCTACGGCGCGGGAGCCGCGCTCTTCCGCTCCTGGGGCGGAGGAGTCGCCGTCGCGATCGCGCAGGCCGCGCAGCTCGGCTTCGCCCGGGCCGGCACCGGCTCGTTCGCCTTCCTCGCGCTGCCGGCGTCGGTCGGCCGCGTGCTGCTCGCCCCGGCCCTGCTCGCGCTGGTCTTCGCCGCGACGCGCAGGGGCGCGCCGCGCACGCTCTACGCCTCCGTGGCCGCGGCCGGCCTCGCGCTCGCCGTCGTCCACCCGACCTACGTCCTCTTCGTCGGCCTCGTGCTCGCCGGCTACCTGGCCGTCCGGCCGCGCCGGCGTCTCGCGGTGGCGCTGGCCGCCGTCGCTGTGCCGGCCGGGCTGTTCCTGCTCTGGCTGCTGCCGGTCGTGCGGGACACGATCCCGCACCTCCCCTCGGCGGCGGAGCGCGCCGGCGACTTCGCCCGCTACGCCGCGCAGCTCGACGGGGATCCGGACTCGTTCCGGCTCGCGCCCCGCACGATCTCGCGCGGGGGCGCGGCCGCGGTGGCGGCGCTGCTGGTGGTCCCGCTGGCCGCCTTCGCGCGCCGCCGCGTGGCCGCGTTCGTGCTCGGCGGATCGCTCGCCGTGCTCGTCGTGCTGCTCGTGCCGGCGCTCTTCACGCAGCTGGCCGACGTCGTCTCGCTCTCGCAGGGACGGCGGCTGGCGCAGTTCCTGCCGCTGCCGTTCGCGCTCGCGGCCGCGGCGCTGCTCGCGGGGCAGCTGCGGCTCGCCGGCGTCGCGATCGGCCTCGCCCTCGGAATCGGCCTCCAGCTCGCCTACCCGGGCTCGTTCAACTACGGCGGCGGCGACGGACCCGCCTATCCGGTCTGGATCGCGCTGATCGGCGGCGGGCTCGCCCTCCTGCTGCTCTGGCGCCGGCCGACCGTCCGCGCCGAGCCGGCCTGGGGCGTCGCGGTGATCGCCGCCTTTGCGCTGCCGGTAGCCGTAGCCGGGCTCGGGGACGTCCAGACGGACGCGCCACCCGACCGCTACGGCCTCACGCCCGGGCTCGTCGCCGAGCTCCGTCGCCTCCCCGAGGGCGACATCGTCTTCGCTCCCCTGGAGGCCTCCTACCGCGTCGCCGCGTATGCCCCGCTCTACGTCGCCGCCGCGCCACCGGCGCACGTGGCGCGGACGACCGCGAACCGCCCGTACGAGCGCCGCGTCGACGTCGTCCGCTTCTTCGACCGGGCGGGCGTGACCGACTCGGAGCGGCGGGCGATCCTCGACCGCTACGGGGCCGACTGGCTGCTCGTCGACCGCACGCGGCGCTATCCGGAGAGCTTCGTGACCGGGCTCGGCGTCGCCTATGAGGACGGCCGCTACGCGCTCTACCGCGTCAGTGCTTCGTGATGAAGCTGAGGCGGCCGTTGCCCTTGAGGACCGCCCACTCGACCTCGTCGAGCGAGCGAGCGCCGCGCGGAGGACGATGTCCATCAGGGAAAGACGGTGATCGTCCGGTTCGCAGCCGCGACGAGCGTCGGGCCGTCGCGCAGCTCGACCCGCTGCGACCGGCGCCCGACGTTCGTCGGGTTGACCTGGAGCTGGAGGTAGACGACGAGCCGCTCGCCCGCCTCGAGCTCCCCGTAGCCGAGCGCGAGCCGGCCGTCCTTCCCGCTCTCCTCGATCGGCGACGGCTCGATCGTGTTGATGTGCGTCTGCTCGGCCCAGCCCGCGTCGAGGACGATCACCGCGTCCTCGAGCCGCTCCCGGGCCAGCACCGAGATGCGGCCCTGGTAGAAGAGGCCGCCCCGGAGCCGGTCGGGCGCGGCCACGGTCAGCTCGGCGGCGGCCCCGGTCGCCTTCGTGGTCGTCGGCCGCTCGCCGAAGACGTTGAGCAGCGCGGCGACCCCGATCGCGGCCAGCAGCCCGATCACCGTCCAGCGGGCGGCCCGCTCGACGGCGTGGCTGTCGTCGCGATGCTCCTTGAGCGTGAGGTAGTCAGGAGTGGTGGTCACGCGCGGTGATTCGGCCGCGAGGCCACCGTTCCTGCGGACTGCGCACGCGGAAGTGCGCCCGGCACGATTCGAACGTGCGACCTCTGCCTCCGCAGGGCAGCGCTCTATCCCCTGAGCTACGGGCGCGCGGCGGCCAAATGCCGACGACCTAGTGTAGCTGCCTGGCTGCCTTGCCCCCGACGTCGAGCTCGCCGTCCTCGGGAACCTCGCGGCGAACGTAGGCGAGCGCCAGCCCGGGCACCGAGCTGGTCACGCGGCCGATCGCCTTTCCCCCGTAGAGCACCTCCGTCTCCGGCGGCGGCGCGCCCTCAACCTCGAGCAGCCGGAGGCCCCGGTTGGCGTGCCCGCGGTGGTGGAGCCGCGCGATCGGCTCCTGGCCGGGGAAGCAGCCCTTCGTCAGGCTGACCGCGCGCTCGACGAGGCCGGCCTCCGCGGGCAGCACGCGGTCGTCGATCTCCTTGCCCCAGGCGGGCGTCCGCGCCTCGATCCGGAGCCGCTCGACCTCCTCGGGCGCGATCGGGTCGCCGCTCGGGCGCTCGTCGAGCACCTCGACGGCCGGCAGGCCGTACTCGGCGTTGGGGATGCCGCCGTTGTCGCCTCCGAGGACGAGCCACGACTCGTGCGCCTCGGGCTCGATCTCGGCCTTGGAGGCGAAGCGCGCCCTGACAAGCGCCGCCCGCACAACCTCCCCGAGCCCTGGCTCGGTCAGCAGCAGGAAGTCCTCCGGCCCGCGCCGCCAGACCACGAGCGGCGCGAGCACGCGCGCCTTCGGCGTCAGCAGCAGCGCCTCGCAGGCGCCGCCCTCGGCGAGCCCGCGGACGTCGTTGGAGACGAGCCGGTCGAGCAGGTCCTCGGCGTCCGGACCCGAGATCCGGACGAAGTCCCGCGGGCGCTGGGTAACGCTGGGCACGGTGACTAGTCTAGGGACGGTATGGCGCTCTTCCGCTCGAAGGCCGAGGACAAGGTGCGCGAGGCCGGCTACGACCCGGCCCGGCTGCCCCCGGGCCAGTACCTGACCGACAAGTGGCCCGTCCTGCACGCGGGGGAGGTGCCCGAGACCGACCTCGCGGCGTGGGACTTCCGTGTCTGGGGCGAGGTCGAGCAGCCCCTGACGCTCGCCTGGGACGAGCTCGACGCGCTGCCGAAGTCCGAGAACGTCCAGGACATCCACTGCGTCACGCGCTGGAGCCGCTTCGACACCCGCTTCCGCGGCGTCCACTGGCGGGAGCTGGCGGAGCGCGTGAAGCCGAAGCCGACCGCCCGCTTCGCGATCGCGCATTCCGAGCACGGCTACACGGCAAACGTCCCGCTTTCCTTCCTCGAGGACGAGCTCGCGCTGCTCGCCACCGAGGCCGACGGCGAGCCGCTCGCCCCCGAGCACGGCTGGCCGCTGCGGCTCGTGATCGCGGGGAAGTACTTCTGGAAGAGCGCGAAGTGGCTGCGCGGGATCGAGCTCTCGTCGATCGACCAGCCGGGCTTCTGGGAGCGCTACGGCTACCACAACGACGCCGACCCCTGGCGCGAGGAGCGCTACGGGTTCTAGAAAGGAGAAGGGCGCCCGGAGGCGCCCTTCTCGCTCAGTGGATCTCGTCGCTCAGGACTTCCGCACCCACCAGGGAGCCTTGAGCGTCGTCGAGCCGCACGCGACCGTGACGTCGCCGCTCTGGTCGCCCGGGGCGAGCGAGCGGCCCGCGTTGATCGCCGCGGTCAGCGTCGTCGTCCCGCCCGCCGCGAGCGCGAAGCTCGTCGGCGAGACGCTCACGAAGGGCGAGCCCTCGATCGAGGCGGTGCACGTCTGCGCCGAGCCGCTGACGTTCTTCACCGAGACCGGCACCGACGCCGAGACCGGCTTGTTCCCGCTCCACCGGCCGAAGCTGACGCTGGCCGGGTCGAGGGTCAGCGGCGTCGCGTCAGCCGCGTCGAGGTCGACGCGACCGCCGCCGCGGGTGAGCACGCCGGTCGGGTTCGTGCCGGTTACGTGGTCCCAGACGGGCCGCTTCGCCGTCTGGACGAGGGCCGACTTGACGTCGGCCGGCGACCAGTCGGGATGCAGGTCGAGCAGGAGCGCGGCAGAGCCCGCCAGGTGCGGCGTGGCCATGCTCGTGCCCTGGAAGTAGGCGAAGCCGAGCTCATCCGGCTCCATCTCGTTGAACACCGACGAGTAGACGTTCACGCCCGGAGCTGTCACGTCCGGCTTGATCAGGGCGGTGAACGGCGTCGGCCCGCGGCTGGAGAAGCCCGCGATGATGTCCTCGTTCTCCGTGATGAACTCCTCCGGCGAGGTGCCGTCGACGGTCGCCGTGCCCGAGGGCTTGATCGAGTTGCCCTCTGCCTTGCCGAGCATCGCGGCCGGGATCGTCGGGAACTCGAGCCCGTCGTGCGCCATCCCAACCGGATCGCCGGCGACGTTGTTGACGATCAAGACGCCGACGGCCCCGGCCGCCTGCGCGTTCCGGATCTTGGTCGAGAACGTGCAGACTCCGCGGTCGATCAGCGCGATCTTCCCGCTCAGGGCCGTCGAGATCGCGGTGCACCCGTTCGCCGGGGTCGTGACCGTGTAGTCGGCCGTGATCGGCGGGTCGAAGTTGTCGAAGTCGCCCAGGGCGGCTCCGAACGTCCCCGAGCCCGTCGTCACGGGAATGCCGACGAAGTGCGGGTTGGTCGACGCACCCGCGGTGAGCGCGCCGGCCGCGCTGCCCGGCGACGAGACCGTCGAGTCGCCCGGCCCCTCGTTGCCCGCGGCGACCGCCGCCACGAGCCCGGCGTCCACGGCGGCGTTGGTGCAGTCGGCCAGGAAGTCGTGCGGGCCCTGGACGCCGCCGCCGAGGCTCATGTTGATCACGTCCATCCCGTCCGCGAGGGCCTGCTCGATCGCCTCGCAGATGTCGTGGCTGAACGCCGACCCGCCGAAGGCGATGAAGCCGGCGCCGAAGCCCGGGAAGACGTTGTAGTCGTGCAGCGTGGCCCCCGGCGCGACGCCGCTCCAGATGCCGGACGTCGGGCCGTCCTCGGGGCCGCTCAGGTCGAGGACGCAGCCGGCGGCCGTTCCGGCCACGTGCGACCCGTGGTTGAAGACGATCGTCTCGAGCCCGAACGGAGGCGGGTTGCCGCCGCTGGCGAACACGTCGTGCTCGATCTCGGCCTTGCACCCGAACGCCGGATGGTCGTCACGGATGCCGGTGTCGATGATCCCGATCTTGATCCCCGCACCGGCGTTCGCACGCCCGCCCGCGCTGGGCCAGACGGCGTCCGCGTCGATCAGGTCGCTGCTGATCGTCATCGTCGGCCGGTAGAGCCAGCTCGCCCCGGTGGACTTGACACCCGGGCCTTGGCTCAGGAGGGCAGGATCGGTGCCGTTGAGCTTGTAGACGAGCGTGTTGCCGACGAGGAAGTTCTCACGCGCCAGCGCCGCACCGGGCGCCCTGCTCGAGAGCCAGCCGCGGAAGTTGTCATGGACCCCCTTCAGGTGGTCCTTGTACTTCCGGACGGCGGCGCTATTCGGGTTCAGCTTCTCCCCGGGCTGGGGCTTCGTGCGCTCCAGCCCCGGGATGCCGCCGGTGTAGCTCGCGGCGGGCGGTTCGTTGAAGACGACCGTGTAGTACTCGGACTGCGTCGCCGTGCCCGGTGCCTCGGTGTAGTCGTGGCCCCAGCCGGCCTGCCACGTCGAAGCCGGCGAGTCGGACGGCTTCCCGCCGCCGTTGTCGCCCTTGCCAGGCGGCTTGCCGGCGACCGCACCGCCCGCAAGGGCGAGCAGCACGACCAGCGAGACCGAGGTGGCAACCAGTGTTCTTCGCTGCATTCGGTTTCTCCTCTCCCCTAGGAAGAGCCCCGCCCGGGGTGCTCGAACTGAGGCCCTCCGCATCACCAAGTCCCCCGGGCGGCGCAAGTCTAACGACCTCGATTCCCTCATACGGGGGATGAGCGGTTCTGGATGCCTGTGCCGATTACCCAGCTACCACCCTCCCAATCCCCAACGCGAAGGGCCGGCAGCTGCCGGCCCTTTGCGTTCCTACGGGTCGCCCGAGGGCGTCCTTACATCATGTCGCCCATGCCGCCCATGCCGGCCATGCCGGCGCCGGCGGCGTTCTTCTCGGGCGCCTCGGCCACGATGCACTCCGTGGTGAGGATGCTCTTGGCGATCGACGCCGCATTCTGGAGCGCCGAGCGGACGACCATCGTCGGGTCGGTGATCCCGGCCGCGTACAGGTCCTCGAACTGCCCGGTCTCGGCGTTCAGGCCGTATCCGGGCTCCGCGTCGCGGACCCGGCTGATCACGACCGAGCCCTCGAGGCCCGCGTTGTTCGCGATCTGGCGGAGCGGCTCCTCGAGCGCCCGGATGACGATCTGGCCGCCGGTCCGCTCGTCGTCCTCGAGCCCCTCCGTCTTGATCCCGGCGATCGCGTTCAGGAGCGCGACGCCGCCGCCGGGGACGATGCCCTCCTCGAGGGCGGCGCGGGCCGCCTGGAGCGCGTCCTCGACGCGGTGCTTCTTCTCCTTCATCTCCGTCTCGGTGGCCGCTCCGACCTTGACGACGGCGACGCCGCCGGACAGCTTGGCCAGCCGCTCCTGCAGCTTCTCGCGGTCGAAGTCCGAGTCGGTGTTCTCGATCTCCTGCTTCAGCTGCTTGATGCGGGCCTTGATCGCGTCGGAGTCGCCCGCGCCGTCGATGACGGTGGTCGAGTCCTTGTCGACGACGACCTTGCGGGCCTTGCCGAGCTGAGAGAGCTTCGTGTTCTCGAGCTTGAGGCCCATCTCCTCGGTGATCACCTCGCCGCCCGAGAGGATCGCGACGTCCTCGAGCATCCGCTTGCGGCGGTCGCCGAAGCCCGGCGCCTTGACCGCAACCGCGGTGAAGGTGCCGCGGAGCTTGTTGACGACGATCGTCGCGAGCGACTCGCCCTCGACGTCCTCGGCCACGATCAGCAGCGGCTTGCCCGCCTGGATCACCTGCTCGAGCACGGGCAGGAGGTCCTTGACCGCGCCGATCTTCTGGTTCGCGATCAGGATGTAGGGCTCCTCGAGCACGGCCTCCATGCGCTCGGCGTCGGTGACCATGTAGGGCGACAGGTAGCCCTTGTCGAACTGCATGCCCTCGACGAACTCGAGCTCGAGGCCGAAGGTCTGGCCCTCCTCGACGTTGACGACGCCGTCCTTGCCGACCTTCTCGATCGCGTCGGAGATGACGTCGCCGATCTCGCGGTCGCGCGCGGAGACGGTGGCGACCCGGGCGATGTCCTCCTTGCCCGAGATCTCCTTCGACTGGCCCTTGAGGGACTCGACGACCTGGTCGACCGCCGTCTCGATGCCGCGCTTGAGCGCCATCGGGTTCGCGCCGGCGGCCACGTTCTTGAGGCCCTCGCGGACCATCGCCTGCGCGAGCACGGTCGCGGTGGTGGTGCCGTCGCCCGCCACGTCGTTGGTCGCCGTGGCGACCTCGCGGACGAGCTGGGCGCCCTGGTTCTCGAAGACGTCCTCGACCTCGATCTCGCGGGCGATCGTGACGCCGTCGTTGGTGATCGTGGGCGCGCCGAACTTCTTGTCGAGCACGACGTACCGGCCCTTGGGGCCAAGGGTGACCTTGACCGCGTCCGCGAGCTGGTTGACGCCGCGCTCGAGGGCCCGGCGGGCTTCCTCGCTGAACAGCAGCTCCTTGTGTGCCATGTGTTCCGTTCCCTCCTAGACAGCCGCGCGGTCGCCGGCGACCTTTGCCAGGACGTCCGACTCGCGCAGGATCAGGTACTCGTCGGCGCCGATCTTGATCTCGGTGCCGCCGTACTTGGAGAAGATGATCTCGTCACCCTCCTCCAGGTCCATCTTGATGAACTCGCCATCCTCGTCGCGCGGGCCGGGGCCCACGGCGAGGACGCGGCCGCGCTGCGGCTTCTCCTTGGCCGTGTCCGGCAGCACGATGCCGCTCGTCGTGACCTCCTCCTCCTCGAGTACCTCGACGATGAGGCGGTCACCCAGAGGCTGAAGATTCATTCGGTGCCTCCCTTGATTCAGACTTTGTGACAGCTTCGGCACTCTCGGTGCCTGAGTGCCAGCGAGTTTACCTTGTTGGCTACTGCGCTCGCAACCCAGAGCCGCATCGCGGCTCTGTGCGTGTTACAAACTCCCCATGCGGCGCGAGTTCTCGGCGGGGGGCGTGGTCGTCCGCCGGCTGCGCGGCCGCTGGGTGATGGCCGCGATCCGCCCGGGCGGAAAGCCCGAGGGGGTCTGGGCGCTGCCGAAGGGGCTGATCGGCCGCGGCGAGGATCCGGAGGAGACCGCGCGGCGCGAGGTCGAGGAGGAGACCGGCGTCCGCGCGCGGGCCCTCCGGAAGCTCGGGGACGTGCGCTACGTCTACACGTGGCAGGGCGAGCGCGTCTTCAAGGTCGTCAGCTTCTACCTCTTCCGCTACAGCGGCGGCCGGCTCGGCGACCTGCCGCCCGCGCTCGCGCACGAGGTCGCCGAGGCACGCTGGCTGCCGCTCGAGAAGGCCCCGTCCCTGCTCGCCTACGGGGGCGAGCGGGAGATGGCCGAGCGGGCGCTGGACGCCGTCCGCGAGGGCTTATGATTGCGCGGCCCTTGCCGCACGGGACTCCGATGTACGCCCTGAACTTCTACTCGCCGTTGGTCGCCGATCAGCTCCGCAGCTATCGGAAGACCGCGACGATCCGGCTGGGCGACAAGTCGGGCAAATACAGGAAGGGGATGGTCGTGCAGGTGCTCTGCGGCACCCGCTTCTCGCCGCGGGACCGGATCTTCGACGCGGTCATCGACAAGGTCGACGTCAAGCGCCTCGGCGACCTCTCCCCGCGCGAGATCGAGCACGACAACCCGGAGATCCGCCGGCCGGAGGAGATGGCCGACTTCCTCGGCCGCCTCTACAACCGCGAGGTGACCGAGGACGACACCGTCACGGTCATCCGTTTCTCTGCGATCAAGTAGCCCAGGGCAGCTCGCCCCAGCGGGCCGGGCGCTGCAGCGGCCACGGCCCGAAGCGCTCGTGCGGGAAGCGCGTCGTCTCCTCCTCGACGCCGGCGCCGTGGCTCAGGGCGAGCTCGGAGCGGGGCCTCACGATCTCCCCCTCGTTCGTCCGGTTCCCCGCGCCCACGATCACGCACGGGCCGTCGCCTGCGCCGACGAATCCATGCGCCGTCCCCGGCGGGCAGTGGACGTAGTCCCACGCGCGCAGGCGTCGCTGCTGCTCCTCGACCAGGAGCAGGCACTCGCCTTGCACGACGAGAAAGTCCTCCTGCTGGTGCGTCTCGTAGTGATAGAGCCCGATCTGGCCGGGCTGGATCACGCGGACGTTGAAGCCGGCGAGCTGCTTCTCGTACGCCGTGAGCTCGGGCCGCCCTTGCAGGAAGAACTCGTCGGACTCGAGGATCGTGATGCCGCCCGCAAGCTCGTTCTCCACCCAGGCCGCGTCCGCGAGGTTCAGGACGAACCAACCCGGGCTCACGGGCACGAGGCCCGACTCCACCTGCTCCAGCCGAGCTTCCATGGCTAGGACCTCCGTTTCCGTTTGCGGATCGGCGTGCCGAAGAGCTCGGCGGGCCTGAGCGCGCCCCCGCAGGCCTCGCACTCGACCGCGAAGGCCGACGAGAAACGCGAGCCGCAGGCGGGACAGCGGGCGCGCAGCTCCCCGGCGCACTGCGGGCAGGCAGGCGGCAACTCCCCTTCCCGCTCGTCGACGTAGCGCACCGCGAAGCCGCAGGCGACGCAGACGGCCACCCAGTCGCCGAGCGTCTTCCGCCGCTCCTCCTTGAGCCAGTTCTTGGCCACGAGCCGACTTTAGGGGAAGATGGCGCCCAGGCGGCCCGTCTTGGAGGACGACCCCCGAACTGAGGAGATGCATGGACGAGCAGACCCCCACACCGGAGCAGGAGGACGTCGAAGCCCACCTGCTCAAGGAAGCGCTGGCCGCCGGCACCGCGAGCGCCGCGATCTTCGCCGGAACGGGCCAGGCGGGCCTCTATCCCGAGCCGACGCCGCCGGGCACGGAGGCCGCGGCTGCGGAGCTGGCGCTGATCCCGGCGAAGAGCGACCGGGCGGTGCAGCAGAAGAAGGCGACGAAGAAGTCCGCGAAGGCCAAGAAGGCGGCCAAGGGATCGCCCGCGGGCGGACGCGCGCAACCGGAGTAGCAAGGCGAGCGGCTGGGCCGGCCGCACTCGTTAGACTCGGCCCCGATGGCCGTCCGGGAAGCCGAGCCCGTCACCTCGCTCCGGGAGATCCGCGACGCCGGCCTCGACCGCGAGGACCTGCTCGGGATCTACCGGCACATGCTGGTCACCCGCGGGATCGAGGACCGCGGCCACATCCTCTACAAGCAGGGGAAGATCCCCGGCTCCTTCTACACCGGGCGCGGCAACGAGGGCGCCGCCGTCGGCGTCGCCACTGCGATGGGCCCGAAGGACGTCGGGACGCCGCTGCACCGCGACATGGGCGTCCACGTCACCCGCGGCGTCGAGCCGTGGCGCATCTTCGCCCAGTACATGGGCCGCGCGGACGGGCCGACGAAGGGCAAGGACGGCAACGTCCACATGGCAGATTCCAAGCTCGGCCTGCTCGCGATGGTCAGCCACCTGCCGGCGATGCTGCCGGTGGCCGTCGGCTGCGCGCTCGCCTTCCGGATCCGGGAGGAGCCGCGCGTCGCGGTGGCCTGGTTCGGCGAGGGCGCCGCCGCGCGGGGCGACACGCACGAAGGCATGAACCTCGCCGGCGTGCGCCGGCTGCCGGTCGTCTTCATCTGCGACAACAACCAGTGGGCGTACTCGACGCCGACCTACCTCGGCTACAGCGTCGAGCACGTCGCCGACCGCGCCGCCGCCTACGGCTTCGAGGGCGTCGTCGTCGACGGAACGGACGTGCTCGCCGTCTACCGCGAGGCCAAGAGCGCGATCGAGAAGGCGCGCCAGGGCGGCGGCCCCACGCTGATCGAGAGCGTCACGCTCCGCATGGAGGGCCACGCCGTCCACGACGACGCCTTCTACGTGCCCAAGGAGATGTTCGAGGAGTGGGCCGCCAAGGACCCGATCGAGCGCTTCCGCACCTGGCTGCGCGAGAATGCCGACCTGACCGACGAGGAGGAGGACGAGATCTCCGGCGGGGTCAAGAAGATCCTCAACGACGCGATCGCGCGCGCCGACGAGTCGCCGTTCCCCGACCCCGGCACGGTCACGGACGGTGTCTACGCCTCCCCCGAGGAGCTCGACACCCCGCACCACTGATGGCCGAGATCACCTA
This sequence comes from Gaiellaceae bacterium, assembly GCA_040905885.1. Taxonomy (GTDB): domain Bacteria; phylum Actinomycetota; class Thermoleophilia; order Gaiellales; family Gaiellaceae; genus JACVRU01. The sequence continues at coordinate 18,267 of JBBDQR010000096.1, read as the reverse complement.
CATCCAGGCGATCTCGAACGGGCTCCGCGAGGAGATGCGCCGCGACGACCGTGTGTTCGTGATCGGCGAGGACGTGGGCGTCTACGGCGGCGCCTTCAAGGTCACGCAAGGCTTCCAGGAGGAGTTCGGGCCGTGGCGCGTGATCGACTCGCCGCTTTCCGAGACGGCGATCATGGGCGCCTGCACCGGCGCCTCGATCATGGGCCTCCGCCCGGTGGCCGAGATGCAGTTCTCCGACTTCGTCTCCTGCGCCTGGGACCACATCGTCACGGTCGCGGCGAAGCAGCACTACCGCGCCGGCACGCCCGTGCCGATCACGCTCCGCCTGCCCTCGGGTGGCGGCTTCTCCGGCGGCCCGTTCCACTCGCAGAACCCGGAGTCGTCCTTCGCGCACATCCCTGGGCTGAAGATCGTCTGCCCGTCGACGCCCGAGGACGCCAAGGGGCTGCTCGCCTCCGCGATCCAGGATCCGAACCCGGTGCTCTACTTCGAGCACAAGCATCTCTACCGGCGGATCAAGGGCGAGGTCCCGGAGGAGCGCTACGAGATACCGATCGGCAAGGCGCGCGTCCACCGGGAGGGCAACGATGTCAGCGTGATCACCTGGGGCGCGATGGTCTATACCGCCGCGGAGGCCGCGAAGCAGCTCGAGGAGGACGGCGTCTCGGTCGAGATCGTTGACCTGCGCTCGATCCTGCCCTGGGACAAGCAGGCCGTGCTCGCCTCGGCCGAGAAGACCTCGAAGGTGCTCATCCTCCACGAGGACACGCGCACCGCAGGCTTTGGCGCCGAGATCGCCGCCACGATCGCCGAGGAGGCGTTCGAGTCACTCGACGCGCCGATCAAGCGCATCGCCGCCCCCGACACGCCGGTGCCGTTCTCGCCGCCGCTCGAGAAGGCGTTCATCCCGCAGGTCGAGGACGTCGCGGCCGGCCTGCGCGAGCTCGCGGAGTACTGATGGCCGCGACGCAGACGATCGACGTCGTCATGCCGCAGATGGGCGTCTCCGTCTCCGAGGGGACGATCACGAAGTGGCTCAAGCAGGTCGGCGACACGATCGAGGCCGACGAGTCGCTGCTCGAGATCTCGACGGACAAGGTCGACACGGAGGTCCCGAGCCCGGGCACCGGCGTCGTCGCCGAGATCCTGGTGCAGGAGGGCGAGACCGTGGACGTGGGCACGAAGCTGGCCGTGATCGCGCCGGAGGGCGCCGACGTCGCGGCCCCCGCACCGGCGACGGAGCCCGAGCCGGAGGAGAAGGCCGAGGAGGCGCCGCCGCCCGAGCCTGTCGCCGAGGCGCCCGCTCCGGCTCCTGCGCCATCGGGCGACGGCAAGGCGTTCGTCTCCCCGGTCGTGGCGCGGATCGCGTCCGAGCACGGGATCGACCCCGGCCAAGTGCCCGGCACCGGCCGCGGCGGCCGCGTGACGAAGAAGGACATCCTCGCCTTCCTCGAGCAGGGAGGCGCCCCCGCCGAGGCGCCCGCCGCGCCGAAGCCGGCCGAGGCTCCCGCGGCGACCGAGGCCCCGAAGCCGGCGCCCACCCCCGCAGCCGCGGTTCCCGGCGAGCAGCTCGAGCCGGTGTCGGCCATGCGGCGCGGCATCGCCGAGCACATGCGCCGCTCGCTGGACACCTCCGCGCACGTCACGAGCGCGATCGAGGTCGACATGTCGAAGGTCGTCGCGATCCGGGAGCAGCTGAAGGCCGAGTACCAGGCCGCCTACGGCGTCAACCCGACCTTTCTCATCTTCGTGGCGCGGGCGACGGTCGAGACGCTCCGCGACTACCCGTGGATCAACGGCGAGCTGCGCGGCGACCAGATCGTCACGCGCAACTTCGTCAACCTCGGCTTCGCCGTCGAGCTCGCGGACGGCAAGGGCTTGATCGTGCCCGTCGTCAAGGGCGCCGAGGGGCTCAACCTGCTCGGCATGGCCAAGGCTGTCACGGAGATCGCGCAGCGTGCCCGCGACAAGCAGCTGACGCCCGACGACGTCCAGGGCGGCACCTTCACGATCACGAACCCGGGCGGCTACGGCACCTTCCACGGGACGCCGGTGATCAGCCAGCCGCAGGCCGCCATCCTCGGCACCTACGCGGTCGTCAAGCGGCCGTGGGTGGTACAGGACGACCTCGGCCAGGACGTGATCGCGATCCGGCCGATCATGAACCTGACGCTCACGTACGACCACCGGCTCGTCGACGGCGCCCTGGCCGGCCGCTTCCTGCGCGACCTGCGCGAGCGGCTCCAGACCTGGGAAGCCGAGCGCTACTGATGGCCCAGCGCGTCGTTCCCTTCCTCGGCTACGAGGACGCGGCGGCGGCGATCGATTGGCTCGAGCGCGCGTTCGGCTTCCGCGAGAACCGCGAAGCGCGGTACGAGGAGGACGGGAGGATCACGCATGCGGAGCTCGACCTCGAGGGCGCCACGATCTACCTCTCGACACCGGCCGGCTACGCGAGCCCGCGCACGCTGCGCGCCGAGTCCGAGGCGGCTCGCCGCGCGTACGACAACCCGTGGGTGATCGACGGGCACTTCGTCGAGGTCGACGACGTCGGCGCGCACTACGAGCGGGCGCGCGCCGAGGGCGCCACGATCCTGCGCGCGCCCGAGGAGCCGGGGATCGGCTTCCGGATCTACTCGGCGGAGGACCCGGAAGGGCACCGCTGGATGTTCGGCGAGCGCTCGGCCTGAGCTACGCCGGATACAGTCGGTTCGTGGCCGAAGGCGCCTACCTGATCGAGCCCGGAGTCGTGCCGTACCGAGAGGCGTGGGAGCTCCAGCGCTCGCTCGCCGCGGCCGTGTCGCAGGGCGCGATCCCCGAAACGGTGCTGCTGCTGGAGCATCCACCGGTGGTGACCCTCGGCAGGCGCACGTTGCCGGAAGAGCTGAGAGACGTTCCCGTCGAGATCGTCGAGACCGACCGGGGCGGCAAGTCCACCTACCACGGGCCGGGCCAGCTCGTCTGCTACCCGATCCTCGACCTGAAGCGGCATGGCAAGAATGTCAAGAAGTACGTCCGCGACCTCGAGGAGTCGCTGATCCGCACCCTGAGCGCGTTCGGCATCGAGGGAGCGCGGCTCGAGGGGCTGACCGGCGTCTGGCTGGAGTCGCCTCCCGCCGCCTCCGGCGCGTCGCTCGCAAGCGCAGGGAGGGGGGACAGTGCAAGTAGCACGGCCCCCCGACTGGAGCGCCGCGAGCGGCGCGAGCGTCCGGCGGAGCCGGGCTCCGCCCGGCGGGAGCCGGACGCGGCCGGTGGTGGCGGGCCGCGCAAGATCGCGTCGATCGGAGTTCATGTCTCGCGCTGGGTGACGACGCACGGGTACGCGCTCAACGTCGACCTCGATCCCGCGCCGTTCAGCGACTGGATCACGGCCTGCGGGCTCGAGAACGCAGCCTTCACGACGATGGCGCGCGAGCTCGGCCGCCCCGTGACGGTGGACGAGGTCCGGCCGGCCGCGGCCGCGGCGCTGGAGGAGGTCTTCGGGCTCGCCTTCGAGGACGTGCCCGCGGACGACGGGCCGGGCCTCTGGCCCCAGCCCCGTCACGCCCAGCTAGCCCGGTAGCCAGCCGTCCTGGTAGCGGGTGAACCGGTCCGGCGGGAAACGAGCGTAGGCCTCGGCGGACTTGGTCGTCTCCTGCTCCACCCCGGCGCCGTGCCGGAGCGCGGCCTCGTCGACCGTGTACGCGCCCCAGTCCTCGCCCGCCGTGCGCGTGCCGACCGAGACGATGACGCAGGGGCCGTCCCCCGCGCCGACGATCACGTGCCGCGTCCCCGACGGGCAGTGGACGAGGTCCCAGGCCTTCAGCGGCCGCTCCTGGCCCTCGACGATCAGCAGCGCCTCGCCCGAGAGGACGAGGAAGTCCTCCTGCTCGTTCTCGTAGTGGTACATCGCCATCGGCTGGCCGGGCTCGAGGATGCCGACGTTGATCCCGAGCTGGGCGAAGCCGGCCTTGTCCCCCTCGAAGAACGTGAGCTTCCCGAGCGGCCCGCTGTCGCGCCACCGAGCCTCCTTCGTGTTCAGGACGAACCAGCCCGCGCCGGCCGGGACGCGGCCCACCTCCGATTCCTCCATGGGAGCCTCGGGCACCACGGTCCGTAGACTGCCAGGAATGGAGAGCTCGCAGCCGGTCGCAGAACGCCCGCGCCGCCCGGAGTGGATGAAGGTGCGCGCTCCGAGCGCCGACTCCCGTTACGCCGAGGTGCGGCAGCTGATCCACGGCGCCGCCCTGCACACGATCTGCGAGGAGGCGCGCTGCCCGAACATCGCCGAGTGCTGGGGGCGCGGCACGGCGACGTTCCAGATCCTGGGCGACACCTGCACGCGGGCCTGCCGGTACTGCTACGTCCACTCGGGCAAGCCCGACGGGCCGCCGGACCCGCTCGAGCCGCTCCGGCTCGCGCAGACGGCGAAGCGGATGCGGCTACGGCACGTCGTCGTGACGTCGGTCGACCGCGACGACCTGCCCGACCGCGGCGCCGGTCATTACGCGGCGACGATCAGGGCGCTCAAGGCCAAGGTGCCGGAGGCGAGCGTCGAGGTGCTGACGCCCGACTTCCTCGGCGTGGAGGAGGAGGCGCTGCGGGTCGTGCTCGCCGAGCGGCCGGAGGTGTTCAACCACAACATCGAGACGGTGCGCCGGCTGCACGCGCGCATGCGCGGCGCGAAGGCGTCGTACGAGAAGGCGCTCTGGCTGCTCGCGCGGGCCAAGGACGTTGCGGACTATCCCGTCCTGACGAAGTCGGGGATCATCGTCGGCCTCGGTGAGACGAACGACGAGGTGGTCGAGACGATGCGCGACCTCCGCGAGCACGGGGTCGACGTCGTCACGATCGGCCAGTACCTCCAGCCGTCACCGAAGCACGCCACGATCGACCGCTGGGTGCACCCGGACGAGTTCCGCTGGCTCCGGGAGCAGGGCGAGGCGTTCGGCTTCGGCTCGGTGTTCTCGGGCCCGCTCGTCCGCTCGAGCTACCGCGCAGACGAGCAGCGCCACGCCGCGGAAACCGCGGGTGGCGCTGTCGCCTACTAGCCCTCGCTAGGGAGCGAAGCTGTTGACGAAGGCGAGCGAGTCCGCCGTATCCGTGCGATACGAGAACCCGGTGCCCATGCACTGCGAGTTGAGCACGAACGAGTTGACCGCGACGATCCTCGTCGTGCCCTCGAGGAACACCGGGCCGCCGGAGTCCCCGAAGCAGAGCGCCCCGCCCGTTCCGGGCGCGGCCGTCAGCTGGACGTTGTAGCCCGCGTTGTAGGCGCTCTTCGTGTTGACGAGCTTCGCCTGGCCGAAGTAGCGCGTCACCTGCGCAACGAGCACCGGCGGGAGCGCATCCTGGAGGCCGTAGCCGACGAGGTCGAACGTCGTGTGGCTGCCGCCCTTGACGCCGTCGAGGTAGCCGGCCGGCGCCAGTGACGCGTACGGGCCGCCCTGGGGCGCGTTGAGAACGACCATGCCGACGTCGTAGTTCGCCGGGAACGCCGCGAAGTCGGCGTAGCTCGGGTGCGCGTGAGGAGTCCCCAGAACGCCGCCGGCGAACGGATAGCCGGCCGGCCGGCCCGAGGTGAACCAGACCTGCGCGATTGCCGCCCCCGACGTGCAGTGGCCCGCCGTCAGGAACCGCGTCGGCGAGATCAGCGTGCCACTGCAGCGCCAGAGCGGCCTGCCCTCGGCGGTGTAGAAGACGGCGATCCCCACCTGAGGATGGTTGTCGCCGTCCGGCGTGCCGAACTGGATTGCGCTCGCGGGAACCGCCATCACGAGCGCGGCCGCGAGCACGACGAAGAGCGAGCTGGTCTTCCGCATGTGTGTGCCTCTCCCTGTCCCTAGCTGGACCGCAAATGTGTCGTGCTCATGGTGGTTGCGGTCCCCCGGGATCACAATCCCTGGAACGAGTGAAAGAGGGCCGGCGTTGCCGCCGGCCCTCTCTTCATGCGGAGTTGCGGGTCGTGCTAGGGCGTGCGAACGGTCAGGATCGTGCGACCGATGGTCGACGACCCGTCGCTGTACCGCACTTCGCCCAGGTACCGCGTCCCGGCCGTGAGGCCGCTGAAGGACGCGGTGTGCGTCTGGGTGGCGCCCGTCACGGCCGGCCCGACCCCCGAGAGGGTCGTGTTGCCTGCCGTCGTCGTGGCAACCCAGTCGAACAGCGTGCCCGTCGCCGACGGGCCGTTGGTCGACCAGCCGTGGACGTACACCGTCAGCGTGACGCCGCCCGCGCCCGTCCGGAGCGTGACCTCCTCGTTCGAGTCGCCGTCGGCGCTGACGCCGACGAGGCTCGTGCCGAGGTACACGTAGAGGTCGATGTCAGTGCCCGAGGGCGTGATCGCGTCCTCGTAGATCCCCGCCCGGAAGAGCGAGTTCGCCGGCACGACGACGTTCTTGCTGAACGTGCCGGTGGGATCCGCGGGGTTGAACGTCTGATCCGGGTCCTGCGCCACGGTCCAGGGCGTCGTGGTCGCCGGCACGAGGCCTGCGACGGACGCCGCGAGCGTGCCGGTGTAGCCGGTCTTGACGTCCCAGCTCACGGGCGACCCGTCGGAGGTGACGCTCGGGGGAGCTGCGATCGCGACCGGCCGGATCACGATCGGGATCCGCACCGCGTTCCCACCCGCCGCAGGGATCAGCGTCAGGTGGCCGGCCTGGTACTTGTTCAGCGCTGCGCCGTTCGTCGTGAACGACAGGTTGAGCGCCTGCGAAGCGCCGGGCGCGATCGTGAACATGCCCGGATCGCTCGAGGCGTCGATCCCGGGCAAGCCGGAGAACGATGCGCTGTACGTCTGCGAGTTGCCCGAGACGCTCAGCACCGTCCGGGCGACGGTCTGGGCGCCCGGCATCGCGGCGATCGCGACCGAGGCGCCGTTCAGGTCGGTCGGATGCAGCGGGTTCGAGCAGCTCGCCTGGCCGACGCCGCAGATGTAGCGCGGCCAATCGGCGGCCACGTGCTCGATGACCAGTCCCGGATCCGCGGCCAGCGTCGGCCGGACGTGCCCCGCACCCTGCGCGAACGCCCGCCGGGCCTCCGACGAGGCCGTAGCGTTGTCCGTGAAGGATCCGAGGATGTCGTAGCCCGTCGTCATCAGGGCCGACTTGATCATCATCGGCGTCCAGCTCGGGTGCCGGTGCTTGAGTAGCGCCGCCAGGCCGGCGACGTGCGGGCTCGACATCGAGGTTCCGCTGATGATGTTGAACAGCTCGAACGACGCCGGCGAGTACCCGGCGAGGATGTCCACGCCGGGCGCGATCACGTCCGGCTTGAGCAGGGCCGGCGCACCGGCCTGCGGGCCGCGGGACGAGAACGCCGCGACGAACGGCGCCGCGTTCGGCGCGGTCGAGCCCGGGCTGAGCGTCGCCGTCGCACCCACCGTCTGGGCATACGTCTGGACCGCCGCAAGGTCGGTGTGCGCCAGGTGCACGGTCGGGAGCGTGTGGACATCGCCGTTGAGCGAGTTGGCAGACGTGTTGATGATGATCGTGCCCACGCCGCCGGCCTCCTTCACTGCCGCGCTCTTGTCGACGCGGGCGTTCAGAGGAGCCGCCCCGCCGCGCTCGCAGACGACGATCTTGCCGGCGACCTTCGCCGGGTCGAGCTGGGGCTGCCCGCCGGTGTTCGGCTCCTGCGAGGAGAAGCACTGGCGGAGCAGGTTCGGGTTCGCCGTCGGGAGGCCGGCGTCCTGCGCCCGGATCACCGGGGCAGGGCCGACCGTCGACTTGATCAGCGAGACGCCGTTGAAGACGGCGCCGCTGCCGAGCGTGACGACGCCGTTCGCGGGCCGCGGATGCGTGCCCGCCGCGACGGTCGTCACCCACGGCATGACATGCGCGACCGTGCTGTCGCCGGGACCGCTGTTGCCGGCCGACATGGCGACGAACACGCCCGCCTCGGCCGCCCGCCGGGTCGCGTTCTGGACGAAGCCGACAACCGCGGACGTCGAGCCGCTGATCGAGAAGTTCAGCACGTCGACGCCGTCCGCCACGGCCTGGTCGAACGCGGCCGCGCTGTCCGGCGTGAAGCAGCTCGGCCAGCAGACCTTGTACGCGGCGATGCGAGCGCGCGGCGCCATTCCGCTCATCGGCGGGAAGCCCGCGAGCGAGCCCGTGGGCGTGATGTTGTGGTTACCGGCCGCAGTCGTCCCGGTGTGGCTGCCGTGGCCGTTCAGGTCACGCGGCGACCGGAAGTCGGGCGCGACCACCGGGCCCTGGACCGCCTCACGCGTCTCGAGGAAGAAGCGGGCCCCCACGAGCTTGTTGTTGCAGAGGTTCGCGTCCCAGGAGCCGTCGGTGACGATCTCGGCCGACGCGCACTTGCCCTTCCAGCGGTTGCCCGGAAGCGGCCTGTACATGAGCTTCCCGTTGACGCGGTCGCTCACGCTCGGGTGCTCCGGCCAGATGCCCGTGTCGATGATGCCGACGACGATGCCCTCACCGGCGCCCGTGGCGTTCGACGAGTTCGTGCCGCTGCTGGGGCCGCCGAGCTGCTCCCAGAGGCCTCCGGCACCGGTGAGGCCGAGGAAGCTCGGCGTCGTCGACGTGTCGGGATACCACTCCTCGGCCGTCTCGATGGAGACGACCTCCGGGTTCTTCTCGAGCTGCTTGACCTGCGCCGCCGTCAGCTGCGCGGCGAAGCCGTTGATGACGTAGTCGTAGTCGTAGAGCTTGTGGCCCCCGCCCACGCTCGCGAGCACAGCGTCGTGGCGGGCGTTGAGATGCGCGACGAAGCGCTTGACGTTCGCGCTCTCCGGGTCGATCTTCTCGCCCTTCGCGGGCTTCGTCGCCGGCAGGCCGGCGATGTCGCCCTCGTAGGTGACGGCCGGCTCGCCAGCCAGCTGCACGATGTAGACGTTCGTTGCGCTCCCGGCGCGGCTCAGGCTTCCCTGGGCCGACGCGGTCGCAAGTGTGAGTCCGGCGATCGCGACGAGCGCCGCGACGCCGGTGAGCGCCCTGCCGTACCGGCGGACGCGCAGGCTTTCAGACATGCCCTCTCCCTCCCAGTCCTTTGTTCCCAAGAGCGCGGCCCACCGACGTCCGCACGGCCGCAAGTGCCAACGGCCTGACTCTAATCGAGTCCGGGCGACTTTTCCAGATCTCGACTCGGAAAAGCGAGAGGGCCGGCGTCTCCGCCGGCCCTCTCGTCACTGCGTATCGCCCGTGCTAGGGCCGGTCGATGGTGAACACCGGAGTCGTGAGCGTCTCCGTGTGCCCGGCTGCCGACGCGTCACCGCCGGCCTTCAGCAGGTCGATCTTCAGGCGGTAGTCGCCGTCGGGGACGACCTTGTTCGTGCCCTTGCCGGCCTTCGTGAAGGACATGAGCGTGCCGTCCCACTCGAAGGCGAAGAACCCGCCGGACGTGCTGTTGCGCGGCAGGAACTCGTCGAAGATCGCCGTCGGGTCGAGCGTTAGGCCCGAGCCGCCGAACGACACCGGGGAGCCGTCCGCATTGAGCAGCGTCATCTTCAGCCACCTTGCCTGGTGGTCGAGATGGACCGCCACCGTCGGGACGTCCCGGACGAGACGACCGAACACGTTGAAGCCCTGCATGTCGTAGACGGGCGTCCCGGTCGGGAACGAGTAGGTCGGCGTGAAGTCGCCCGCCGACACGAACCCGACCCGCTCGGCCAGCTTCGGGAAGCCGGCCGCCCCGCCGGAGGTCATCACGGCGAAGCCCTGGTAGTCGCCGCCGAAGCCGGCGTACGGGACGTTCAGCATGATGCCGCCGCCTGACGGCGTGAACCGGATGTAGCCGCCGTAGACGAGCTTGTTCGCCGCGCCGAAGTTCGGACGCGGGATCGTGACGTCCACGCTGGCCGAGCCGCCCGCCGGCACCGTCACCGGGTTCGCGCTGAACGTGATCGGCCCACCGGCGGCCGCGCCGCTCGTCGTCGCCGACGGAGCGAACGTATTGCCGAAGGTGGACAACGCGGGAACGTGCGACAGGTTGTATGTGACGTCCGTCGCCGAACCGTTCGTCAGCGTGAGCGTGTGCGACATGGCTGTGCCCGACTCCCCCTGGAGCAGCTTCCCGGGCGAGATGCTGACCGGTGCGTCGATCGCGTTCTTGATCTGCACCATGCCGGCACCCTGCCGATGCACCTGGTCGAGGAGTCCGAGACCCGGGTTCCCCTGCCAGGGACGCTGCAGAGCGGTGTTCTGGAGCCGGTCGCGAATCTGCGCCGGCGTGAGGCCCGGATCGGCCTGGAGCAGCAGCGCCACTGCCCCCGCGGTGTGCGGCGAGGACATGGACGTGCCGCTGATGGTGGCGTACCCGCCGGCCTGGAGCGGCCAGGTCGAGCGGATCAGCCCGCCCGGAGCACCGATGTCGGGCTTCAGGTCGAGCTCCGCCCCCGTCCCGTACGAGCTGAAGCTCGAGATGAGCCCGGCCGTCGGATTCGGGAACGTGCCCTGGTTCGCGGTCCAGGTCAGCGTCTGAGGGCCGCCGGCGATCGCAGCGTCGATCGCGACGCCCTCGGTATTCGAGATCGCGACCACGGGGATCGGAACGCCCGGCGCAACCGTCGGGCTGAAACGGCCGGCGACGTTGTTGTAGAGGACGACAGCCTCGGCGCCGGCGTTGTACGCGTTGTTCGACTTCTCGAAGAACGTGCACGTACCACGCCGGATGAGCACCGCCTGCCCGGCGAACTGGCCGGGAGTGAAGGGGCTCACGCCGCCCACGTTGCAGGCATCCGCCGTCGACGAGGACGTGCCGCTCCTCGCCAGCGGGAGACTGCCCGACGTCGGAGCCGCCGGTGCCGCCGCGGCGTTGCCGTAACCGGCCGTGATGCCGGCCGGGTCGACCTCGAACGTGTTCAGCTGGACGTGCGTGTTGTCGAACGACGCGACGCCGATCACCTTCTGGCCGACGCCGGGTGCTCCGGCCGACCAGACGCCATTCGCGCCGCTGTTGCCGATCGACGCGACGACGACCATGCCCTGGTCGACGAGGTTGTTGCTCGCCGCGGCTGTCGGGTACTGGTCCCAGTTCGCGAACGCAGAGCCGATGCTCATGTTCAGCACGTGCATACCGTCCGCGAGGGCCCGCTCCATCGCCGCGATCATGATGTCGGCGGTCGTCGAGCCTCCACAGCCGAACACGCGGTAGGCGCCGAACGTCACGTTCGGGGCGACGCCGGTGGCGCCGTCGGGACCGGCCGCGTTCGCGCCGACGATGCCGGACACGTGCGTGCCGTGCCCGTTGCAGTCGTCCGGATACGGATCCGGATGCGGCTTCGGGTCGTACAGCGGCGAGGACGAGTCCGCGCGGAACTTGTCGCCGACGAGGTCGTAACCGGCGACGACGCGCGAGGTCGGGAAGACCTTGCTGTTCAGCCGGTTCACCCCGTCGCCGCCCAGGTCCTGGTGGTCGTAGTCGACGCCGGTGTCCATGACCGCGACCTTGACGCCCGTGCCGTCCCAGCCGTCGGCCTGCGCAAGGTCGGCCTGGGTCTGCGTGATCGCGGTCGCGAGCTCGGGAACGATCTCCCCGACTGGACCCAGCGTGACCTCCATGACGGGGTAGACCGCCTTGACGCCCGAGAGACGCGAGAGCGCGGTCAGCTGACCCGCGTCGGCGTCGATCGAGAGCCCGTTCCAGAGCGTATTGAACGCGAACCGCTCCGAGTAGGTGACGCCCGCGTCGGCCGCAGCCTTGCGAAACGCCTGCTTCTCGGCATTGAGCTTCGCCGAGCTCGTACCCTTGACGGCCGGCGGGCTCGCCAGCTCGACGAACCACGAGCCGAAGGTCTCGGCCACGGGCTGGTTGCTGTCGAGGCTGACGGCAGGCGTGATCGGATCGATCGCCTCCGGAGCCTCGGCGGCGGAGCCCGCCGTCGCGAGTGTGAGACCGGCGATCGCGAAGACTGTCGCGACGCCGGTGAGCGCCCGGCTACGCCGGACGCGAAGACGTTCAGACATTCCCTCTCCTCCCAGTCCTGATTTCGCACCCAGAGCCGGTTGCGCCTGACCGGCGCAGCCGCACATACGGGCTGACTCTAGATAAGTCCGGACGGATTTTCTAGCCGTGCGGGCGCGCCATCGCGCTGTAGTCGAGGGCGTGGTCGAGCACGTCCTCGGGCACGCCTGCGTCGCGGGCGACCTCACGCAGCGACCGGCCCGACGCGGCCGCCTCCTTGACGATCTCGGTCGCCTTGTCGTAGCCAATGTGCGGGTTCAGCGCCGTCGCCGCGGACAGCGTCAGCTCCGCGTAGCGCTCGCACTGCTCGCGGTTCGCCTCGATCCCGTCGACGCACTTCTCGGCGAACAGTCGCGACGCGGCGGCGAGCAGCTTGATCGAGTCGAGGATGTTCCGCGCGAGCAGCGGCACGAAGACGTTCAGCTCGAAGTGGCCCTGCATGCCGCCGACCGCGATCGCCTGGTCGTTGCCCACGACCTGCGCGGCCACCTGGGTCACGACCTCCGGGATGACCGGGTTGACCTTGCCCGGCATGATCGAGCTGCCCTTCTGGAGCTCCGGGAGGAAGATCTCGGCGAGCCCGGCGCGCGGGCCCGAGCCCAGCCAGCGGATGTCGTTGGCGATCTTCGTCAGCGAGACGGCGAGCGTCTTGAGGGCGCCCGACGCCTCCACGATCGCGTCCCGCGAGGCCTGAGCCTCGAACGGGTCGGCAGGGGCAAGCACGCGCAGGCCGGTGTCCTCGGAGAGCCGCGCCCGCACGCGCTCGCCGAACTCGGGATGCGTGTTCAGGCCCGTGCCGACAGCGGTGCCGCCGAGCGGCACCTGGCCGAGCCGCTCGAGCGTCGACTCGATCCGGGCGATCCCCTGCCGCACCTGCGCCGCATAGCCCGCGAACTCCTGCCCGAGCGTGACCGGGACCGCGTCCATCAGGTGCGTTCGCCCGGACTTGACGACGTCCTCGAACTCGGCCGCCTTCGCCGCGAGGGACGAGGCCAGCCGGTCCAGCGCCGGGAGTAGGTCCTCGTTCAGCTCGCCGAGCGCCGCGAGCTGCACCGCGCTCGGGAAGACGTCGTTCGAGGACTGGCCCATGTTGACGTCGTCGTTGGGGTGCACGTCCTCGCCGGCGAGCGCGGCGATCACCTCGTTCGCGTTCATGTTCGAGGACGTGCCCGAGCCGGTCTGGAAGACGTCGATCGGGAACTGGTCGTCGAGCTCGCCCGCGGCCACGCGATCGGCGGCGGCCGCGATCCGCTCCGCCTTCTCGGCGTCGAGGAGCCCCAGCTCCGCGTTCACCCGCGCCGCGGCGGCCTTGATCCGGCCGAGCCAGCGGGCGACGGGAGCGGGAATCGGCTCGCCGGAGACGGGGAAGTTCGCGATCGCCTTCCGCGTCTCTGGGCCCCACAGCTCGTTGCCGCTCACGCGGCGAGTGTAGTGCGGCGGCCCTAGCCGGCGAGGCCGAGCCGCGTCGGCTCGACGAGCCGCAGGATGCTCTGCTTGTCGTCCTCGACGGCCGTCCAGCCGAGATACCCGCAGCGCGGGCACTCGCTCTCCTGCACGTGCTGGAGGGCGACGTGCTCCAGGCGGTGGCGCTCACCGCAGCGGAGGCATTCGACGTCGAGATGCTGCATCTGGGGTCCCTTTCGGCAGAAAGGGCCCCGCGCCTTAGGTCCGCGCCGCGGCGAGCAGCTCGTCCCACGTGCAGAGCTTCACGCGCGGGCGGCCGTGCGGCTCGCCGCGCGACCGCTCGAAGGCGTCGATCGCCTCCCAGCCGGCGTAGACCACCGGCTGGGCGCCGTGCTCGGCGAGCAGGTCGACGATCGCCTCCGCGGACGCGTCGGCGCGCTCGAGCCGGCCCTCCCGCGCGTCCTCGAGCAGGAGCTGCACCGTCTCCGTGGCGTCCTTCTTGTTGGTGCCGATCACGCCGGTCGGCCCGCGCTTGATCCAGCCGGCGCAGTACAGACCGGGGATCGGGTCGCCGCTCTTGTCGACGACGCGTCCGCGGTCGTTGGGCATCGTGCCGCTGCCCTCGTCGAAG
>JBBDQR010000096.1:0-4318 GCA_040905885.1 Gaiellaceae bacterium | reverse complement strand
CCCCACCCCGTGGTAGCCGACGCTCCGGAAGACGAGCCCGCACTCGATCGTCTCCCGCTCCTCCGTGGGAACTGCGCGCTCGTCGACGAGCCGATTCCGAACGACCTCGACGCCCTCGACGAGCTCCTCGCCCAGGATCGCGACCGGCGAGACGAGGAACCGCAGGCGCACGGTCTTCGGCTTTCCCTCCGGCTTCCGCGCCGCGAACTCGCGCAGAACCTCGAGGTTCCGCCGCGCGTTCGTGTCTGTCTCGAGCCGCGCCTCGCTGACCGGGTCGAGCTCGAGCTGGGCCGGGTCGACGTCGATGTCGGCGCCGGCGAGCTCGCCCATCTCCTTCAGCTCGGGCGTGGTGAACGCCGCCTGCGCGGGGCCGCGCCGCGCCAGCATCACGAGCTCCCGCAGGGCGGAGCCGGCGATCGCCTCGATCGACGCGTCCGTGGCGTCGGTGGGCGCGAGCTCCTCGCGCGTGAGCGCGAGCATGCGCAGGACGTCGAGCGCGACGTTCCCCGCCCCGACCACGACCGCGCGCTCGACGGAGAGGTCGAACTCGAGCTGCGGGTAGTCGGGATGGCCGTTGTACCAGGCGACGAGCTCGGTGGCCGACCACGAGCCGGGCAGGTCCTCGCCCGGAATCCCGAGCCGCCGGTCTGTCTGGGCGCCGACGGCGTAGATCACGGCGTCGTACAGCTCCGCGAGGTCGGCGTGGCGCACGTGGCGGCCGAGCTCGACGTTGCCGAAGAAGCGGAAGCCCGGACGCAGCGCGATCTTCTCGTAGGCACGCGAGGCCTCCTTGAGCTTCGGATGGTCGGGCGCGACGCCGAGCCGGACGAGCCCCCACGGCGTCGGCAGCCGCTCGAGCATGTCCACCTCGGCGGGCGGTTCGGCAGCGAGGAGAGCTCCGGCCGCGTAGAAGCCCGCCGGGCCCGAGCCGACGACCGCGACGCGAAGGGGAGTATCGGTGGTCATCGCGTCGAGCACCTTAGTGACTACCTTCCCGACTGCGGAATGGTACCCCAAGAGCGTGCGAAATGGATACTTAACTGGGCGCGAAATGGGCTATTGTCGTGGCGCGCTCTGGTAACCTTGGCTGAATCGACCACGCCGCCTACCTTCCGCGCATCGTCGACGACGAGCTCGACGAGCTTCTGCCGGCCCTCCCGGCGATCGCGCTCGAGGGCGCAAAGGCGGTCGGCAAGACGCGGACCGCGCTGACCCGCGCGCGGACTGTCCACCGCCTGACGGATCCGGGAGAGCGCGCGGTCATCGAGGGCGACCCCGCTCGATTGGTCGCTCCGCAGGAGCCGCCGGTCCTGATCGACGAGTGGCAGCGCGTGCCCGAATCCTGGGACCTCGTCCGAGACGCCGTCGACGCCGGCGCGCTGCCCGGGCAGTTTCTCCTCACCGGTTCGGCGGCACCTCGGGAACAGCCGACTCACTCGGGTGCGGGACGGATCGTCAGCATCCGGATGCGGCCGCTCACCCTGACCGAGCGCCAACTCGACCAACCGACAGTGAGCCTCGCTCGTCTGCTCACAGGCGAAGCGCCGCCGATCGAGGGCGAGACGAACGTCCGTCTCGAGAACTACGTCGACGAGATCCTCGCCTCTGGCTTCCCCGCGATCCGGGCCCTGCCCGACCGCGCGCGGCGCCTCCAGCTCGACAGCTACCTCGAGCGGGTGGTCGATCGCGACTTCGACGAGATCGGCCAGACCGTCCGGAACCCGGCCGTGCTGCGGCGCTGGATGACGGCCTATGCCGCCTCCTCCTCCACGTCAGCCTCATTCGAGACGATCCGGCACGCGGCCTCCGGCGGCAAGAAGGGACAGGACGCGCCGGCGAAGAAGACTGGGCTTGCGTACCGGGACGCCCTCGAGCGCCTCTGGCTGATCGAGCCCGTTCCGGCATGGCTCCCCTCGCGGAGCCGCATTGCGCGGCTGAGCGCGCCGCCCAAGCACCAGCTCGCCGATCCCGCCCTTGCCGCGCGGCTCCTCGGCGTCGATGCCGACGCACTCCTTTCCGGACGGCCGGTCGGTCCACCCGTGCCGCGGGACGGGACCCTCCTCGGCGACCTGTTCGAGTCGCTCGTCACGCTCGGCTTGCGAACCTGCGCCCAGCGGAGCGAGGCCAAGGTCAGGCACCTGCGTACCTTCAGCGGCGACCACGAAGTCGACCTGATCGTCGAACGTCCGGATGGCCGCGTCGTCGCGGTGGAGATCAAGCTCACCCAAGCGATCGGCGACGACGACGTGCGCCACCTTGTCTGGCTGGCCGATCAGGTTGGAGACGATCTGCTCGACCGGGTGGTCGTCAACACGGGCCAGAGCGCCTACAGGCGCCGCGACGGCATCGCGGTCGTGCCGGCCACTCTGCTCGGCCCTTGAGCCGCGCTCAGTGGCTGCAGCCGGAGCCGCAGCCGTGCGAAGCTTCAGGAACTTCCTCGTCGGCCACCTGGAACGAGTGGCCGCACCCGCATGAGGCGACGGCATTGGGGTTCTCGATCTTGAACCCCGACTCCTGGAGGCCGTTCACGAAGTCCACGGTCGCGCCCTGGAGATACGGCGCGCTGAACGGGTCGACGACGACGCGGACGCCGTGCTGCTCGAACTCGAGGTCGCCCTCGACAGCGCCGCGGTCGAACCCGAGCCCGTACTGGAAGCCCGAGCAGCCGCCGCCCTGGATGGCGACGCGGAGAACCGCGACGTCCTCGGTCGGATCCTCCTGCATCAGCTCGAGGATCTTCGACGCCGCGTTCGGCGTCACGGTCAGCACGGTCTCCTGGCGCTCGATCGTTGCCATGTCGGGTGATCGTAGCAGGGCGGCTCGCCGTCATCCTCCCCCGGTCAGGTACGGTAGAAACGGACGAGTTTGTGACAGCGGATACCTGCTTGGTTGAGCGGAATCCACCTCTCCTCGTGCGCCCCTGCGAGAGTTGGTAAGTTGCCGCCTCGGAGTGCGGGATAGGAGGCGCCGCGGGGATGCTCGACAACTGGCTGCCCTTCCTGATCTACGGCGTCTTCGCCTTGGCGATCCCCGCATCGATGATCCTGCTCTCGTTCGTCTTCGCCACCCGGCCGAGGCGCCGCACGCGCGCCCGCGAGCTGCCGTTCGAGTCTGGTGTGTCGACCGGACCGCCCCGCCAGCACAAGTTCACGATCAGCTTCTACCTGACGGCGATGCTCTTCATCGTCTTCGACATCGAGATCGTCTTCCTCTACCCGCTCGCGACCGTGCTCGGCGAGGTCGCCTGGTTCGCGTTCTTCGAGTTCCTCTTCTTCATCGGGATCCTCGTCGTCGCCTACGTCTACGTCTGGCGTAAGGGCGCACTGGAGTGGCAGTAGCGCCGTGAAGGAGCGCCGCAAGCCCACGCGCCTGCGCGACTACGGCCTCCAGAGCGAGCGGCTGCTCTGGCCGGGCAAGGGGCCCGGCGCCTTCGAGCAGGAGGTCGGCGTCGACCAGCTCGAGGAGCGCCTGATGCTGACGACCGTGGAGAAGGCGGTCCGCTGGTCGCAGGCGAACTCGATCTGGCCGGACACGTTCGGGCTCGCCTGCTGCGCGATCGAGATGATGTCGATCGTCTCCTCGCGGTACGACATCGCGCGCTTCGGCGCCGAGGTCTTCCGCTCGTCGCCGCGCCAGGCCGACCTGCTGATCGTCTCGGGGCGCGTCTCCCACAAGATGGCCGCCCCGCTGCGGCAGATCTACGACCAGATGCTGGAGCCGAAGTGGGTGATCGCGATGGGCGCGTGCGCGAGCTCGGCCGGAATGTTCAACAACTACGCCGTCCTCCAGGGCGTGGACAAGATCGTCGCGGTCGACATCTACGTGCCCGGGTGTCCCCCGCGGCCGGAGATGCTCGTCGAGGGGATCGTCCGGCTCCAGGAGCGGATCAAGGCCGGCGTGCCGCCCGCGTACGACGTGCGGGGGGTGGCGTCATAGAACAGACGCTGGTGGTCGAGCCCGGCGAGCTGCTCGAGACGTGCAGGCGGCTGCGCGACGAGGAGGGCTTCAACTTCCTCTCCGACATCACCGCCACGGACTACCTCGGCTGGCAGACCGGGCCGGAGGGCGTCGCCGGCTACTACGGCACGCACACGGGCCGCGACCTGAACGCGCCCGGCTCCTGGGGCCTTGCGGCACTGCCGGATGCGAAGCCGAAGCGGTTCTCGGTCAGCTACCACCTGCTGAAGCTCGTCGACGGCGCGCCGCGCCTGCGCGTGCAGGTGTGGGTCGACGACGGCGAGGCGGTGCCGAGCGTCGTCGGGATCTGGCCGACCGCGGACTGGCACGAGCGGGAGGCCTGGGACATGATGGGCATCCC
>JBBDQR010000095.1:0-5450 GCA_040905885.1 Gaiellaceae bacterium | reverse complement strand
TCCGCAGCGGGCTGGCGCTCTCCCACACCGCCTTCCTGGTGGTGCTGCTCGCGGGCGCCGCGGGGCGCGCGGCGCCCGCGTTCGGGCGCCGCGACGTCAGGGCTAGCTAGAGACGCTCGAGCGCCGGCGAGCGAAGCCGCGAGTGCACCCGCACGACGCCCGTGACCCGCTGTACCGCACGCGGAAGCGACTCGAGATCCCGAGGGCTGTCCACGTCACCCCAGAGCGTGACCTCGCCTCGCGTGACCCTCACGGAGACGTCGTTCGGCGACAGCGAGAGGGACGGCAGGACCTCCTCCCTGATCTCACGCTCGATCTCGGCGTCCCCACGCGCGAACAGGCGCACCAGGTCCGCCCGGGCGACGATGCCCACGAGGCGGCCCCGGCTGACGACCGGCAGCCGGTTCACGTCGTGCCAGGCCATCAGGGCGGCCGCGCCGAAGGCCGACAGCCAGGGCTCGACGGTCACGGCCGGCGCGCTCATCACCTCCCCGGCCGTCGTGGCCTCGGCACCGCCGACGGTGCCCTCCCTGCTCACGATGTCGGACTCGGAGACGACTCCCACGACGGTGTCGCCCTCGACTACGGGCACACCGGAGATCCCCCTCTCGGCCATCAGCGCGGCCACCTGTCTCAGCGGCGTGTCCGGCGAAACGGTGACCACCGGGCTGCTCATGATCTGCTCGACTTTCATCGCAGCCTCCTTTCCGGAGACAGGCTTCCCGAGGGAGCGGCGCCGCGCATCGGGACGGACGCCGATGGCGCCTTCGGCCAACTACCGACAGCCGGCTCAGGGAATGACGACCGCCGCGCCGGCCGGCGCAGGCGGCCGCGAGCGCGCGCCGAGCACGATCAGCAGCACGGACAGCCCCAGGAGAAGCACGCCCGCGCCCAGCACGGCGACGCCGACCCAGAGCAGACCCGGCAAGGTCGCACCGATGCTCAGGCTCGCCTCCACCCCCGGCGATCCGTCCGCGTTCATGAGCGCGACCGTCCAGTCCCCGCCGCTGACCTCCCAGGTCAGGTACTGGCGGCCCGAGCCCTCCGTCGAGGCGACCCATAGGGACTGGTCGGCCGGAGGGCCCGCCGGCGCGCCGCCCGGGAGCAACGCCTCGACGTGGCCGCCGGCGAAGTCGTCGACGCGCCCCCGGCTCACGGTCCCGAGGTAGCCCTCCGCCTCGGCGGCAGGCGCGATCCCGACGAACACGGCGTCGTCGCTCTCGCTCCAGATGCGCACGTCGCCGAACAGGCTGCGCCAGGTCGAAACGGGGCCCGGCAGGTCCAGGTGGTCGGAGACGAGCGCATACGTGTCGGTCGCATACGCCTCCTCGTCGCTCACCACGTAGCCGTCCGCGTCGCGCTGGGTCTGGTCGAAGGCCACGGCGACACCGCCGGCTGCGATCAGGCCGAGCGAGATCAGCCCGAAGATGCTGCCGACGACGAGCAGCGCAATCTTGCCCGCGCCGCCTCCGCCGCCCTCACGCGGCTCGGCGGGCGCCTCGGGCACGGCAGGCGCGCCGCCCCGCTCGTCCCCGCCCATGTCGAGGCGGAACGGCGGGTACTCGTCGCGCATCAGCGCGGCGTACGCGACGACGCGGAACACCCAGCGGTTCAGCCCCATCACGAGGTCGAACAGGCCGCGGGGATAGCGGTTCGCGAACAGGAGCATCACGGCCGCGAAGAAGACGAGCAGGCCGATCAGGCTCGGGCCTCTCCAGGTCCAGTCGTCCTCCTGCCAGCCGAACCAGCCGCCGCCCGCCAGGATGCCCACGACGAGGTAGTGCGGGATCGCCAGCAGCCACCACTTGACGAGCACGAGCCCCCGCGAGAGCCGCTCCGGGTACGGAATCTCCAGCCCGGCGGGGTAGTCAGGCTCCTCGTCGAGCGAGAACGGCGGATAACGGTCGGTCCCGAGCGCGCTGTACGAGTAGAAGCCGACGCGCCACGTCCAGCGGAGCACGCCCACGTTGAAGTCGAAGATCCCGCGCGGGTAGCGGCCGGTGAACAGGATCGCGAAGAACGCGAAGACGGTCAGGACGAAGAACGCGAGCCAGAGGAACGCGAGCACGATGAAGTGCGGGATCGCGAGCAGCCATTTGACGAGCCAGAGGCCGCGGCTGAGCGGCTCGTCCAGGCGCCCGCGCAGGCGGACGGGATACACCGGGACCTCCTCGGTTGGTCTGTCGCCGACACGCTCGCAGGTTCCCCCGCGCGAGGGCATCGGGGAGCCCGCGACGCCGTCTGCGAGAAACTACGAGGCGTGCCCGACCAGCTCGAGCTGATCGACCGCTACTGGCGCGCCGCGAACTACCTCTCCGTGGCGCAGATCTACCTGCTCGACAACCCGCTGCTGCGGGAGCCGCTCACGACGGAGCACGTCAAGCCGCGCCTCCTCGGCCACTGGGGGACGACCCCCGGCCTCAACCTCCTCTACGTCCACCTGAACCGGGCGATCAAGGCGCACGACCTCGACGCGATCTTCGTCTGCGGCCCGGGCCACGGCGGCCCCGCGGTCGTCTCGAACACCTACCTCGAGGGCACGTACGCCGAGCTCTACCCGGAGGTGGCCGAGGACGTCGACGGCCTGCGCAAGCTGTTCCGGCAGTTCTCGTTCCCGGGCGGCATCCCGAGCCACGCTGCGCCGGAGACGCCCGGGTCGATCCACGAGGGCGGCGAGCTCGGCTACGCGCTCTCGCACGCCTACGGCGCCGCGCTCGACAATCCCGACCTGCTCGTCGCCTGCGTGATCGGCGACGGCGAGGCCGAGACAGGCCCGCTGGCGACGTCCTGGCACTCGAACAAGTTCCTCGACCCCGCGACGGACGGCGCCGTGCTGCCGATCCTGCACCTGAACGGCTACAAGATCGCCAACCCGACCGTGCTGGCCCGCATCCCGCGCGAGGAGCTGGACGCGCTGCTGCGGGGCTACGGGCACGAGCCCTACTTCGTCGAGGGCGACGAGCCCGCGGACGTGCACCGGCAGCTCGCCGCGACGCTCGACACGGTCGTCGCCGAGATCCGGGAGATCCAGCGCCGCGCGCGCGAGGGAGGCGCGACGGAGCGGCCGCGCTGGCCGGCGATCGTGCTCGTGACGCCGAAGGGCTGGACCGGGCCGGGCGAGGGCTCGTGGCGGTCGCACCAGGTGCCCCTCGCGGACGTCCACCACCATCCCGAGCGGCTCGGCGAGCTCGAGGCCTGGCTGCGCAGCTACCGGCCGGAGGAGCTGTTCGACGACCAGGGGCGGCTCGTGCCCGAGCTGCGGGCGCTCGCCCCCGAGGGCGACCGGCGGATGGGCGCCAACCCGCACGCGAACGGCGGCCTGCTCCTGCGCGACCTGCGCCTCCCCGACTTCCGCGACTACGCGGTCGAGGTGCCTCGCCCGGGCGGCGCGACTGCCGAGGCGACGCGGGCGATGGGCGCCTTCCTGCGCGACGCGGTGCGACTGAACGAGGAGGCGCGGAACTTCCGCCTCTTCGCCCCCGACGAGTTCGCCTCCAACCGGCTGGACGCGGTCTTCGAGGTCACCGACCGCGCCTGGAACGCGGAGCGCATCGACACCGACGACCACCTCGCGCGCGAGGGCCGGGTGATGGAGATCCTCAGCGAGCACACCTGCCAGGGCTGGCTCGAGGGCTACCTGCTGACCGGGCGCCACGGGCTGTTCGCGACCTACGAGGCCTTCGTCCACGTCGTGGACTCGATGTTCAACCAGCACGCGAAGTGGCTGAAGGTGACGCGGGAGATCCCGTGGCGGCGGCCGATCGCGTCGCTCAACTACCTGCTCACGTCGCACGTCTGGCGGCAGGACCACAACGGCTTCTCCCACCAGGATCCGGGCTTCATCGACCACGTCGTCAACAAGAAGGCCGAGGTGATCCGCGTCTACCTCCCGCCCGACGCGAACACGCTCCTCTCGGTGACCGACCACTGCCTCCGCAGCCGGCACTACGTGAACGTGATCGTGGCGGGGAAGCAGCCGGCGCCGCAGTGGCTGGACATGGACGCGGCCGTCCACCACGCGGCCGCCGGGCTGGGCATCTGGGAGTGGGCGTCGACCGACCGCGACGGCGAGCCGGACGTCGTGCTCGCCTGCTGCGGCGACGTGCCGACGCTCGAGACGCTCGCCGCGGCCGACCTGCTGCGCGGCTACTTCCCGGAGCTCAAGGTGCGCCTCGTGAACGTGGTCGACCTGATGAAGCTCCAGCCCGTGCGCGAGCACCCGCACGGCCTCCCCGACGACGAATTCGACGCGATCTTCACGCGCGACAAGCCGATCGTCTTCGCCTTCCACGGCTACCCCTGGCTGATCCACCGGCTCACCTACCGGCGCACGAACCACGACAACCTGCACGTGCGCGGCTACAAGGAGGAGGGGACCGTCACGACGCCGTTCGACATGTGCGTCCGCAACGACCTCGACCGCTACCACCTCGTGCTGGACGTGATCGAGCGCGTCCCCGGGCTCGCGGAGCGGGCCGCCTACGTGCGGCAGGAGCTGCGCGACCGGCTGATCGACCACCAGGAGTACATCCGCGAGCACGGCGACGACCCGCCCGAGATCCGGGACTGGTCGTGGCCGGGCTAGCGCGCGTCCTCGTCGTCAACGCCGGCTCCGAGACGCTCAAGCTGAGCCTCGTCGACGAGTCGGGCGCGTCCGAGCCGGTGGAGGGATACGTGCCGGCGGACGCTGTCGGGCACCGGGTCGTCCACGGTGGCGACCGGTTCCGCGAGCCGGTGCTGGTCGACGACGACGTCGAGCGGGCGATCGAGGCGCTGGTCCCGCTGGCGCCGCTCCACAACGCGCCGGCGCTGCGCGCGCTCCGGGATGCCCGCGCCGCCCTGCCGGACGTCCCCCACGTCGCCGTCTTCGACACCGCCTTCCACGCCACGATCCCCGAGGAGGCCGCCGTCTACGCGGTGCCGGCCGCGTGGGGAGTCCGCCGCTACGGCTTTCACGGGATCGCGATCCAGTGGGTCGCGGAGCGCATCCCTGGCCGGCGGCTCGTCGTCTGCCACCTCGGAGGCGGCTCGTCGGTGACGGCCGTGCTCGACGGGCGGTCGGTGGACACGACCATGGGCTTCACGCCGCTCGAGGGCGTGCCGATGACCACCCGTTCCGGCTCCGTCGACCCGGGCGCCCTCCTCTACGTCCTCCGCGAGCACGGGCTCACGGCCGACGAGCTCGACTGGGCGCTCAACGCCGAGTCGGGCCTGGCCGCGCTCTCGGGGACGAGCGGCGATATGCGGGAGGTCCTGCGCGCGGGCGAGGCCGGCGCGCTCGCCTTCAGGGTGTACGCGTACCGGGTGGCCGCGGCCGTCGCCGCGATGGCGGCGGCGCTCGGCGGGCTCGACGCGCTCGTCTTCAGCGCCGGCATCGGCGAGCGCTCGCCGGAAGTGCGCGCCGCGGTCTGCGAACGGCTCGCCTTCCTCGGCGTCCGGCTCGACCAGGA
>JBBDQR010000094.1:0-31398 GCA_040905885.1 Gaiellaceae bacterium | reverse complement strand
TCGAGATCAGCGTGTCCATCGTCGCCGCCCCGTGGCGCGCGTTCAGCGCCGCGGCACGGTGGAACGTCCAGCCCGCCCAGAGGACGACGGGCGTTGCCAGCGCGAACGCGAGCCACTCCCAGCCCGAGAAGCGGAGCGGCGGGATCATCGTCAGAGCGACGAGCGGCGCGCTCAGCACCGCAGCGACCGCGAGCCGCGTCCGGAGGGCGCGAGCCCGGACTTCGTCCGCCTCGGCGCGCGCCTCGACGCTCGCGTGGTAGCCGGCGGCCTCGACCGCGCGGATCAGGTCGTCGACGGCGGCGCGCGCGGGGTCGTAGCTGACCGTCGCCTGCTCGGTGGCGTAGTTGACCGAGGCCTCGACGCCCTCGAGCTTGTTCAGCTTGCGCTCGATGCGGGTCGCGCACGAGGCGCAGGTCATCCCCTCCAGCGCCAGCCGGACGCGGGTGCGATCCTCAGCCGTCGCGCTCACGCGGCCTTGTACCCCGCCTCCTCGATCGCCGCACGCAGCTTCTCGTCGGAGAGCTCGCGACCGCGAATCGTGACGACCTTGGCGTCGATGTCGACGTCGACGGCCTCGACGCCCTCGACCTCCGACACCTCCTCGCGGATCGACATCCCGCAATGGGCGCAGTGGATCGCGGGAACGCTGTACGTGACTGTCTCGCTCATCGCAGTGCCTCCTTGGCCGTTGACCTCCCACTATACCCCATAGGGGTACTTCGCTCGGCCAGACTGGAACACCGGGACGCGCCCGCGGCTAGTGATGCTCGTCATGGCCGGCCGGCTGCTCGATGCCCGGCTGCGGGCTTGCCGGTTCGGCGTCGCCGGAGATCGCCGGGCCGATCACGAACGACGAGAGCGAGAACATCGCGGCGAAGACGGCGAGCGCGAGCGCCGGCGCCCTCCAGTTGCGGAAGCGACGGTGAAGGCGAAGCAGGAACGGGATCGCCGCGACGAAGCCGAGCGCCGCGAAGAGCAGCGTCCCACCGGCGCCCGCCAGCAGGGCCGCTCCTGCCAGCGGACCAACGTGGTGGAGCACGTGCGGCGCGAGCCCGACGAAGGCGCCCCAGAGAGCGATCAGTCCGCTCCAGGCCCGGCCGGCGAACGAACGTGCCTCGACCGCCACGGCGCTCATCGACGCTCCTCGACGATCAGCCGCCCGTGGAGCATGCCCAGCTGGCAGGTGAACTCGTAGGCGCCGGCGCGCTCGGGCCGCAGCTCGATGGTCACGTCCCGGTAGGCCGGCAGCATCGCACTCTTGCCGAAGTCGGGGAAGACGACGCGCTCGGAGCAGGGCGCCGTCTCCTCGCGCCGGAAGGTCAGGCGGAGCGGCTCGCCGGCGCGCGCGTAGACCGTGTCCGGGGAGTAGCCGCCGCGGACGCGGATGCGCGTCGCCGGCGCCGGGCTCCGCTCACGGTTGCGCCTCATAGCTGCTCCATTCGGTCGATGCCTCGTCCTGAGGATGCGGCGGCGAGATGAAGAACCGGCGAATTCCATCTGCCGGTTCGATGCAGCTTTCGAGGACTACCGCGCCGCCGGCAGCGAGACCCGGAACGTCGACCCGTGCCCCGGCGTGCTGTCGACGTCGATCACCCCGTCATGGGCGCGAACGAGCTCGCGCACGATCGCCAGGCCGATGCCGGCGCCGCCGGTCGCCCGCGAGCGCGAGCGGTCGCCTCGCCAGAAGCGCGTGAAGATGTGGCGCAGGTCCTCCGGCGCGATCCCGGCGCCGCTGTCGGAGACCTCGAGCACGGCGTCGTCGCCCGCTCTCGCGACGCGCAGGCGCACCTCGCCCGAGTCCGTGTAGCGCCAGGCGTTCGAGACGAGGTTGGTGGCGATCTGCTCGAGCCGGTCCTCGTCGCCGAGCACCACGACCGGCTCGGCCTCGACGCGAAGCGCGACCCGGCCGTTGTCGAAGCGCGGCGCGAAGGAGTCCGCGACGCGCCTGGCAACGGCGGCGAGGTCGACGGGGCGCTTGTCGAGCAGAAGACCGGGCCGCTCGGCGTCGGCCAGGCGGGCGAGGTCGTCGAGCAGACGCGTCAGCCGCAGCGCCTCGCCGTGCATCGCCTCCAGGTTGGCGGGCCCGGTCAGCACGCCGTCCTGGGCGGCCTCGAGCCGCGACAGCAGCGCGTTCACGGGCGTCCTGAGCTCGTGCGCGAGGTCGGCGGCGTTCGCCTTGCGGATCTCCTCCTCGTGCTCGAGCGTCTCGGCGAGGCGGTTGAGCGCGTGGCCGAGCGCCGCGAGCTCGGCCGTGCCGCCGGCAGGAACGCGGATGTCGACCTCGCCGCGCTCCATGCGCTCGGCGGTCTGCCGGAGCCGACGCAGCGGCCGGGTCAGCGTCTCCGCGAGCAGGAAGGCGATCACCAGCGCGGCGGCGATCGCGGCGCCGCCGGAGATCAGGTGCAGGCGGTCGAGCGAGCGGCGAAGCTCCAGCTCCTCCGGGGTGAACAGCGCCCCCGATGCCGGCGAGATCGTCACGGTGCCGAGTAGCCGCCGGCCGAGGCGGACGGGCGCCTGCGCGCGCACGTCGTTCAGCGGATCGGTGACCACGACGACGCGGCCGTCCACGGAGACCGACGCGTGCAGGTCGTCCAGGGCGGCCAGGTGGCGCAGCGTCGGCCGTGCGCGCTCCCAGCTTCCGGACTCGGCGTAGACGACCGCGGACACCTCGGCGAAGTGCACGGCTGCGCGGGCGAGGCGGGAGTTGGCCGTGTCCGTCAGACGCGGCTTGAGCCCGCGGTCGCCGAGCACCGTGGCGATGCCGATCGCGAGCGTCGCGACGGCGACGAGCGCGAAGGCGAGGCGCGTCCGCAGCCCGATGCGGCTCATCACTTCGCCAGCCGGTAGCCGAGGCCGAAGACGGTCTCGACGTAGCGCGGGTGCTTCGGGTCGGGCTCGATCTTCTTGCGCAGGTTCTTGACGTGCGCGTCGATCGTCCGCTCGTAGCCCTCGTAGTCGTACCCCTGGACATGGTTGATCAACTCGAAGCGCGAGTAGGCGCGCCCGGGATAGCGGGCCAGCGTCGTCAGCAGCTTGTACTCGTTCGGCGTCAGCTCGACCACCTTGCCGTCGCGGCGCACCTCGTGCTGGACGCTGTCGATCTCGAGCGAGCCGCCGTCGAAGCGCATCACCGCGACCAGCGGCTCGGTGCCGCCGTCGGTGCGCCGGAGGATCGCCCGCACGCGGGCAACGAGCTCGCGCGGCGAGAAGGGCTTCGTCAGGTAGTCGTCGGCGCCCAGAGCCAGGCCGCCGACCCGCTCGTCCTCCGAGGCCTTGGCCGTCAGCATCAGGATCGGCACGTCGGAGCGATCCCGGATCTCCCTGCAGATGTCCTCGCCGGAGCGGTCGGGGAGCATCAGATCGAGCACGATCAGCCCCGGCTTGATCCGCTCGGCGAGCGCGAGGCCGTCGCCGGCGTTCCCGGCGACGAAGACCGCGTAGCCGTCGCGCTCGAGGTAGGCGCGGACGACCTCCTGGACGGACTGGTCGTCGTCGATGACGACGATCTTCTTGTTCGGCTCGCTGCTCATGGGACGACGGTGCCGTCAGCTTGTGAATTTCAGATGAAGCTCGCCTCCGGCCACGCCCCGATCCGGCTGCGTAGAAGGCCGCAGACCTGCCGAGCGCCGTTCGGGCCCGGCAGGTCTGGAGCTAGGAGGACGGGAGATCGGCGAGCACCTGCGCCGGCTCGACGTACATCGTCCGCTCGGGCGGGAGCCAGTAGTCGCGGTACCAGAGCACCTCGCCCTCGTCGATCAGGGCGAACGCGTGGCCGGGCGTGTCCGCGTGCATCCCGAGCCCGAGCGTGTCGAACGCGGCCGACATGTCGCGGTCGTCGTCGGCGATCATCGGCGTCGTGATCCCGTACTGACCGATCGCCTGCTTCAGGTCGGCCGGCGAGTCGGGCGTGATCGACACCAGCTCGATGCCGCGCTTGTCGAGCTCGCCGCTCATCTGCTCGAGGCCCTTGATCTGCTCGAAGCACGCCTGGCACATGACGCCCTCGGAGAAGAAGAGCAGCGTCCTCTTGCCCGCGAGCGACTTCGACGTGATCGCCCGGCCGGTCTCGACGTCGCGCTCGGCGAACGCCGGCACCGGCGAGCCGGGCTCGAGGCCGTCCCCTTCGGCGGGCGCGGCCATGCCGCCGTGGCCCTGCGTCGCCACCGGCGCGTCCTGCCTGTCGAACACGCCCGGCAGTACGAAGCTGGCGCCCACGAGGGCGACGACCGCCAACGCGACCAGGCTGCCCTTGGCGCGCCTGGACATCACCGGGGGTGCCGGGACGGGAGCCGCTTGACGCGCGGCTCTAGCTTTCTTGCCGCTCATGGCTGTCACCTCCTCTCACGACTGCGTAGGCGAAGCCGGCCAGCAGCACGGCCAGGACCGGCAGCGAGAGGACGTTCGGGACCTCGTCGAGGTAGTCGGAGAGCTCGCGCATCCACCGTCCCACCGAAGCCTGGAAGCCGGGGGCGGTGTCCGAGTTGCCGGTCAGCGCCAGCCCTACGAACAGGACGCCGAAGCCGGCGAAGACGGCGACGCCGACCAGTCTCATCAGCCCGATGCGCTTCGCGTGCGCGCCCAGACGCAGCGTCACGCGCGGGTCGCGAACCTTCTCCCTCGCCTTGCCGTAGAGGAGGGCGAGCGGGATCAGCGGCGCCATCATCCCGGCGACGTAGGCGACGCCGAGCATGAGCCCGCCGAGAATCGTGCCGCTCGTCGCCGACAAGGCGATGGCGCCGGCCAGGACGGGCGCGCAGCAGGCGGTCGCCCCGCCGGAGAAGAGGCCGAGGCCGAAGACGGAGAGCGTCGAGCCGGTCAGCTTCGGCTGCGGAAGGTCGATCGGCAGCATCGAGCCGCGCCAGAGGGCGACCGCGACGCCGATCATCATCAGCCCGCCGAGGACGAACAGCTGCGGGTGCCAGCGCGACACGTAGGACGAGAGCACCGCGGCGCCGAGGGTGATCGGCAGCACGACAGTCGCCACGCCGGCGACGTACACGGCGGTCAGGCGGGCGACGCGCAGGCGCCGGCCGCCGCCGATCGCCGCCAGGTAGGCGGGCGTCATCACGCCGGCGCAGCACGGGGCGAAGAAGGCGACCATGCCGGCGGCGAAGGCCGCCGCGAGCGAGCCGGCCATCAGCAGGTCGCTCACAGGCCGAGCTCTTTTCGCAGGCGCTTCTCGGAGAGGCGCCCGTACGCGATCAGCCGCGTGCCGTCGGTGAGGACGGGCAGGAACGCGAGCGGGACGCCGCGCGCCGCCAAGGCCGCGGCCTCGTCCCCGTCGACCTCGACCTCATGCGCGTCGAGCCCGAGCACGGCCAGCACCCGGCGGCCGTGCTCGCAAAGGTGGCAGTCGTCGCCGGTGACGAGGATCAGCGTCTCGGTCATCGCAGGCACGTCCTGAAGGTCGACCACGCGCGTGAAGGACCGGTGAACGTCGCACGCTTCACGGCCGCTTCACATCGGTCGTCGATCCTGGACGGACTCGATCGAAAGGAAGAACGATGCGCACGTTCCGCCACCTCACCGTCGCCGCCGTTGCCGCCGCCGTCGTGGCCGGCACTGCCTCGACGAACGCAGCCGCTGCCGAGCCGTTCGGCCAGCACGTCGCCATGTGCGCGCAGCACCTAGGTCAGCGCGCCGACGCGCCCGCCGTCACCTGCACGCACGACGGCATGACGATGACCTTCGCCACCTTCGGCGCCATGGTCGAGCACATGCGCCAGCTGCACTGACGCCGCCCGTTCATCGAGCCGGATCTCGAGCAGGTACTGCGCGAGTTCCGGCCTGTGCGCCAGGTCCAGCGACAGGCGCTCGATCGCGCAGCCGCCTTCGAGCACGGCGCCGCCCTCTTCCCAGAACGGACAGCCCTCGCCGGGGCAGGCCTCGACGCGCCCGACGGTCTCCAGAAGCGCACACCGCTTCTCCGGGGCTTCCGAGATCAGTTCGCGTCCCATCGGCCGAGTGTGGCCTGCGCCGATGGAGAAGCTGTGAACGGCATCCGTCGATCGCGTGAACCTCGGCGCTCGGTGTCGGGGAAGACCCGAAGGCGATGCGGTGAGCCTAGAACCGGAGCTGCGTCTCGAGCCGGATCGGGTTGCGTAGGCAGTAGACGCCGGGACAGCGCGCGTCGGCCTGGGCCTTGAGTCGCTCGAGCGTCTCCGCCGGCGCGTCCGCCTCGACTTGGAGCTCCCAGCTGATCCTCTCGACCGGCGGGTCGTCGCTCAGCCCCAAGGCGCGGTTCTGGTCGACCTCCGTTTCGACGGTGGCGCGCAGCGCGTGAAGCTCGACGCCCTCGCGGGCGGCCTCGAGCGCGTAGGTCATCGCATAGCAGGCGAGCCCGCCCCAGAAGCAGTAGGCGAGCGGATTCGGCGCCGCTCCGTGTCCTCCCATGGGAGGAGGGAAGTCGCAAAGGAACTCGACCTCCCCCCGGGGGTAGGGGATCGTACCGCGAAACTGCGGGCGCCCCTCCTCGCTCTGCCACTCGCCGGCCAGGCTCACGGCCTGCCGCACGGCGGCGGGATCCTCGCGCGCCTCGGCGAGGGTCGCGGACAGCGCCTCGACGTCGACGTTGTGCATCGTTCCTCCTTCGGTTGGGTTCAGGTGGACGCGGCGGGGAGGGTGACGAGGAACCGCGCCCCCCGCCCCGGCCCCTCGCTCTCCGCACGGATCCGGCCGCCGTGGGCCTCGACGATCGCCCGCGCGATTGCCAACCCGATCCCGCTGCCACCGCGGGCGCGGCTGCGGGCGGGATCGGCCCGGTAGAAGCGCTCGAAGACGCGCTCCAAGTGCTCGCGCTCGAGGCCCTCGCCGGTGTCGCTCACGGCGATCTCCACCTCGTCGCCCCGTCGCGACACGGACACGTCGACCCGCCCACCCGGTGGCGTGTGGCGAAGCGCGTTCTCGAGCAGGTTCGCGAGTACCTCGCCGATGCGGTCGAGGTCGACCTCGATCTCAGGCAGGTGCCCCTCGGCGTTCGCCCCGAGCGCCACGCCCTTCGCCGCGTACCGGGGCTCCGCGGCGAGGGCCGCGGCCTCGACGAGCGCGGCCGGTTTGACGGGAGCCGGCCGCAGGTCGAGCTGCCGCTCCTCGGCGCGCGACACCTTGGCGAGGTCGTCGGCGAGCCGCCGCAGGCGCGCCGCCTCCGACCGGAGCAGGCGCAGCGTCTCCTGGGTTGCCACGACGACGCCCGCCTCGATCCCTTCGAGGTAGCCCTCGATCGTCGCGAGCGGCGTTCGCAGCTCGTGCGCGACGTCGCTCAAGAGCTCGCGGCGCCGGCGCTCGGAGGATTCGAGCGAGGCCGCCATCTCGTTGAATGCCGAGGCGAGGACGGCGAGCTCGTCCGAGCCGGAGACGGGCACCCGCTCGCCGTAGCCGCCCCTCGCGAGCCGCCTCGACGCCGCGGCAAGCGCTCGCACCGGGCGGACGATGCGAACGGCGAGCAGGACGCTCACCGCCCCCGCGGCGAGCAGCGCGGCTCCGACGGCGACCGCGAGCGCGAGCAGCACCGAGTCCTCGAACGCCTCGTCCAGATGCCGGGAGACGTCCTCGGGGACGAGCCCGAGCGCGTCCCGGACGTGCTCGTGGAAGAAGCCTGGAGCGACGGCGAGCGCGACGAGGGCGAGGGTGAGGCTTCCCGCGACGATCACGAGCAGCTGCCCGGCCAGCAGCTTGGCGGCCAGGCTGCGCCGGAGGCGTCTCACGTGCCCGTCCCGATGCGGTAGCCGACGCCGCGAACGGTGAGGATGTAGCGCGGGCGGCGGGCGTCGTCGCCGAGCTTGCGCCGCAGGTTGGCGACGTGGACGTCGACCACGTGCTCGTCGCCGAACCAGGGGCCCCACACGCGCTCGAGCAGCTGGCGCCGCGAGAACGCGAGCCGCGGCCGCTCCGAGAGCGCGTCGAGGAGGTCGAACTCGAGCCGGGTGAGCTCGACCGGCTCGCCGTCCTGGCGCACCTCGCGGGCGAGCGGGTCGACAGTCAGGTCGCCGAAGCGACGAGGCGGCTCGCCCTCCGGTGAGGCAGCGCGCGGGCGCCGCAGCATCGCGCGGATGCGCGCCACGAGCTCTCCCGGCGAGAACGGCTTGGTGACGTAGTCGTCGGCGCCGGTCGAGAGCGCGACGATCTTGTCGACCTCCTCCGCGCGCGCGGTGAGCATCACGACGTAGGCGTCGCTGAACGCGCGGATCCGCCGGCACGCCTCGATGCCGTCGATACCGGGGAGCATCAGGTCGAGGACGATCACGTCCGGCGAGCGCTCGCGGGCCAGCTCGACCGCCGTCTCGCCGTCGCCCGCCGTCGCCACCTCGAACCCCTCCCGCTCGAGGTAGGAACGGACGAGCGCGGCGAGCGGCGCCTCGTCCTCGACGACGAGCGCGCGAGGACGGGGACCGCTCACCGGGCTACTCCTCCATCGACACGAAGCGGCCGTGCCACCAGTGGTACCAGGGCGCCCCGGTCGATGCGTTCACGGACATCATCCCCGCGATCTTGCCGTCTTGGAGGACGTGCAGGGTGTAATAACCTGGGAAGGCCTCGGCCTCACCCGCCTTCAGGCCGTCGGCGTAGCGGTCGAGCCAGCGGCCGGCGATCGCCCGGGCCTCCGCGGCGGACACGTCGCCCTCGCCCGAGGGAACCCAGGTCGCGTCGGCGAAGCCGGAGCCGCCCATCGTGCCGCCGGAGCCCATCATCCCGCCGCTCCCCATCATCCCGCCGCTCCCCATCATTCCCTGGCCGCCGCGGAGGCGGAAGTCGCTCATCATCCCGTAGCGGGTGTTCCACATCATCGCCGGCCCGTACTCCAGGAACACCGAGCCGGTCGCGGGGTCGACGAGCACCTCCGTGGCCGGCCGGCCGTCCTCCTCGAGCTCGGCGTAGTAGTGGTTCGAGAAGCGCATCATCTCGCCGACCCCCAGGTCGAGCCGGCCGGCGAAGCGCTCCGCTTGACGGCGGGCCTCTCCCAGGTTCCGCACCGGCTCGCCGGACACGTCGGCGGCGTAGCCCATCATGCCCGTGCCGTAGCGGTGCATCGTCCAGCCGTCGCCTTCGTCGCGCCCGACGGCCCACGCCACCGAGGCGACGCCGGCCGCGAGCGCGGCGACGAGGACGAGCACCGGGATCGTCTTGCCCTGCATCGCGATCACACCCTCTCTGCGCGGGCCGTGCGCAGCCTGGCCCGCAGCGCCTCGTAGGTCTCCTGGTCGATCTCGCCGCGCGCCAGGCGCCGGTCGAGGATCTCCTCCGGCCGCTCGGTCGGCAAGCCGTCTGCGGCCTCGCGGCGGGAGGGGAACAGGCTCGCCACCGCCCAGACGATCACGCCGAGCAGGGCCACCCAGAGGAGCGTCATCAGCAGCCAGCCGCCGGCGCCCATGTCTCCGTACCATCCGTCCATCATCGTGGGCCTCCTTTTCGCTCGTTGACGAGACCACGGTAGGAGCGCCGAATCAAGGCTCCGCCCGCACCCCGATCAAGATTCGATCAAGGCGTCCGCCGCCCGTGCGGGAATCCCCGCGGATCCCGGTCTGGGAATCCCCGGATGCCGCGTCACGCCGGGGCTCTTACCGTTCGCCGGGTGAACGAGCCGAAGATCGGGGCCGGCTGCCATTGCAGCCGCGACACGCCGGCGGCGATCGAGGGGGCGGCTTCGCCGTCGAGAGCTGCCGCCGCTTCCGCTTCAAGCCGTCGCCGCTGATCGGGCTCTGGACGGCGCCGCACGTCCTCGGAGTCGCCCGCCGGGCGTAGACCGCCCAGATGCCTATCCGCGAATTCTTCGCGGCGCCTGGCGGCTGCAAACCTGCGCGCTCCGGCGTCCTCAGTCGCGCCCATACCGTTTAGGTCTGGGCGCTCCCTGCGTCCTTGCATCGCTTGGTTTTCGCTCGCCAGGCATCCACGAGAATTCCCGGACTGGCATCTAGAGGTACCCCAGCGGGTCGACCGCCTGGCCGTTGATGCGCACCTCGAAGTGGAGGTGCGGGCCCGTGGAGTGGCCCGTCGAGCCCACGTAGCCGATCACCTGCCCCTGGGCGACCTGCTGCCCCGTTCCGGACGCGATCGACGACATGTGCGCGTAGGCGGTGGCGACGCCGCCGCCGTGGTCGACGACGACGAGGTTGCCGTAGCCGCCCAGCCAGCCCGCGTAGATGACGGTGCCCGCCGCCGCCGAGCGGATCGGCGCCCCGCTGGGAGCCGAGATGTCGATCCCCTCGTGCATCCGCCCCCAGCGCGGGCCGAAGGTGCTGGTGACCGGCCCGGCCACCGGCCAGATGTAGCCGCTCGGCGATGCGCCGCCGACGGAGACCGCGGACGAGCGCTGGGCCGCCTGGATCTTGGCCGCGAGCTCGCGGCTCGCCTGCTCCAGCGCGGCGGCCTCGTTTAGGAAGTCCTGCTTGCTGTGCTCGACCTTCGACAGCGTCCGCTGCTTCGTCGCCCGCGCGTCGGCGAGCTGGCCCTGCACGGAGACCAGGCGGTTGCGCTCGGCCAGCTGCGCGTCGAGTTGCCGTTCCAGCCCGCGTGCCGCCTCGGCGACCTGCTTGCGGGAGGCGTTCGTCTTCGCACGGGCGTCGCGCATCTCCAGCTTCGCGGCCGAGAGCTCCCGGGCGATCGACTGGTCCTGCCTGCCGATCTCGCTGAGGAAGTCGAGCTGGTCGAGCAGGTCGGCGAAGCTGCGGGAGGCGAGGACCACGTCGACCGTGGTCGGGTCTCCCTCCTGGTAGATCGCGACGAGCCGTCTGCCGGCCCGCGCCTCGGCAGCCGCGTGCTCGCGCTTGAGCCGGTTCAGCTCCCCCGTCTGGAGCTGGTAGATCTGCGTCAGGGCGGCCAGCTTGTTGCGCCGCACGGCGAGGTCATTCTCGATCGCGTCGAGCTTGGCGCTCGCCCGCGAGACGTCGTCCTCGAGCGAGCGGATCTGCGTCGTGACGAGCGAGATCTGCGACGTGAGCACGCCCGAGCGCGAGTTGGCCGACGCGATCTTGTTCCGCAGTGCCGCGATCCGGTCCTGGATCTCGCTCTGCCTGTCGCGCAGGTCGCTGGTGCCCGCGGCAGCGGAGCTCGCGAGAACGAGGAGGAGAACGCTGAGGTAGGCGAGGCGACGAGCCATTCCGGGGGGAGTTCGGCGAGCGGCAGGCCGTCCCTGCCGCCGTAAACGTGCGCGAGTCTAGCGGAACCTTACTGCGGATTCCGGTCGGCGTCCCCCGGCGGGCTCGGCTGCTCGGGCCGGTCACCCTCGTCCGGCGGCGGATAGGGCTCCGGGATGTCCGGCGGCGCGGGCCGGTCCGCCTCGTCGGGCGGCGGATAGGGCTCGAGCGGGACCGCCTCCGTCCGGCCGGTCTCGAGTCGGGCCCTGCCGATGCGCTCAGACGCCTGCTCCACCGTCCGCTCGATCTCCCCTCGCTTCTCGCCCGCGCGGCGGTCGAGCTCCTCGAGCTCCTGCCGCAGCGGGTCCGTAGCCGCGTCGTCCCCACGGTAAACCGCCTCCCCGAGCGCCCGCAGCCGCTGCTCGCGCTCGCGCTCGAGCCCGTCGAGCTCGCTTCTCAAGCCGGCGAGACGGCGGCGTGCCTCGCTCTGGGCGGAGACCGTGACGCGGGCCAGCCCGACCGGACCGGCGAGCGCCTCGGCCACCGGGCGGCGCCAGAGCGTGCCGAGCACGAACACGCCCACAGCGAGCACGACGATCCCCGCGACGACCGAGCCGACGGCGAGGAGGACGACGGCGACGCCGACGGCCGCGACGCCGACGGCGAGCAGGGAGCCGGTCGGCGTCAGCCCGAACCAGTGCGGCTCGGCGTGCACGACCGTGACCGGGACTGGGCCCGTCTCGTCCGGCGGCAGCTCCTCGACCTTCGTCTCGTCACTATCCGACAAGCGCCACCTCCTTCCGCTCCGAGGGCGGGGCGTCGAGCGCGTCGAGCGCGCGGATCGCCTCCGCCGCCTCCCGCCGGAGCCCGCCCACCGCGGCGCGGTAGTCCTCGTCGGAGACCGTACCCGTCCGGTGGTCGAACTCGAGCTGCTTCAGGGCCCCGAGCGCCCGGTCGCGCTCGTCGAGCAGCGCCAGCCGGCGCGCCTCGGGCTCGGCGAGCGTGTCGTCCTCCGGCTCGGGCTCGCGGAGGAAGGGCCGAGCGACCCAGACGACGCAGAGGACGGCCAGCAGCGCCCCGAGCACGAGGGCGACGGTCATGCCTCCGCCGAGCGCAGCCGCTCCGAGCGGGCCGCCAGGCGGCGCGCCTCCCGCGGATCCGGCCAGAGCGTCACGAGCGAGCCGAGCACGAAGACGAGCCCGGCGATCCAGATCAGGTTCACGAGCGGTTTCACGAACACCTTGAAGTACACCGTTCCGTCGGGATCGATCTGGTCAGCGATCACGAACAGGTCCTCGCCCGTGAGGGGGTCGCTGCGGATCGCGACCTCGTTCGAGGTCTGCTGCTCGATCGGGTACGTGTTCTTGCCCGTCTCGATCGTCCCGAGGTCGCGTCCATTCCGCGACACGTCGAGCACGGCCCGCACCTCTTGCGCGTTCTGTGAGTCCCGCTCGTCGAGGCTGCGGTACGCGAGCGTGTACTCCCCCGCCGTCATCGCCTGGCCGGGCCGCAGCGCCTCCTCCCGGACGGTCTGGTAGAGGCTGGAGCCGATCACCCCGATCACGAGCAGCAGGACGGCGGCGTGGACGACGTAGCCGCCGTAACGTCGGCGGTTGTGGGCGACGAGCTGCGCGAAGGCGGCGGGCCAGGTCGGGGCGCCGAGCGCGCGCCGCGCCCGCGTCCCCCGCGCGAACTCGAGCACGATCGAGGCGAGCACGAAGGCCGAGAACGTGTACGCGATCAGCCCGAGCGGCGACGAGCCCGCGCCGAGCGCGAGCAGGACGACCCCGGCGGCGATCGCTGCGCCGAGGGGCCACAGGAACGTGCGGCCGAGCGCGCGCAGCGAGGCGCGCCGCCAGGCGATCAGCGGCCCGATCCCCATCAGCAGCAGGAGCGGCAGCCCGAAGCTCTTGAAGAAGAAGTTGTAGTAGCCGGGCCCCACCGTCCGCTGCTCGCCGCGGATCGCCTCCGAGAGGATCGGGAAGAGGACGCCCCAGAGGATCGTCAGGCAGAAGGCGACGAGCAGCAGGTTGTTGTAGAGGAAGGTGGCCTCGCGGCTGACGAGCGACTCGAACCGCGTCCGCGAGCGCAGCTGCGGCAGCCGCGTGAAGAGCAGGTAGAGCGAGAACGCGAGCACGAGCGTGATGAAGGTGACGAACCAGACGCCGATCGGGCCCTGCGCGAACGCGTGGATCGAGGCGACGATCCCGGAGCGGGTCAGGAACGTCCCGAAGAGCGAGAGCGCGAACGCGAGCACGACGAGGACGACGTTCCAGACGCGGAGCATCCCGCGCTTCTCCTGGATCATCACCGAGTGCAGGAAGGCGGTGGCGGCGAGCCAGGGCATCAGGGCCGCGTTCTCGACGGGATCCCAGGCGAAGTAGCCGCCCCACCCCACCTCCTCGTAGGCCCATTTCGCGCCGACGAGCTGGCCGACGCCGAGGAAGGCCCAGGCGGCGAGCGTCCACCGGCGGGTCGCGACGATCCAGCGCTCGTCCGCCCGGCGGGCGAGCAGCGCGCCCATCGCGAAGGCCCATGGGATCGCCAGCCCGACGTAGCCGAGGTACAGGAGCGGCGGGTGGGCGATCATGTACGGGTTCTGGAGGCTGGCCGTCATCCCGGCGCCCTCCGCCGGAGCGACCTGGGTCGCGAACGGGCTCTCCACGAGCACCACGAGCAGCGCGAAGAAGGTGGCGACCCCGCCGATGACGGGGACGACCCAGGCGAGCACGTCCTGGCCCGCCCGGCGGCCGAACGCGACCGCCGCCGCCCCGAGGCCGGTCAGGACGAGCAGCCAGAGGAGCAGCGAGCCCTCCTGGCCTCCCCAGAAGGCGGAGAGCGTGTAGGCGAGGGGCAGGTCGCTGCTCGTCGTCTGCGCGACGTAGACGAAGGAGAAGTCGTGGCGCGCGAGCGCGGCGACGAGGACGGCGGAGGCGACGGCGGTCGCCGCGAAGGCGGCGAGCAGCGCGTTCTGGGCGGAGAGCGCGAGCCGGCGCCGCCGCCTGCGGGCGGCGAGGCCGCCGGCGAGCGTGGCGTAGACGGCGAGGCCGAGCGCCACCACGAGGGCGGCGCGCCCGAGCTCAGGCACTCTCGGGCTTGGGGACGTACTTCGAGGGGCACTTCGTCACGAGCGAGTCCTTCTCGCCGACGAAGACGCCGTTGGCCAGCCGCCCCCTGAGGTAGACGTCACGGCCCACCCGGAACTGGTCGGACACGGAGCCGGTGTAGACGACGCGCACCACGGCCGTCCCCTCGACGTCCCGCAGCCTGAAGCGGAGCGTCCGGCCCTGCCGCTCGATCGGGCCGACGACCTTGCCCGCGAGCTGCACGGGGCCGTCCTTGCCGGCCAGCTGGCTCGGCTGCACGGACGCGGTCGTGCCCCCGGCGATCGACGTGTAGAGGAGGAAGACGGCGAGCAGGGCCGCCACCGAGAGCGCGACCACGAGCCGCGCGGGACTCCTCCTCCGGCTCACGCCGGTGAGTCTAGCTAGCGCTCGCGGACCGGCTCGCCGCGCTCGGGCACCTTGTAGCCGTGGGCGTGGCAGAGCGACCCGGGGGAGTCCTCGGTGAGCGCGTCGCAGTACCCCTTCCCGTAGGCGGCGCGCATGAAAGCGGCCACCACGTCCAGGTTCCACTCGCCGATCTCGCAGGCCTCGCGCCAGAGGTCGGCGAGCCGGAGGTCGATGTCCAGCTCGAGCAGGTCGATGCGGGAGGGCTGAATCGCCATACCGGTTGGAAAGCGTAGGAAGGCCGTCGGACGACATACTCAGACGGTGCCCAGCGCGTTCATCCTCGGCGGCACCGGCCAGATCGGCACCGCCGCCGCCGAGCAGTTGCGCGCCCACGGCTGGGAGGTCACCGTCGCGGCGCGGACGGGCGGGGACGTGCGTCTCGACCGGAAGGAGGGGGTCGACCTGCCCGGCGACTTCGAGGCGCTTGTCGACTGCGTCGCGTTCACTCGGGAGCACGGCGAGCAGCTGCTCGGGCTCGCCGGTCGCGTCGGGACGCTCGTGGTCGTCTCGAGCGCGTCCGTCTACACGGACGACCTGGCCAACGCGCAGCTGCCGGTGCCGATCCCGGAGACGCACCAGACCGTCGAGCCCGGCGACGCGGACTACTCGACCAACAAGCGCGCGCTCGAGCTGACGCTGCTCGAGCAGGACGCGCTGCCGGCCACGGTGCTGCGGCCCTGCGCGATCCACGGGCCGCACGCGCGCGGCCATGTGCGCGAGTGGTACTTCGTCAAGCGCGCGCAGGACCAGCGGCCGTTCGTCCTTCTCGCCTACCTCGGCGAGAGCCGCTTCCACACGACGGCGGCCGTCAACCTGGCCGAGCTGATCCGGCTCGCCTGCGAGCAGCCGGGCACGCGGGTGCTCAACGCCGGCGACCCCGAGCCGCCGACGACGCTGGAGATCTCGCGCACGATCGCCGCGCTCACCGGCCACGAGCGGATCGAGTACCTCCTGGAGGACGCCCCGGAGGCGGCGCGCAGCCCGTGGGCCGTTCGCCACCCGCTCGTGGTGGACATGGCCGCCGCCGAGCGGGAGCTCGGCTACCGCCCGCTCGCGACCTACGCCGGGGCCGTCGGCGACACGGTGCGCTGGCTGCTCGACGCCTCCCCGCCGCTCGGCGAGTACATGGAGACGTTCTTCGACTACGAGGCGGAGGACGAGTACGTGCGCGGCCTCGCGGGATGAGTCACATCAGGTTCGGGCCGCCGCGGGTGCCCTCGCGCGAGAGCCCGGAGCAGGCGGTCGAGCTGCTGCTCGCGTCCGGCTACACCGCCTGCGAGATCGACTTCGAAGGCGGCTTCTGGATGGACTACGACTGGGCCGGCCGGCTCGGGGAACTCGCGCGGGAGCACGGGATCGCGCTCTCGGTGCACGCGCCGCTGTTCGGCTTCATGGGCCATCTGGAAGCTTCCGGCCGCAAGTTCGCGTCCGCGGTGGGCGCTCTCGACCGCAGCGCCGGCATCGCCGCCGCCTGCGGCGCCGAGCTGGTCGTCTTCCACCCCGGGTTCCTGCTCGGGCGCAGCCGCGAGGACGCGCTCGACTCGGTCTGCGAGCAGCTGACCACGCTGCGCGAGCGGCTCGAGGGGAAGGGCCGCGCCGTCCCCTTCGGCGTCGAGGTGATGGGCCGCGTCCGGGATCTCGGCTCCGCCGACGACTGCATCGCGATCGCGACGCGACTCGACTGGGTGAGGCCGGTGCTCGACTTCGCGCACATGCACGCGACGAGCGACGGCGCCTTCACCGACGTGGAGGCGTTCGCCGCCCCGCTCGAGGCGGCCGACGCCGTGCTGCCGCCGGGCGCGCCGTTCCACATCCACTTCTCGGACATCGCGTTCGCGAACCGCAACGAGACGAAGCACCTGCCCTACGGGGAGGGGACGCTGCGGGCGGAGCCGCTGGCGGAGGCGCTGCGGCGGTTGGAGCGGCCGGCGACGGTGATCAGCGAGTCGCCGGACGAGGAGTCACATCAGGCGATCCGGGCGGTGCTCTTGGGGGGCTAGGTGCCGCTCTCAACAATGCGAAGGTACTCCTGATACCGGCGGCGGCAGCCCTCGATCATCTCCTGATAGGTCAGGAGCTCCGGGTACTTCCTCATCTCCGCAAGCTCACGAGCCTCCTCCGAGATCGAGCCTCCAACCAAGAACACCTTTGCTGTCTTACTCGGTGACCCGACGTGCTTGCGAATGAGCCTGAAGTAGAGCTCCGCCTGATCTACCTCGGGCTTGCCCAGCGAAACTGACGGTCGCTTGATCTCCACTATGACGGTCCGACCAGTCGCGTCAACGCAGGCGAAGTCGGGCCGCTTGTCCCTGTATTTCCGATCCTCTTTCGCTAGGGCGTCTCCGATCATTTTTCGTAGAGGACGATTTGACTGCGCTATCCAGTACTCGTCGTCGAGCAGCCACATGCTTCGTTCGAGCGTCCGGTGGACCGAGTTGTCCTCTCTGAGTTCGTAGGTCTTCTCATCAAGGATCAGTTGCTCGAATGTCTCGATCGTCTGGAGGCGAGCTTGAAGGACGTTTAGGAGCGATGTGACCTGAAGGAGATTCCACCGATCCATTAGATCGTTGAGTTCGTCCAAAGCCTTGGCCGGTTCCTTCGCAAGGCGAGCGATCACCTGCTGGAAGGCAGTCCGGATTCGCTCCTGTCCTTTCGGGATGGCACTGTCTACGCCTGAGAGAAGGCTGAAGACGAACTCAGGCCCCTGCTTGTCGATCAGGTCCGCGATCTGCTGCGGAAGCTCCCTCTGCTGCTTCTTAGGCAGGACCTCGGCCGCTTCCGGCAGTGCTGCGAGGACCTTCTTCACGTCCCGGGTCGGCGGGAGCGCCGGCGTCGAAGCCACGAACGCCTTTGGGAACTCTTGGCTCAGGTAGCCAGCTGCTGTCTGGAGGCCGGTCTGCCTATAGACCTCGAAAAAGCGCGCCTGACCGAAATCCAAGAACTCATCGAAGTTGATTTCAGCCCGCTTCGCCCCAAGCTTCGACGGGCCATCTGTCAAGACGATCGCGAAGCTCTTGCCATACTTCTCGCGCAAAGTCTCAATGAGGTGCTTACCGCCCCGGAATCCCATGGCGGTTAGCCGCTCGTAGCGAGTCCTCCCGTCTCGCGTCTTCCGT
The DNA here is from genome assembly GCA_040905885.1 of Gaiellaceae bacterium. Taxonomy (GTDB): domain Bacteria; phylum Actinomycetota; class Thermoleophilia; order Gaiellales; family Gaiellaceae; genus JACVRU01. The sequence goes on along the minus strand of JBBDQR010000094.1, from coordinate 13,701 downwards.
CCCTCGAGTCGTTTCTTCAACTCCGGCGTGACATACAAGGGCTGATCCGCGATCGCCTCGTAGCTCCGGCTCTCAATCTTGAGCCTGATGACCTTTGTTGTCATGGTGTGATTATCAATCACACCCCGGACGCCGATCCAACCTGCGCGCCGGCCGCCCGCGACGCGCTCCGCCGCTTGAAGGCGGCGGCGACGGTGATCAGCGAGTCGCCGGACGAGGAGTCACATCAGGCGATCCGCGCCGTGCTCGTCTCCTCGGGCTGACCCCACGTCACCTCCGGGAAGGTGGCGAGCTCGGCCTCGATCTCGGCCGCCTCGCCTTCCCGGCCGATCTTCGCCAGCAGGTCGCGCAACGCGCGGAGGATCTCGTACTTCGTGTAGGCGAAGTCGGTCTCCGAGATCAGGCCGACCGCCTCCCGGAGCAGCTGCTCCGCCTCCTCGTCCCTGCCCTGGGCGGAGCGGACGATCGCGAGCGCCATCCGCGTCGTCGCGCGCGAGGTCTGGTCCCGCGGGCCGACCGTCTTGCGGGCCTCCAGGGCGACGCGCTCGGCCTCCTCCAGCCGCCCCTGCGCGACGAGCAGCTGCGCGAGGCTCCGCTGGCTCTCGCACAGCGTGCCCCGATCCTCGAGCGGCTTGAGGATACGGATCGAGTCGCGCAGCAGCCGCTCGGCCCGGTCGAGATCGCCCCGGCGCCAGACGAGCCACGCGAGCCCGAGCAGGTCGCGGGCGAGCGAGATCCCGGCGCCCGCCTCCTCGTACAGCGGCCGCGCCTCCTCGAAGGCGCGCTCGGCTTCCTCGAGCTCGCCCTTCATCGAGAGCAGGCGGCCCCGCGAGGCGAGCGCGTGCGCCTGCGCCTCCAGCGAGCCCGACTCCTCGGCGAGCTCGCAGGCCCGCGCCACGAGCGGCTCGGCCCGGTCGATCTCCATCCGGGCGACGAAGATCTGTGCGAGACGCTGGACGGCCGTGCTCTCGAGGTCCTTGCGCGCGCCGGCCCGCGCCACCTCGAGCGCCTCCGTCGCGAAGCGCTCGTTGTCGACGAGGCTGCCTTCCGACCAGGCGACGACCCCGCGGATGATGAGCGCGTCGAAGCGGCCCGTGACGTCGTCCTCCGGCAGGACCGCGAGCGCCTGCTCGGCCAGCTCCCGACCTCGATCGACGTCGGCTTCGCGTCCGAGCGCGACGTCCGCGAGCGCGGTCAGGGCGCGACCCTCGAGGGAGCTTTCTCCCGCCTCCCGCGCAGCCCTGAGCACCTCCTCCATCTCGGAGGCGAGCGCGGGATAGTCGGCGAGCCGCCAGGCGGCGACGGCTGCCTTGTAGCGGCGCTCGAGCGTCGGCTCGAGCTCGACGGCGCGGAGGAGCAGCTTGCGGGCGGACTGGTTCGCCTCCCGCGCGAGAGCCCGCTTCCCCGCCGCCTCGAGCGCCTTCGCGGCCTCATGGGCGAGCTCGGCGGGCGGCGTCCCCTCCAGCTCGCCGAGCAGCTGGGTCGCCTGGTCGAGGTGATAGGCGCGGATCTCGAGCAACTCCTCTCCTGCGCGCTCCTGGAGCCACGCGGCGAAGCTCCGGTGCAGACGCGCACGCTCCTGCTTCGGCAGGCCGGCATAAGCCACCTCGCGGATGAGGACGTGCTTGAAGCGGTAGGCGCGCTCCCCGCTGATCGTCGAGCGCTCCTCGCGGAGCACGAACTCGCGCAGCGCCAGGTCCTCCAGCGCCGCCTCCACGTCGTCGCCCGAGACGTGGACGAGCGCGCCGCGCCAGAAGATTCGGCCGATCACCGAGGCACGCTGGAGCAGCGCCTTCTCGGCAGGCGGTAGGCCGTCGATGCGCGCGGCGATCAGCGCCTGGAGCGTGTCGGGGATCCGCGCCCGGCTGTCGCCGCCTTCGGCGAGCATCCGGACCGTCTCCTCGACGAAGAGCGGGTTGCCTTCGGCGACGCGGAGGATCTCGTCGCGCATCTCCGGCGGCAGCGAGGTCTCGGCGATCAGAGCGTCGGCGAGCTCCTCGCTCTCCTCGCGCTGCAGCGGCTCGAGCTCGATGCTCGTCGCCCGCATGCGGCCGCCGCCCCACTCCGGATGCACGTCGAGCAGCTCCGGGCGGGCGAGACAGATGATCAGCAGCGGCGCCTCGCGCACCCAGGCGGCGAGGTGCTCGACGAGCTCGAGCAGCGGCTCCTCCGCCCAGTGGATGTCCTCGAAGACGAGGACGAGCGGCTGCGCCTTGGCGAGCTGCTCGGCCCACTCGCGGGCCGCCCAGGCGATCTCCTGCGGCGTCGCCTGGTGCTCGACCGCCTCCAGCACGCCGACGGCCAGCCCGATCAGGTCGGCGACCGCCTCGTCCTCGCAGCAGGCGCGGAGCTTCTCGTAGGCCTCCTCGACCGGGTCGTCGTCGGAGATCCCCGCGGCGACCTTCACCATCTCGGCGAGCGGCCAGTAGGTGATGCCCTCGCCGTAAGGGAGGCAGCGCCCGGCGAGCACGGTCGCGCCTTCGAGCGCCTCGACGAACTCCATCGCGAGCCGGCTCTTGCCGACGCCCGGATCCCCGTAGACGGTGAAGAGGTGCGCGCGCGAGGCGCGCAGCGTCCGCTCCCACGTCGTGGTGAGCAGCTCGAGCTCGGACTCGCGCCCGACGAACGGGCCCGCTGCGCGCGGGAACGGCCTGACGTCCTCGAGCAGGCCCTCGACGCGCCACACGGAGAGCGGCCGGCCGAGCCCGCGCAGGTCGCGGCGGCCGTCCTCCTCCAGCTGGACGGCGGGCCCGGCGAGGCCGCGCGCGCCGGGGCCGACGAGGATCTCGTTCGGCCCGGCCGCCTGCTGGAGGCGCGCCGCGACGTTGACCGCCTCGCCCGTGGCGAAAGTCGCGTCGGTCTCGTCGGCGAGCACCTCGCCTGCCTCGATGCCGATCCGCGCCTGCAGGCCGAGCGCGCCGACGTCCTCGATGATCTTGACCGCGGCGCGGATCGCGCGCTCCGCGTCGTCCTCGTGCGCGCGCGGAATGCCGAAGGCCGCCATGACGGCGTCGCCGGCGAACTTCTCCACCGTCCCCCCGTGCTGCCGGATGCAGGCGGCCGCCCGCTCGAAGAAGGTCTGGATGCGCCGGCGGACGATCTCCGGGTCCTCGCCGGAGGCGTACTCGGTCGAGCCGACCAGGTCGACGAAGACGACGGTCGCCAGCTTGCGCTCCATGAATCCAAGTGTACGGGGGCCGTATCTCCCGGCAGCCGTAGCGCGTTTGAAGCACATGTAAGGGGCCTGTTAAGGCCCGCGCGACACATAGGAGGGGAGACAATGGAAGGACGGTTTCTGCGGCTCGCCGGCATCCTCGCCGGCGCCGTTTCCGCTGCGGTACTGCTTTCGGTCGGGGCGCAGTCCGGTCAGGCCACGCTGCCCGAGGCGCCGAGCTGGCTCGGGCTGCCGCTAACGCTCGGCATGGACGTGCAGTCGCTGCACGACTCGGACAGCACGCACGAAGAGCTGCCCGGGCTTGGTCACAAGTTCGAGCTCCTCGGCGTGGCGATGGACGACCAGGCTCCGGACAATCCGACCAACGACACGATCTCGATGGTGACGACGCCGGCAACGATCGGCATTGCCTTCTGGGACATGCCGCCGGGCTTCCACATCTCGGCGCTCGACGGGCAGCTGGGGTTCAAGTACTTCTTCGTCAACCGTAGCTGCGGCGGCGGCTCTCCGCGCCTGACACTGCTCGTCGACGCGAACGGTGACGGCACGTTCGATCAGTCCAGCGGCGACTTCGCGGCGCACGGGCACCCGAATCCGTTCGTCGCGTGCCCGGCGAACACATGGGTGTACGAGAACCTGACCGACAACGGGCCTCACTGGGAGGTCACGCCCGGCGGTGCGGTCGAGGGCATCCCGGTGTTCCCATTCTCGACCTGGGACACGCTCGAGGCGGCGGTGACGGCGCAGTTCCCCAACCACAAGGTGCTGGCCGGCTTCATCGTGGACGACTCGTGCTCGTTCCACCTGCCGGCATGCGGCGAGGCGCACTACGACCTGGTCACGATCGAGAACCGCACGCTCGAGCAGGACCAGGACACCGTCCGGAGGTAGCGGAGCGATCGGGGCCCCGGGCAGTGGCCCGGGCCCCCCTCCACTGCTCCTAGTAGCCGGGCCCGAAGGCCGAGCGAGCGACGGTCGCCAGCACCTGCTGCTGGTAGTACACGGGGCCGCCGGCATCCGCGACCACGCTCGACGGGTAGTGGGTCGAGACGGAGAGCGTGTAGATGCTCTTGGTCGAGACCGCCAGGCCGAAGTAGTCGCCGATGAAGCCCCTGCCCGCCGGGCAGGGATCCGTGTGGCCGGCGCAGGCGTACTGGTCGATCCCGCCGACCGTCTGCCGCGGCTGCTCGGGATCCCAGGTGAACTTCGACAGCCGCACGTTGCCGCCGACCGGCACCGCCCCCGCTCCGGAGTCCTTGTAGGCCTGGAGAGAGACGTCGATGCAGAAGTTCTGCCGCCCGACGTCGGCCGGCAGGACGCTGGGGTCGCTCGGGCACGCGAGCCGGCGATCGTAGAACGCGACCGCGACCGCTCCGCCGGGCCCCGCCGCGACGGACGGCTGGAACTGGTCGGTCGCCTCGCCGGGGGCGTCCACGTTGTCGTTCACGACCGCGGACGCGGTCCACGTCAGCCCGGCGTCGGTGGACTGGCTGAGCTTCACGTCCATCTGCGTCCCGTCCCACGCCTCGTAGACGAGGTACAGATGACCCGGATAGGTCGGGCTCGCCGCGAAGTGCTCGACGATCCCGTCGCGGAAGGTGGTGTTCGGGAGGCTGCCGATCGTCGGCGTGGACGCGACCTGGACGAACGGCCCCCACGTGCGTCCGTCGTCCACCGATCGCGTGACGTAGATGCGCGCCGGCGACGAGCAGCAGGCGGGGAAGGCCGCGAGCGCGATGTAGACGTCACCGGCGGCGTCCACCGCCGGATAGACGTACGTCGTCGCAGGGCCCGTTTGCGAGGGACTCGTCAGGGTCGCCGGCTTGGAGAACGTCTCGCCCCGGTCTCGCGAGACGGCCACCTTGATCTTCACGGTGAAGCCGTTGAAGACCGCCCACGCGGCGTAGACGTGATCCCGGTTCACGCTCAGCGGAGCCTGGTTGACCGCGACCCACTGCTTGTCCTCGACGCCGCCGAAGGTCTTCGAGGACTGCATCGGCACCTTGTCGAGGAACGCACCCCCGTTGCCCTTCACCCACGTGCGGCCGAGATCGTCGCTGTAGACGACGCCGATCGCCGCGTCGGGGCTGAAGCCGTTCCCCCACCACATGTTGAACGGCAGCGTCACCTGGTATGCGCGGCCCTGCGTGTCGAAGGCGACGTTCGGATCGGTGTTGTTGGTCCAGGTGGGCGGGGAGTCCTGGGAGCCGGTGGTCACGCACTCGTAGCCCTGGACGATGTTGTTCCCCGCCGGCTTGCCCTTCGGAATCGTGTACGAGCCCAGATGGAACATGTAGTAGGTCGAGTAGCGCTCGAAGAAGACCTTGGACGTTCCGACCAGGTCTTCGCTCCCAGGCTTGACGGCGAGCCAGGACTCGGAGCGGTTCGCGTCGTACTCCCCCAGCCGGCACGTTCCCGGCAGCGGGGCGGTCGACCCTTCGGGCACCGGGTAGCCGCCGCCCCTGAACGGCGAGCCCGCCACCTGGTTCGAGAACGGCACGGCCGAGCTCCAGCCTCCTGCCGCCGCCGGCGCGGCGACGGCGAGCGCGACGGCAACGACGAGCAGCGCTCTCATCGGTCCTCCCTTCCCCTGGATTGCCCGGTCTTCAGGCGCTCTGTATCACACGTATTCGCCGCTGCATAGGGCGACGTGAGCTTGCGAGCAGGACGACCGCGCCCGCCAACGCCACGGCGACGGCGAGCCATGGGATGGTCGGGCTGCGCGGCCCGTCGTCGAGCGGCCGCGTCGCCTCGAGCGCGGTGGCGACCTCGTCGGGAACCCGGACGTACACGGAGCCCTGCGTGAGCAACACGCGGTCGCGCAGGTAGTACACGAGCGCCTGGCTCGTCCACGGGTTCGGCGTCGGCGACTCGAGGCGGATCCACTCGAAGGCAGTCGGATGCTCGGGCACCGCGAACGGGCCGCTCAGCGTCACGAGCTGGAGGTAGCCGGACGGGTCGCCGGACACGCGCGTGTCGCCGACCCAGGCGGCCGCGACGCGAGGCGCCGGATACGGCTCCAGGCCGGCCGTCTCGAGCGGCGGCCCGACGAGCGGCGCCCAGGCGGTGTTGCCGAACTCCTGCGAGTAGGCGACCAGCCCGGACTTCGGCTCGTAGTAGATGCCGCGTGAAGCGTGCCCGCCGCCGACGAAGCGGAGCTCGTAGTACCGGCCCGGGCGCGGAGGCGCATGCGGCGGGGCGTCGAACGCGTAGCTCACCGGGCCGATGTCGCGACATTCGTCTGGACCGCACAGCTGCGTCAGGACGGGCCCTTTCGCGGCCGTCGCCGACGGCAGCGCCAGCGTCAGGGCGATCGCGGCGACCAGCCTCCTCATGCCGCTACTACGCGCAGCACGCCCGCCGCGTTCCATAGCATCGCCGGGATGCTCGATCCCGCCGTCTTCAAGGCCTACGACGTCCGCGGCGTGTACCCCACGGAGCTCGACGAGGAGGGCGCCTACCGCGTCGGCCGCGCTTACGTGGAGGAGTTCGAGCCGCGGGCGATCGCCGTCGGGCGCGACATGCGCGTGTCTGCTCCCGCCATGGCTCGGGCGGTCGTGGAGGGTGCCGCTGACGGCGGCGCCGACGTCGTCGAGATCGGGATGGTCGGCACCGAGATGCTCTACTTCGCGGTCGGCGAGCTCGGCCTCGACGGCGGCGTCTGCGTCACCGCCTCGCACAATCCCAAGCAGTTCACGGGCATGAAGATCGTCCGCCGCGGGGCGCTCCCCGTCGGCGGCGAGTCGGGCCTCCAGGAGGTGAAGGCGCGCGCGCTGGCCGGTTTCGGCGAGCGGGAGCGGCGCGGCGAGGTCCGGGAGGAGAACGTCTGGCCCGCCTACCGCGAGCGCGTCCTGTCTTTCATCGACCCGGTCGCCGTCCAGCCGCTCAGGGTCGTCGTCGACGCGGCCAACGGCATGGCGGGCGCGATGCTCCCTCCCGTGCTCGAGCGGCTGCCGGTGGACGCGCGCACGTTCTACTTCGAGCCCGACGGGACGTTCCCGAACCATGAGCCGAACCCGCTCCTGCCCGAGAACCGCGAGTTCATCGTCGCGAAGACGCTCGAGGAGGAGGCCGACCTCGGCGTTGCCTTCGACGGCGACGCCGACCGCTGCTTCTTCGTCGACGACACCGGCGAGTTCGTCCCCGGCGACTTCGTCACCGCGCTGCTCGCCGAGGCGATCCTCGAGAAGGAGCCCGGCGCCAAGATCATCTACGACGTCCGCGCGAGCTGGGCGGTGCCGGACACGGTGCGCGCCCTCGGCGGCGTGCCGCTCGTGAACCGTGTCGGCCACGCGTTCATCAAGCACCGCATGCGCAAGGAGGACGCGACCTTCGGCGGCGAGGTCTCGGGCCACTACTACTTCCGCGATTTCTCCCAGGCCGACTCGGGCGTGATCCCCTTCCTGCTGATGCTGGAGCTGATCTCGAAGCGCGGCCGGAAGCTCTCCGAGATTCTCGCGCCCTTCCGCGAGCGCTACTTCATCTCGGGCGAGCTGAACACTCCGGTTCCCGACGTGCCGCTCAAGCTCCAGGAGCTGAAGGAGCGCTTCGGGCCGGAGGGAACCGTCGAGCACCTGGACGGGATCTCCGTGATCGCCGAGGATTGGCACTTCAACGTGCGGCCGTCGAACACCGAGTCGCTGCTCCGGCTCAACCTCGAGGCGCGTTCGCAGGAGCTGATGGAGCGGAAGCGCGACGAGGTGCTCGCGGTGATCCGCTCGTGACGCTCGAGCTCGGCCGCGTCACCGACCGCAAGCCGCCCTTCCGGTACTCGGCGCTCACCCGCGTCTGGTTCTCCGACACCGACGCGCAGGGCGTCGTCTACTACGGTCGCTACCTCCCGTACTTCGACCACTCCCGAACCGAGTACCACCGCCACCTCGGGCCGATCGAGCTCGGCCCGAACGAGTTCGCCATGCGGGCGTCGACGATCGAGTACCTGGCGCCGGCGCGCTTCGACGACCTGCTCGAGATCTTCGTCCGCGTCGAGCGGATCGACCGGACGAGCGTCACCTACGACCACGCGGCCTACCGGCCGGCCGACGACCGGCTGATGGTGACCGCGAAGCAGACGCTCGTGCTGATCGACCTCGAACAGCGGCGGCCCGTGGAGATCCCGGAGTCGTTCCGGGCCGTCGTCGAAGCGTTCGAGGGATGACTGTCGAGGAGATCGTCGAGCGCGGCGGCGAGGCCGACGACGTCCTGCGGGAGGTCGTCGACGCGCTTCACGCCGACGGCATCGCCTGGGTCGGGATCGCGTTCGTGGAGGAAGGCCTGCTCGAGCTCGGGCCCTCGTCCGGCGGGGAGCCGCCGGAGGAGCTGCGCCGGCAGCCCGTCGAGTGGCGCGGCGACCGCGTCGCCGAGCTCCAGGCGAGCTCTGACGCCGACCCGGAGCTGCTTAGACGCGTCGCCGGGCTGATCTCCCCCTACTGCCTGGTCGGCTGGGACACGCACGGCGAGCGCTGGGAGCCCTAGCGCCGTCTCAACCCGAGCCAGATGGCGGCCGCGAGCAGAACGCCGCCGGCAGGCAGAAGCCAGACCGGCGCGAATCGACCCGACGCCGACGGGGCCGTGATGCTGAACACGTCCCAGGTGTAGTGGCTGCCTCCTTCGGCGCCGTCGTAGATCGCGATGGGGCAGTCGCCTGGGGCGACCTCGGGAACGACGAACTGGACGCGCCGTGCCACCTCCGTCGAGAGCGGCGACTCGCGGATGTTCAGGAGCTCCAGCGTGCGCGCCGCTCGCCTGTAGAGCGACTGAGAGTCGTACGGAACGTTCTCGTTCCAGACGGCCCTGTAGACCGCCGTCCCGAGGATCGTCACGCGCGTCCCGGGGGGTCCGCTCGGCGGCTCCAGGCATCCGCTCGTCTGCGCTCCCGTTCGGCACGGGCCGTGAGCTTCTGCGGGCAGGGGCGAGACGAGCACCGCCGCGACTCCAAGAGCGGCTATGAGGGTCCGCGGTCCGCGCATGCTTCTCCTACGAGGGTGCAGTCGCGTCCGGTCCGGGTCACTCCATCAGCTCGAACTCGATCCCGAGACGCCGATATGTTCGAGCGGCCCGCTCGTCGCGCGTCAGCAGCCTCGCCTTCGCACCGGCGGCCGTGAGCCCCACGAGCGCGTCATAGACGGCGCCGCCGGCGATCCCGCGCTCTCGACAGCGCTCGACCATGCTTCGGCTCAGCGCAGCCGGCGGAACGAGGATCTCGCGGCTCGGGAACCAGCGTCCCAGCAGCTCGGCGGCGACTTCCGCCTCCAGCCGATACGGCGGGGGCATGCGGGTGAGCACCGAGTACGTCTCGATGCGGGCGTGCGCCGGAATGGCGGCGTCCACGGCAGCTCGACGAGCCTGCCGGTGGGCCCCGTGCCAGTCCGCGAGGGCGGCCACCGCGACGCTCGTGTCGACCGCGTTCAGCGCCGAACCTGCTCGAGCACGTCGCGCACCATCTCGTCCGTCAGCGGGGGCAACTCCTCCCCCGCATGCGCCACGGGCCCCTCAGGGGTCTCCACGAGCGTCACCTCGGTCGCCGCCGGACGGATCTCGATCACGCCGTCCCGCTCCTCCACGTCCAGCCGCTCGCCGCCGCGGAGGTGGAGGCGGTCCCGGATGGGCTTCGGGACCACCACCCGGCCCAGCCGATCGATGGATGCCTTCATGGCAATTATGCTACCAGCATGATGCCAGCGAGCTTCGAGGAGCTGCTCCGCGAGGGCAGGCGGACCCCGACGCGACTGGAGCGCATCCTGGCCGGCGACGAGGCCGAGCAGCAGGCGCTCTTCCGCGACGCCGAGCGGCTGGCGCGCTCTCGGGGCCTCGGCGAGGTGATCGACGGCTGGGAGCCGGACGTGCCCTTCCTGCGCGGCGATCCCTCGATCGAGGGATGACCCGCACACAAAAGCCCTGCAAACGTATCCCCCGTTCGAGGGATATATCCCCCAAAAGGGTGACTAGGACGGCGTGACGCGGTAGGCGTCGAAGACGGCCTCGATGTTGCGGAGCGCGTTCAGGAGCGTCCGCAGCTCCTTCACGTCCCCCACCTCGGCCGTGTACCAGTTCTTGGCGAGCTGGTCCTCGACGTGGCCGCCGTACTCGACGATGTTGGCGCCGTGCTCGGCGAACGTGCGCGCGACGTCCTCGAGGAGACGCGGCCGGTCCCACGAGTCGACGCGGATCTGGACGAGGAAGCTCTTCGTCCCGCCTCCGTCCCACGCCACCTTGGTGAACCGCTCGGGGTTCCGCATGAGCGCCTTGACGTTCGGGCAGTCGTCGCGGTGGATCGTGATGCCGCGGCCGAGCGAGATGTAGCCGACGATCGGATCGCCCGGCACCGGCGTGCAGCACTTGGCCAGGCGCACGAGCACGTCCTCGACGCCCTCGACCTGGATGCCGTACGTCCCGCTCGCGGCCGCGGTGCGCGCCTTCGGCGCCTTGAGCGGGACCGTCTCCTCCTGCGCCACCTCATCGGTCTTGAGGCGCTGGAGCACCTTCTTGACGATCTGGTTCGGCGTCAGCCGGCCCGAGCCGAGCGCCAGGTAGAAGTCCTCGGCCTTCTTGAAGCCGGCCTCGCGGATCACCTGCGCCATCACGGCCGAGCCGGCGAGCTTCCGGTAGGGCAGCTTCTGCGCCTTCAGCGCGTGCTCGAGGGTCTCGCGGCCGCGCTGCTCGGTGTCCTCGCGGGTCTCCCGTGAGAACCACTGCCGGATCTTGTTCCGCGCCCGTGTCGACGCGACGAGCGAGAGCCAGTCGCGCGACGGCCCCTTTCCCTCGGACTTCGAGGTCAGGATCTCGACGAAGTCGCCCGAGCGCAGCTTGTAGTGCAGCGGGACGATCCGGCCGTTCACCTTCGAGCCGACCGTGCGGTGGCCGACGTCGGTGTGGATGGCGTAGGCAAAGTCGATCGGCGTCGCGCCCGCCGGCAGCGTCTTGACCTCGCCCTTGGGCGTGAACACGTACACCTCGTCCGCGAACAGGTCGGTGCGGAACGAGCGCATGAACTCGCCCGGATCGGCCTCCTCGCGGTGCGCGTCCATGAGCTGCTCGACCCAGGCGCGCCACTCCGCGTCGTGCTTCGCGTCGCCGTCCTTGTAGGCCCAGTGGGCGGCGACGCCGAGCTCGGCCTCGTTGTGCATCTCGCGGGTGCGGATCTGGATCTCGAGCGGCTTGCCCTCCGGCCCGATCACGGTCGTGTGCAGCGACCGGTAGCGGTTGAACTTCGGCATCGCGACGTAGTCCTTGAAGCGGCCGGGCATCGGCTTCCAGAGCGAGTGGATGAGGCCGAGCGCGCCATAGCAGTCGCGCGTCCCCTCCTCGTCCGAGCGCTCGGCGATCACGCGCATCGCGTTCAGGTCGTAGATCTCGTTGAACTCGCGGCCGCGCTTCACCATCTTCTCGTAGATCGAGTAGAAGTGCTTCGCGCGCCCCGAGATCTCGGCCGGGATGCCGACCTTGTCGAGCTCGCGGCCGAGGATCTGCCCCGCCTTCTGGACGTGGTCCTCGCGGTCGCCCCGGCGCTCGGCGACCATCCGCTTGATCTCCTCGTACTTGCGCGGATGCAACGTGGCGAAGGCGAGGTCCTCGAGCTCCCACTTCAGCGCCTGGATGCCGAGCCGGTGCGCGAGCGGCGCGTACACCTCGAGCGCCTCCTTCGCCTTCTGCACCTGCTTCTGCCGGCCGAGGTACTCGATCGTGCGCAGGTTGTGGAGCCGGTCGGCGAGCTTGATCAGGATCACCCGCACGTCCTCGGCCATCGCCACGATCATCTTGCGGTAGTTCTCGGCCTCGGCCTGCTCGCGCGTCTGGAACTGGACGCGGGTCAGCTTGGTGACGCCGTCGACGAGCCGGGCGATCTCGTCGCCGAACTCGGAGCGCACCTCGTCGAGCGCGAGCTCGGTGTCCTCGACGACGTCGTGGAGGAGCGCGGCGGCGATCGTCTCGTCGTCCAGCCGCAGCTCCGCGCAGATCTTCGCGGCGGCGAACGGGTGGTGGATGAACTCCTGACCGGAGCGGCGCGTCTGGCCCTCGTGGGCCCGTTCGGCGAAGGCGAACGCCCGCGCGATCAGCTCCTTGTCGGTCCGGGGGTTGTACGCGGAGATGTCCGCGAGCAGCTCGTCGACCAGGTCCTGGTGCTTACCCGATGTAGCGACAGCTGCCATGAAACTAGTGTACTCGCGCCCTTCCCGAACCCCTCCCCCGCCCGAGGGAGGCAGGAACCCGCATCGTGACGGGGAACTGACCCGGTCCATGCGCAGGCTCTGGAGACGGCGAGAGCGCCAGGCGGAGGTCGTCCGCCTGCTGATCACGCTCGCGCTAAGCGGCGCGGGCGAGCGGCGGCTGGGCGAGTAGGCGCCTGAAGGTCTCGGACTCGAGCGGATGCCGGCGCGGGCCGCCCGCCTCGATCTCGAGCTCGTCGAAGATCGCCTGCGCCTCGGGCAAGCGGCCGGCCGCGTCCCACTGGGCGCGGAGCCAGGCGTAGAGCTCCTCGAAGTGCTCGTCCGCGTCGAAGACGCGCCGGATCATGAGCTGGGGCGCGACGGTGCCGTTCCAGCGGTTCTCCTGGAGTCGGAAGGCCACGTCGTAGCGGCCGGGCCGCCGGAGCCGGTCGAGCTGGCCGCCGAAGCCGAACGCGATCGCGCCGCCTGCGTCGTCGCCCTCCTGCCGGACGCGGAAGCGCAGGTGCTTGCCGTCTCCGACGGTCTGCAGGTCGGCGAGCTCCGCCCCCGCGGCCAGCAGCGTGACCTCGGGGTTGCCGAGCCCGAACGGCGCCAGCCGGGCGAGCTCGGCGGCGAGCTCGAGGGTCAGCTTCGTGCCGCGCGGCAGGACGGCGTCGACGAGCGTCACGGGCTGCAGCTCCTCGTCGGCCACGTTGGCGTCGGCATGGCGGGCGAACGCCTCGGCGAACGCCTCCACGTTCTCGGGCCGGATGGAGAGGCCGGCGGCGGCCCGGTGGCCGCCGAAGCGCTCGAGATGCTCGGAGCAGGCGCCGAGCGCCGCGTGCAGGTCGAAGCTCGCGATCGAGCGGCCCGAGCCCTTCCAGCCGTCCTCGTTCCCCGCGATCAGGACGACCGGGCGGTGGAAGCGCTCGACGAGCCGCGACGCGACGATGCCGATCACGCCCTCGTGCCAGGCCTCGTCCGCCAGCACGTAGCCGCGCCGGCGCTGCTTCGCCTCGGGCCATTCCTCCACGCGCGCGACCGCGTCGCGGGCAATCCGCTCCTCCACGCCCTGGCGGTCGCGATTCAGGCGCTCGAGGTCGTTGGCGAGGCGCTTCGCCTCGGCCTTGTCCTCGGTGAGCAGGAGGTCGAGCGCAATCCCAGGATGACCGAGCCGGCCGGCGGCGTTGATGCGCGGCGCGAGCCGGAAGCCGACGCCGCCCGCGTCGACGGCGGCGGGGTCGACGCCGGCGCAGGCCATCAGCGCCTGCAGGCCGGGCTTCTGCGTCCGCGCCAGCGCCAGCAGGCCCGCGGCGGCGAGCGCCCGGTTCTCGTCCACGAGCGGGACGACGTCCGCGATCGTCGCCAGCGCGACGAGGT
>JBBDQR010000093.1:0-5499 GCA_040905885.1 Gaiellaceae bacterium | reverse complement strand
GCGTGGGAGCCGGTGGCGCAGGCGGAGACGACGGCGTAGTTCGGCCCGCGGATGCCGAGCGAGATCGCGAGCTGCCCGCTCGCCGAGTCGACGAGCACGTTCGGCAGGAAGTTCGGCGAGACGCGGTCGGCCCCGCGCTCGAGCAGGACGTCGTGCTGCTCCATGATCCCGAGGAAGCCCCCGATCGCTGAGCCGAAGACGATGCCGACGCGCGCCGGGTCGAAGTCGGCGAGCGCCGCGTCCTCCACCGCCTCCTTCGCGGCGGTGAGCGAGAGGAGGACGTAGCGGTCGAGCTTCCGCACCTCCTTCGGGGAGGCCGCGCCGCTCGGGTCGAAGTCCTTCACCTCGGCGGCGACCTTCACCGCGTAGCCGCTCGCGTCGAACGCGCGGATGAAGTCGATCCCGCTCTCCCCGGCGACCGCCGCCCGCCAGGTCGAGGGCGCGTCGTTGCCGACCGGCGTGACGGCCCCCAGCCCCGTGACGACGACTCGCCTCATGGGCGCGCACCATAGCGGGCGTTAGAAACGGCCGCGAACAGGGAATGACTCGCGAGTCAAGGCCAAGTCCCCGCCTGGTTTTCGCCGTCGATCAGGGAGGTGAGACATGGCAGTTTCGCCTGCCATCGCTACGAAGCCAGGGCTCGTGTTCTTCCACTCGTCCGTGTCGGGGCACTGCCGGCGCGTCGAGGGCTTCCTCGCCCAGGTGCTCCAGCGCCGGAAGAACCACGGCACGTTCCGGCTCTACCGCGTCGACGAGCTGGAGCGGCCCGATCTCGTGCAGCGGTTCAACGTCCAGACGCTCCCGACGCTCGTCGTCGTCGAGGACAAGCAGGTCCAGGCGCGCCTGGAACGTCCGCGCGGCTGCCGCGAGATCGAGCGCTTCCTCGCGCCCTGGCTCAACTGAGCACGCCCGCGGCGTACGATCGCCGCGGATGATCCGCATCGGCTCGATCGTTCTGCGCGTGGACGATCTGGAGCGTCAGGCGGAGTTCTGGGAGGCGGCACTCGGTTACGTGCGCCGCGAGGGCGACAGCGACGACTTCGTGCTGCTGCGCCCGAGAGACGGCGCCGGCCCGAACCTCTCCCTCGACCGTGTCCGCTCCACCCTGCAGATCCCTCCGCGCATCCACCTCGACCTGTACGCCGAGGATCAGGCGGCGGAGGTCGAGCGGCTGCTCGCGCTGGGCGCCACCGAGGTCCACTGGGACAAGCGACCGGCGGACGCCGACTACGTCATCCTGGCCGACCCCGAGGGCAATCGCTTCTGCGTCGTCGACGTCACCCGGTAGCGGACGGACGCCGGAGCCGGAAGCGGCCGACCTCCCGCCCGAACAGGGTGGCCCGGCCGCGGAAGCCGTCTCCCTCGGGCTCGAGCACGTCGACGACGCCGCCGAACGGGAACCGGTAGTGGAGCTCGAGCCCGCGCACGTCGAACGGCACGCGCAGGGGCCCGACGAGCGTCCACCCGCGGTCGCCCTCGATCCGCTTGCGCACGCCGGGCAGCGGCACCACGTCCCAGCTCCCGTCGAGGTCGGACACGCGGACTAGGCTAGCCCCGTCGTGCCCGGCGCAAACGTCCCCTTCCCGCCGATGGAGGCCGAGCTCGTGGCCGAGCTCCCTCAGCCCGACGGTTGGCAGTACGAGCCGAAGTGGGACGGCTTCCGCGGCGTGCTCGAGAACGACGGCGGCGAGCTCGCGCTCTGGAGCCGCAACGGCCGCCCGCTGCTGCGCTACTTCCCCGAGCTGGCGGAGCTCGGCGGCCTGATGCCGCCCCACTCGGCGCTCGACGGAGAGATCGTGATCGAGCGGAACGGCGCGCTCGACTTCGACGCGATGCAGATGCGCCTCCACCCCGCCGAGAGCCGCGTGCGGAAGCTCGCCGCCGAGATCCCGGCGCGCTACGTCGCCTTCGACATCCTGCTCTGGAACGGGAAGCTGCTGCACGAGCTGCCGCTGGAGAAGCGGCGCAAGGAGCTCGAGCGACTCGCGAAGGGGTTCACGCTCTCGCCGCTGACGCGCGACCGGACGCAGGCCGAGCGCTGGCTCGAGCGGCTCGAAGCGGCGGGGCTCGACGGGGTCGTGGCCAAGCGGCTGGAGCTGCCCTACCTGCCGGGCTCCCGCGACGGCGTGGTCAAGGTGAAGCATCACCGCAGCGCCGACTGCGTCGTCGTCGGCGTCCGCTGGAAGAAGGACGGGACGATCGCGACGCTCCTGCTCGGGCTCTACGAACAGGACGAGCTCCAGTACGTCGGCTCCGCTGCGGTGCCGCGCTCGCGCCACGCCGAGATCCTCGCCCTCGTCCAGCCGCTGCTGAAGGACGCGCCCGACCGGCGCTTCTCGGAGCCGAGCCGCTGGGGCAACCCCGAGCTCGAGGAGTCGGCGCTGCGCCCGGAGCTCGTCGCCGAGATCCGCTTCGACAAGCTCGAGCGCCGCCGCTTCCGCCACGGGACGCGGCTGCTCCGCTTCCGGCCGGACAAGGATCCCGCCCAGTGCACCTGGCGCGAGGTGCGACCGCCGCGGCGCAAGGGCGACCCCACCGTCGGCGAGCTACTCGGGAGTGCGTGACCGCCAGGCGGAACGGCCGCCGCGGCCGGCGAAGCGGTCGCGCGGGTGCTCGTCGCTCGTCGGCGCCTCCAGCCCGACCTTCTCGAAGCGCGGCAGGAGACTGGCCTTCCGCCGCCACATCCCGGCTGTGAGGTCGCCGACCGCGTCGAGCCGGTCGCGCATCGACGTCAGCGTGAACTCGGCCGGGTCGACGTCCGCGACCTCCTCCCAGCGGAGCGGCGCCGAGGCGCGCGCGTCCGGCGTCGGCCGGATCGAGTAGGCGCAGGCGATCGTCCGGTCGCGCGCGTTCTGGCCGTAGTCGACGAAGACGCCGACGCGCTCGGCGACCTTCCAGCGTGTCGTCGCCACCGCCTGGTCGTCGATCCGCCGCTCCACCTCCTTGGCCACCTCCCTCGCGAAGTCGCGCACCCAGGGGAACCTCAGCTCTGGCTTGATCGGGGCGAGGATGTGCAGGCCGGTCGAGCCGGAGGTCTTCGGGTAGCTCGCCAGCCCGAGCTCGTCCAGCACCTGCTTGACGACGAGGGCGATCTCCTGGACGTGGCTCCACGGGTTCCCCTCGCTCGGGTCGAGGTCGATCAGCAGGTAGTCGGGCCGCTCGACGTCCGTCACGCGCGAGTGCCACGTGTGCAGGTCGATACAGCCGAGGTTGACGACCCAGGCGAGCGCGCGCGGGTTGTTGACGACCGCGAAGTCGATCTCGTTCGCGCTCGGGAAGACGACGTGCACGGTCTCGACGAAGTCCGGATGGTTCTGCGGGATCCGCTTCTGGTAGAAGCTGAAGCCGTCGACGCCGTCCGGGTAGCGGAGCATCTGCATCGGGCGGCGCTGCACGTGGTGGAGGATCTGCGGCGCCAGGTCGACGTAGTAGGAGACCAGGTCGCCCTTCGTCAGGCTGCGGGCGGGGAAGAAGACCTTGCCGGGATTCGAGATCCTGACGTTCACTTCCGGGAGTATCCTGAGGACGTGGCCGAGAGGCAGCGCGAGCACCACCTGACCGTCTCGCTCGAGCCGCTCGACGAGTACGTCGTGATCGAGGCGTCGGACTCGGAGACCTGGACGCGGAGCGGTCTGCTCATCCCCGCGGGCGCGGACGCGGGCTGCCGCACCGGGATCGTCACGGCCGCCGGCTCGGAGGCCGACGGGATCGAGGTCGGCGACAAGGTGCTCTTCCCGAAGGACGCCGGCTTCGAGGTGCGGCTCTCGGGCTCGCCCGTGCGCGTCGTGAAGCGGAGCGACCTGATCGCCCGCGTGCACGACTGACAGCCGAGTTGCCAAAAATCCCCCGATCGAGGCATGCGGACCGCGGACGGCATGGCATAGTTGAGACAGCCGGTTCTCCCCCCTCGATATCCGGCTGGAAAAGCCCGTCTGCGGCACTGCGGCGGGCTTTTTCGTGGTCCGGGAGCCGCTACCATGCGCGGGCGCGGAGAAGTGGCCGAGTGGCTGAAGGCGGCGCCCTGCTAAGGCGTTATGGGGCTGAATGGCTCCATCGAGGGTTCGAATCCCTCCTTCTCCGCCTCGGAGGGGTGGCAGAGCGGTCGAATGCGGCGGTCTCGAAAACCGTTATCCGTCGCAAGGCGGATCGAGGGTTCAAATCCCTCCCCCTCCGCTTCTGGGTGGGAAGCGCCGCCGGCTCGCGCGGCGCACCTCCCCAGGATGAGCCCTGAGGCGGCCTCCCCCGATCGAGGGAACTTGTGGATAACTCCGCAAGAAAGTCGGGCGGACGGGTTCTTAACTCTCGCAGGCCGTGGACAAGACTCTCCCCACCCACCCCGACCGTCCTAGCTCGGAAGGAGCGGCGCCGCAGGCCGCTTCCGGGGTGGCCACGCCAGCCGCATCGCCGGGGGACAGGCGGGCCCTCCTCCTCGCAGGAGGGCCCGCTCCCGCTTCCCGGCTTGCGCCGCAGGTGCTCTCGACCCGGCTCGGATCTGCGGACAGCGGGTTCCACGATGGTTTCGGGAGGCCCGAAATGCTCCAGTGGCGCTAGCCCAGAACTTGCTCTTCCGGCCCTTCGAGGGGGGATCGGCCCAATGACCCATTTGGGGGATTTGGTCCCGTGACTCTTGTAACCGGCCGGAATAGGCGGACAATTCGGGTCAACCACTCTCCCCGAGGAGCTAGCAGGTTGGCCGCCGTCCCCGCCGTAGGTCGAGCAGATCGCATTCCCGCCGAGCCCGCAGCAGCCGCGGCCTCGGATCTTTTCGAGCGGTACCGGGCGCGGATCTACTCCTACTGCCTCCACCAGCTGAGCTCGCGCGAGGAGGCGGAGGACGCCACCCAGACGACGTTCATGAACGCGTTCCGGGGGCTCGGGCGGGGCGTCGTCCCGGAGTCGGAGCAGGCCTGGCTCTTCAAGATCGCGGAGAACGTCTGCCTCTCCCGCCGCCGGACCTCGTGGCGGCGCGGCCGGATCGAGAGCCCGAGCGACTTCGAGCAGATCGAGGAGGTCATCCCCTCCCCGCCCCGGGATCTCGCCGAGGAGCTGATCGGCCTCCAGGACGCGCTCGAGGCGATGCCGGAGAACCAGCGCCGCGCGATCCTGCTGCGCGAATGGCAGGGGCTCTCGTACCGCGAGATCGCGGGCGAGCTGGAGCTGTCTCAGGCGGCCGTCGAGACGCTGATCTTCCGCGCCCGCCGGAGTCTGGCGACGGGGCTCGAGGAGCCGGCTCCCGCCAAGAGGCGCCGCCGGGCGCTGGTCGGCGGCGGCATCAACCTCGGCTCGCTGCTCGCCGCGCTCAAGGAGCTGCTCGCCGGCAGCGCGGCAACGAAGGCCGTGGCCGTGGCGGTGGCCGCGACGTCGACGACCATCGCGGCGTCGAGCCTTCCCGACCGGCCTGCCGAGCGCGAGTCGCGCGCCGCCGAGCCCGCTCGGGTCCAGCCTCTGGAGCAGGCCGCCGCACCGGCCGCTGCGGTCTTCCGCCAGGACGTCGCGCCT
>JBBDQR010000092.1:0-5596 GCA_040905885.1 Gaiellaceae bacterium | reverse complement strand
CTGACCGCCCGTCCGACGAGCGAGAGCGTTACACCACGTCAGACGACTTGACTTCGAACGATTCGATGTCGTAACCGTGGTCCCCTCGGGCGATGCCGTGCGGGATCTTCACCATCCTCTGCGTCGAATCATCGGAGACACTGTCCGAGTAACGTCGGACCGATACCTACTTGCGCTCGAACGGAGCTCCCATGACGTTGATCCCAGGATCGTGGACGCACGGAAGTACGCAGTCACCGAAGAGATTGCGGGATCGTCATGCCTCCTCGTCGACGACACGTGGACGACTGGCGCGAGCGTGCAGAGCGCGGCGGGCGCGCTCAAGGCTGCCGGGGCACCAGCAGTTGGTGTCGTAGCAATCGGACGACACATACACGATGACTGGGGTGACAACGAGGCGCGACTTCGCGCGCTCCCCCGTCCGTTTGACTGGTCACGTTGTGCCTATGAGACGGGTCCCGCCTAGATCGTCTTGAACTGCTCGAACGGCTGCCGGCAGCTCTCGCAGTAGCGGATCGAGCGGCACGGAGTCGGCCCGAAGATGTTGTCGAGCCGCGTCTCGGTGGAGCCGCAGTAGGGGCAGCGGAAGACCTGCGCCGTCAGCTGGAGGAGCGTCGGCGCGTCCGCCTGACGGGGCGCCGGCGGCGCGAAGCCGGACGCCCGCAGCTTCTCGCGGCCCTCCGGCGTGATCCGGTCGGTCGACCACGAGTCGTCGAGCACCACCTCGATCTCGGGCTCCGCGCCGAGCGCGCGGATCTTCTCCTCCATCGCCGAGCGCATCGCCTCCAGCGCCGGGCAGCCGAGGAACGTGGGCGTGAACTCCACGCGCACGCGCCCGCCCGTCACCTCGACGCCGCGGACGACACCGAGGTCGATGAGCGAGATCACCGGGATCTCCGGGTCGGGAATCTCCGCCAGCGCCTCGCGGACGCGCTCCTCGGTGACTACCACGTCGCCCCCGGGACGCTCCGCCGGACCACCGTCATCTCCTCCCAGAGGGGCTCGAGCTGGTCGGTGTGCTCGCCGCGCTCTACCGCGTCGACGAGCGGCCGCCCGAGCGTCCCCGCGAGCGCCGGCCGGAGCTCCTCCGGCAGCACGCCGAGCGCGTACGGCCACAGCTCCTCCATCGCGTCCTGAAACCGCTGCTCGCCCGCGAGCCGCTCGGCCCACATCTGCGCGTGGATCCGGTGGTACGCCTCCTCGCGGTCGATCTTCGCCGCGAGACCGGCGACCTCGGGGTCGTCGGACGCCTTCAGCGCAGTGATTCGCGCCTCGTCGGCCGCCTCGTAGAGGACATGCCGGGCGATCGTGCGCGCCCAGTCGGGCACGAAGCGCAGCTCGACGAGCGGCGCGCAGCGGTACTCGGCGGGCTCGCGGTCGAAGGCGAGCTCGTCCGCGCTCGTTCCCCGCTCGCGGGCGAGCAGCTCGTAGACGGCGCGCGCGTGGCCGATCTCGTTCTGCGCGATCGACGAGAACGCTACGTCCTCCTCCAGGAAGGGCGCGATCCCCGTCCACTCGGAGTCGCGCCACCCGAGAACCAACTCATCGTCGGCCAACGCAAGGAGCTGTTCGGTGTCAAACAAGAGGTTCCCCCACCCGCGAAAAGTGCGTCGCGTAAGCGCGTCGCATTTTTCGCGGAGAGTCAGCCAGCTCGAGCAGCAGCTCGCTCGCGGGCAAGCTTCAGCTTCTCCTTCAGCGAGTAGCCGTCGACGCGATGGTAGTTGCGCTCGAGCTCGTCGACGAAGTCGTCGATCGCCAGGATCGAGTCACGCGGGACGATCCAGAGCGCCTCCGACTCGGCCCGGCGACCGTAGAACTCTCGCGCGTACTCCTCCGCGAAGCCGCGGTCCGGCGCGTCCAGCGAGCCGGCGTGCGCGAACGCCTGGCCCTTCCGCTCCTGCCGGAAGACCTCCCAGATCACGCGGGCACGCCCTCGAGCAGCTCGACGACCTCGCGTGCCGCCTCGCCGCCCTTCTGGGCGTGCACGAGCAGCGGGATCCCGTGCGGCCCCTTGGCGTCGCGCAGCTCCGGCCGCTGCGCGAGGAACGCGCGCACGACGTCGACGTAGCCGAGCATCGCCGCGGCGAAGATGTCGATCCGCGCGCCGTTGTCGAGCAGGAAGAGCGCGATCTCGCGCTCGCCCATGTGCGCCGCGGCTCCGAGGCCGGTCTCCCAGTCCCCGTCGCCCCAGTCCCAGGCCGAGTTGACGAGGCCGGGATCCTCGCCGACGGCCGTCCGGACCGCGTCGAGGTTGCCGTGGGCGGCCGCGACGAACTCGTGGACGGTCATTCCCGCTCCGGCACCGGCGAAGCCGCCGCCTCCGCTCTTTGTGAGCCTCCGTCGAGCCTACGGCTCATCACGCGGCCTCCGCCAGCACCACGCGGCGCACCCACTCGGTCTCCTCCCGAGTCGTGCGCCGGAAGCCCAGCCGCTCCTCCGTCATCGGCCCGTGGCCGGTCACGACCCACTTCAGCTCGTCCCAGTCGGGCTCCGTGTACTCCCAGACGCCCGACTCCTCGTCCTTGCGCAGCTTCGGGTCGGGGACGGTCAGCCCGAGCTCCCAGATCTGCGGCACGTAGCCGTCGAGGAACTGCTGGCGGGCCTCCTCGTTCCCCTGGCTCTTGATCCGCCAGACGTACATCGGGTCGTCGTCCGCCCGGATCGGGTTGCCGTGGAAGTGCATCAGCGGCCCCCACCAGCGGTCGAGCGCCTCCTGCACGAGCTCGCGCTGCTCCTCGGCGCCGTTCATCATCGTCAGCACCACGTCGCGGCCGTGGAGGATGTGGAACGACTCCTCCCAGCAGATCTTCTTCATGATCCGCGCGTAGGGCGCGTACGAGCACTTCAGCAACGCCTTCTGGCTGATGATCGCGGCAGCGTCCACGAGCCAGGCGATCACGCCGACGTCGCCCCAGGTCTTCGTGGGGTAGTGGAAGACGTTGTGGAACTTCGACTTGCCGGAGATCAGGTCGGCGAGGCACTCCTCGCGCGGCTTGCCGAGGTCCTCGACGACGCGGTAGATCAGCTGCGAGTGGCCGACCTCGTCCTGCACCTTCGCGGTCAGCGCGAGCTTGCGCTGGAGGGTCGGCGCGCGCAGGATCCACTCCCGCTCGGGCAGCACCCCCATCAGCTCGGAGTTGCCGTGCATCTCGATGAACTTGATCAGCGCCCGGCGGTAGTCGTCCGGCATCCAGTCGCCCTGCTCGACCTGGCCGCCCGCCTGGACGTACTCGAGGAACTCCTGCTCGGTCACGCGCCACCTCCTAACGGGCGTTAGGCTTCGAATCTAGCATGTCCACGCGGCGCAGAGAGCTGACGCGGGAGGCGGCCCGGGTCTTCGCGGAGAAGGGCTACCACGGCGCAGCGCTCTCCGACATCGCGAAGGCGCTCGGCGTGAAGACGCCGTCCCTCTACGCCCACGTCGCGTCGAAGCAGGACCTGCTCTACGAGATCATGCGGGAGGGCGCGGAGGCGTTTCATCAGGCGTTGGACGAGGTCGCGGAGCAGCAGTGGGTCGTCGATCGGATCCGCCTCGCGCTGCGCGCCCACCTGCGCGTCGTCGCCGACCAGCTCGACCTCGCCACCGTCTTCGTCCGCGAGTGGCGCTATCTCGAGGGCGAGCGCCGGGACGAGATCCTCCGCGAGCGGCGCCGCTACGAGCAGCGCTTCCGCGACCTCTTCCGGGAGGGCAGGGAGCTGGGCGAGCTGCGGACGGACCTCGACGACGCGACCGCGGCGCTGCTCACGCTCTCGGCGGCGAACTGGGCCTACACGTGGCTCCGGCCCGGGCGCGACACCGACGAGCTCGCCGACCGCTTCTTCGCCCTGCTCGTGGACGGGATGCGCGGCTACTCGACGCCGGCGTAATTCCGTCCCGCATTACCTGACTGATTCGTCAATCAAATCGGCAGGTTTGACTTTTTTCGGCGTCCAACAACAGGCCCAGGGAAGGCCAGCGCGTGACGGTGAGCGCCACGGTGGCCAATACCGGCAACGCCGACGCGGCCGCCTCGACGACGGAGTTCCTGCTCGACGGCGGGACCGTTCTCGGAACGGTCGACACGCCGGCGATCCCGGCCGGGGACACCGCGACCGTCTCCGTCGGCTGGGACACCCGGGGAGCCAACGGCGAGCACACGATCCGGATCACCGCCGACAGCGACGGCGCCGTGACCGAGTCCGCCGAGGACAACAACGCCGGCACGCTGACCGTCACCGTCAGGGGCAACAAGGTCAGGAACGGCTCCTTCGAGCAGTCCGCCGAGGGCTCCTCTCCCGACGGCTGGAGCTCCTCCGGCTCGACCTCGTACGACGGCGACTCGGCGTCGGCCGGACCGGGCGGCACGTGGACCTCGGAGCCGATCGACGTGGTCCCGGGGGCGAGCTACGACCTCGTGGCGAGCGCCACGGGCTCGCTCGGCACCGTCGTCGTGCAGCAGCTCTCGGCGGCGGGGGTCGTCCTCGGCTCGGTGAGCCTGCCGGCGCTCGGTGCCCTCGAAAGCGTCGTGGCCGTCGCAGCCGGAGCCGCGCAAGTCCGCATCGTCCTGCGCGGCGGTCCCACCGGCACGACCTTCGACGACGTGGGTCTGTTCGAGCGTTAGCGAGATAGCGTGCGCGCGTGCCGCACGCCGCGCTGATCGTCAATCCGTTCGCGAGCCGGGTCACGGAGACCCGGCTCGCGGCGCTCGTCCGCGTGCTCGCCGTCGACGAGGTCCTGCACACCGAGCGGCCCGGCCACGCCCGCGAGCTGGCCGAGCGGCTGGGCGCGGCCACGATCTTCGTCTTCGGGGGCGACGGCACCTTCAACGAGGCGCTCAACGGGGCCGACCCCGGTGCGACCCTCGCGTTCCTCCCGGGCGGGGGCACGAACGTCCTCCCGCGCGCCCTCGGTCTCCCCCGCGACCCCGTCGAGGCGGCGCGGCGGCTGGCAACCGGCTCGCCGCGCCGCATCTCGCTCGGACGCGTCAACGGTCGCAGGTTCGCATTCGCGGCCGGGCTAGGGCTCGACGCCGAGCTCCTGCGCCGCGCCGGGCGCAGCCGCCGGGGGCGGCGCCGGAGCGACCTCGGGACGCTGTGGGCGGCGCTGGGCCTGCTCGCCGAGCGGCGCGGCCGGTTCGAGCCGGCGCTCGAGATCCGCGGCCTCGGCGAGGCCGCGTTTGCGCTGGTCGCCAACGCCGATCCGTACACGTACATCGGGCGCCTGCCGCTCCACGTGGCGCGAGGGACGCGGCTCGAGGCGGGCCTCGACCTCGTCGCGCCGCGGCGCCTCGGGCCGCGGGACTACCCGGCGGCCGTCCGCTACCTGCTCACGGGCTCGAGCGGCCTCGAGCTCGTCCGCGCCACCGATCTCGACCGGATCGAGGTCGCCTGCCGCGAGCCGATGCCGCTCCAGGCGGACGGCGAGGACCTCGGCGACGTGACCGAGGCCGTGTTCGAGGCCGAGCGGGACGCCGTCTCCGTGCTCGTCGGGTAGATTCGCCGCGAGTGGTCGCCGCCGTGAGTACGGTCATGATCGGCCGAGCGAAAATCGAGCAGCTCAAGGACGCAGCCGGCGTAGGCTCGACGGAGCCGGCCCAAGAGCGGAGGCGGCGGCTTC
>JBBDQR010000091.1:0-5658 GCA_040905885.1 Gaiellaceae bacterium | reverse complement strand
CGCGGAAGATGACGCCCTCGCGCCGGATCCAGTCGAGGATCGACTCCATCGAGTCGTCGATTGACAAAATGAAACACGCACTACATTGCGGCTTCTCCTCGAAGCCGACGTTGAACCAGACGGGCGAGTTGAAGGAGGCGAGCTGGTTGACGAGGATCGCCTTCAGCTCGTCCTCGAAGGTCTGAGCCTCCTCCTCGTCGGCGAAGTAGCCGCCGTCACGGCCCCACGTGCCGATCGTCGTGACGACGCGGCCGATCATCTGCTTGACGCTCGACTCGCGCTCAGGCGAGCTCAGCCGGCCGCGAAAGTACTTCTGCGCGACGATGTTGGTCGCCGTCTGCGACCAGAACTTCGGGAACTCGACGTCCTTCTGCTCGAAGGCCGGCTTGTCCTTGCCGGGGATGTGCGCGTCGCGCACCTCCCATTCGATCTCGTCGAACGGGTCGCGCCCGGGGATCGTGAAGTAGCGCTTGACCCCCGCGCGCGCGCCAGCCTCTACGACGACGTTCTCGATCTTGTCCGCGGCTGTTGCCATGTTCGCCTCCAAGCGTATCCGTGTCCGACTGGCTGAGAAATGGACCAGGCAACGTAGAGTTCCGGTCGGACGGAACCAGCCCGCTCGCCCGAATGATTATAGCGATTTGCGGGAGTTTTACGGGCCTTCGGGGCCGCGCGGAAGGCCCGTGCCGCCTGCCCGGCGGGCCTGGAGGCGGCGCGCGACGAACCCCGCGGAGGCGGCGGCGAGCAGCACGAGCGCGAGTCCCGCGAGCACGAGCAGCGGGACCGGCACGGAGTCGGCGTTCGCCGGCTTGAGGACTCCGAGCGGGCCGTCGTCGTCGCCGCCCGGCGTCCCGGGAACGGCCTCTCCGTCCCCGCCGGTCGTGTCTGTGCCGCCGGGAAGCGTGGACGTCCTCCCGATCGGGCCGGTCGTCGCGCCGGTCTGCGGAGGCACCGGGTC
Organism: Gaiellaceae bacterium; assembly: GCA_040905885.1. Lineage (GTDB taxonomy): Bacteria > Actinomycetota > Thermoleophilia > Gaiellales > Gaiellaceae > JACVRU01. The sequence continues at coordinate 4,700 of JBBDQR010000091.1, read as the reverse complement.
GCTGCCCGTGAGCGTGTCGCCCTCTCGCTTGCTCTTGTTGATCGCCGCGAGCAGCGCGCGCTGGATCTCCTCGCGCGCGTTCGAGTAGGCCTCGACGTCTTCGGGGAGGTTCTTGATCGCGGCCCGGTAGCAGTTGACCGGATAGGACTTGTCGATCCGGCCGTCGAACCAGTCGTTGATCAGCCGCACCCAGCAGGGCTTGGCCGCGTCCGCCGCTCCCGGGGCTGCGAGGGCGACCGCGAACGCCGCGGCCGCGAGCGCAAGGATGATGAGAAGTCGCTTCGTCACAGGCTGTGCCGCGGGAGCGTTCACGGGAGTCTCCCCGACCCGCTTGATCCCTGGGTAATCCCCGTGTAAGCGGTTTGTAAGCGCAACCGAGGCACCGGGGGCCGATGGTAGCGTCCGCGCCAGATGCGAGGCGCGCTCCTGGGAGTCGCGGCGCTGGTCGTCGGCGGGGCGCTCCTCCGGGCCGGGGGCTCGCAGCCCGGCCCGCTCTTCTGGATCGGATCGCTCGCGCTGGTCGCCGTGGCGGCGAGCCTGGCGCTGCGGCGGCCCTCGCTCGGGAGGGCCGAGCTCGCCCTCTTCGCCTGCCTCGCGGGGCTGGCGCTCTGGAGCGCGGCGACGATCGTCTGGTCGATCGAGCCGGACCGGAGCTGGGACTCGTTCAACCGGACGGCGGTGTACCTCGCCGTCGTCGGCCTGGGCGCGGTCGCCGGAGCCACCCCGCGCGCGGCCGCGACGCTGCTCGCCGTCCTCTTCGCCGTCACGCTCGCGTGGGCGCTCGTCACCGTCGTCGTGCCCGCGCTCGGCCCCGACGTCGAGCGGAGCGCGCGGCTCCGGGAGCCGGTCGAGTACTGGAACGCGCTCGCGCTGGTCGCCGCGATGGCGCTGCCGGTCTGGCTCTGGCTGCGGCGGCCGGTCGGAGCGGTCGCGATCTTCGCGACCGTCGTCGCGCTCGCGCTGACGACTTCGCGCGGAGGGGTCCTCGTCGCCCTCGTCGCGGTCGCCGTCTGGCTGGCGCTCGTGCGGCCGCGGGGCGAGGCGGCCTGGCTGCTCCTCGTCTCCGTGCCGCCCGGGCTCGCCGTCGGCGGCTGGGCGCTGACGACGGCCGTCGCGGAGGGGGCACGGCCGGCGACACGCGCGCCGGCGCGCTGCTCGGCGCGGTGCTGGTCATCGGAGGAGCCGGCGTCTTCGCGCTCGCCCGCAGGCCCGCCCCCGCCTGGGCCTCCCGGGTCGCGGCCTGGGCGGCGCTGGCCGGGCTCGTCGCCGGGCTCGCGGTCGCGGCGCCGCGGCTCGACGACGCCTGGGACGAGTTCCGCAACCCGCCCTCCGTGCAGGTGCCCACCGACCCGAGCCGCCTGGCCGACCTGAGCTCGAACCACCGCTGGACGTGGTGGACGCAGGCCTGGTCGATCTTCCGGGCCGACCCGCTGGGCGGCACCGGCGCGGGCACGTACGAGCTCGCCCGCCGGCCGATCCGCGAGGACATGCTCGGCCCGATCGACCCGCACAACCTCGTGCTGAAGGCGCTCGCCGAGACCGGCATCGTCGGGTTGCTGCTGCTCCTCGGAGCGATCGCCGCGGGCGTCGGCGTCGCCGTCGGGGCGCTGCGGCGCACGGCGGGCGAGGAGCATGCCGCGGCCGCCGCGCTCGCCGCCGGCGGAGCGGCCTGGCTCGTCCACGCGCCCGTCGACATGCCCTGGGAGTACGCCGCCGCCACCCTCCCCGTCACGTTCGGGCTCGGCGTGCTGGCGACCGCGGGCCGCCCGGCCGGCGAGCCCGCGCGAAGGCCGGTCGTACTTCCCGCCGCGGTCGCGCTCGTGCTGGTCGGCTCGCTGGCCTTCCCCTGGCTCGCCGAGCGGCGGCTCTCGACGTCCCTGGACGCGCTGACCGAGGGGGACGCGCGGACCGGCCTCGCCGCGGCGCAGGACGCGGCCGCGCTCGACCCGCTCTCCGTCGAGCCGCTGCTGCTGGAGGGGACGGCGTACGAGCTGGCGGACCGGCCGGGCGACGCGCGCCGCGCCTACGAGCGGGCCGTCAGGCTCCAGCCCCGCAACCCGGACACGTGGTACGCGCTCGGGCGCTTCGAGTACGAGCAGGGAGACCTCGAGCGGGCGCTCCTCTATCTCGACCGGTCGTGGGGGCTCGACCGCCAGTCGCCCGAGACGGGGCCGCTGCTCGATCGCGTGCGCGAGGAGCTCAGTCGGAGCCCAGGATGATGGCGACCTGGGCGCCCATCAGGTCGCGCTGGCGCAGCCCGTCGAGCGGCCCGACGACCTTCGCGCCGACGTCCTTCGCGAGTCGCTGGGCCTCGGCCTTGCGGCCCGGGCGATACATGACGATCGTCCGCGCGTAGTCGCTCCGCCCGGCGTTGCCCGTTCCGGCGACGAGGTAGCCGAGCTCGTGAACGCGGTCGGCGGCCGCGCCCGCGGCGCCGGTCCGGCCGTTGCCGTTGAGGACGACGACCGAGGTGTCGGCCCGCGCGAGCGGCGGAGCGACGGCCTCCCGGGCCTTCGCCGGCGCCGGCTTGGGGGCGGGCGCGAGCACCCGCTCCTGGGCGGCTGTCCGTACGTTGTCCGCGACGGCGCGGCCGAGCATCGGCATGCCGATCGCGACCAGGACGGCGAGCTCGAGTGCCGCCACGGCGCTGGCGACGATGGTGGCGGTGCGCCAGGGGCGCGCGACCCGGGGGCTGGGAAGGGAGTGCTCCATCGCGGAGCGCTCATTTCTGGCCTACGCCGCGGTCTCCTTCCAGGTCCGGCGCAGCCCGTCGTCGAGCGCCACCTCCGCGCGGAAGCCGAGCTCGCGCTCGGCCCGGCCGGGGTCGAGGAACGAGCGCCGGAGCTCGCCGGCGCGCTCGGGCGCGTGGACGAGCTCGGGCTCGACGCCGGCGGCGCGGCCGCAGAGCTCGGCCAGCTCGAGCACGGAGGTCTCCAGTCCCGTCCCGACGTTGAAGACGCCGCCCTCGCCGCCCGCGGCGAGCAGCGTCGCCTGGGCGACGTCTCCGGCGTAGACGTAGTCGCGCGTCTGCCGCCCGTCGCCGAAGACCGTCAGCGCCTTCCTCGCGCGCAGGCGCGAGAAGAAGATCGCGACCACGCCGGCCTCGCCGTGCGGGTCCTGCCGCGGCCCGTAGACGTTCCCGTAGCGCAGCGCGACGTGGCGGGTGCCGTGGAGCCGGTTGTAGCCGGCGAGGTACTCCTCCCCGGCCAGCTTCGAGACGCCGTAGGGGGAGAGCGGGCGCCGCTCGTCCTCCTCGCGCGCGGGCCGCTCGCACTCCCCGTAGATCGCGCCGCCGGTCGAGGCGAAGACGACCTGCGCGCCGGCGAGCCCCGCCGCCTCGAGCACGCGCACGGTGCCGAGCACGTTCACCTCGGCGTCGAGGCCGGGATCGGCGACCGAGACGCGGACGTCCGCCTGCGCGGCGAGGTGGAAGACGACGTCGGCGGCGACCTCGAACGGCTGCCGGACGTCGTGCTCGACGAGCGTCGCGCCGGCGGGGACGTTCTCCCGCTTGCCGGTCGAGAGGTCGTCGATCACGGTCACCTCGTCGCCGCGGGCGAGCAGCGCCTCGGCGACGTGCGAGCCGACGAAGCCCGCGCCCCCTGTGACCACGGCCCGCACAGGCTTATCCTAGGCCCCCGATGTTCGTGACGTTCGAAGGCCTCGACGGCTCAGGCAAGTCCACGCAGGCGGAGCTGCTCGCGGAGCACCTGCGCGGGCTCGGCCACGAGGCCGTGTTGACGAGGGAGCCCGGCGGCACGGAGCTGGGCGAGCGCGTGCGCGAGCTGCTGCTCTCCGGAGAGGACATCTCGGCCTGGGCCGAGGCGGCGCTGTTCGCGTCCGCGCGCGCAGAGCTCGTCGAGCGGGTGATCCGGCCCGCGCTCGACCGCGGCGCCGACGTGATCTGCGACCGCTACCTCGACTCGTCGCTCGCGTACCAGGGGATCGCCCGCGGGCTCGGCGTCGGCCGCGTGCTCGAGCTGAACCGGCCCGCGATCGGCGACCTCCTCCCCGACCTGACCTTCCTCCTCCTCGTCGACCCCGAGCTCGCCGTCAAGCGCGCGGGCGCCGACCCGGACCGGATCGAGCGGGAGGGCGCCGAGTTCCGCGCCGAGGTCGACCGGGCCTACCGGGAGCTGGCGGGCGCGTTCGCCGGCCGGATCGTCGTCCTCGACGGCTCCCGTCCCGCAACCGAGATCGCCGAGCGTGTCGTCGAGCAGGTTCGACAGCGTTCCTGAGCAGGCGGAGGCGAAGCGCCTCCTCGCCGCGGCTCTCGACGAGGGGCCCGCGCACGCGTACCTCTTCCACGGGCCGCGCGGGGTCGGGAAGCGGCGGGCGGCGCGGGAGTTCGCCGCCGCGCTGCTCGGCGGCGACGAGCGCGTGCTGCGCGGGAGCCATCCCGACCTGTACCTCGTCGAGCCGCTCGGCGACCAGATCCGGATCGACGAGATCCGGGCCCTGCGGCGCGACCTGCACATGCGGCCCTTCGAGGCCGACCGGCGCGTGTACGTCCTGCTCGGCGCCGACACGCTCAACGACGAGGCGGCCGACGCGCTGCTCAAGGATCTCGAGGAGCCGCCCGGCTACGCCGTGATCGTGCTCGTCGCGGACGACCTGGGGCCGATCGCCGAGACGATCCGCTCCCGCTGCCAGCTCGTCCCCTTCCGGCGCCTGTCGGAGCGGGCGGTGCGGGAGGAGCT
>JBBDQR010000090.1:0-5798 GCA_040905885.1 Gaiellaceae bacterium | reverse complement strand
ATCGTCTGGGGCGCGATGGCCGAGCGGACGAAGCTCTGGGTCTACTTCGCCTTCAGCGTCGCCTTCGTCCTCGTCTACTCCGTCGTCGCCCACTGGATCTGGGGCGCGAACGGCTGGCTCGCCTCGCTGGGGATGCAGGACTTCGCCGGCTCGACGGTCGTCCACTACCAGGGCGCGCTGGCCGGGCTCGCGGGGGCGCTGCTGCTCGGCCCGCGGATCGGCAAGTTCGACGCCGACGGGCGGCCGAACGCGATCCCCGGCCACAACATGGCCTTCGTCACGCTGGGCGTGATCATCCTCTGGTTCGGCTGGTTCGGCTTCAACCCGGGCTCGACGCTCGGCGTGGATTTCCCCGAGGTCGGCTTCTTCGCCTACGTCGCGCTGAACACGAACGTCGCCGCGGCCGCCGGTGTCCTCGGCGCGGTCGCCACCTCGTGGCTCGTGATCAAGAAGCCCGACCTGTCGATGATGCTGAACGGCGCCATCGCCGCGCTGGTCGCGATCACCGCCGCCTGCGCGTTCGTCGCGCCCTGGGCGGCGCTCGTGATCGGCTTCGGCGCGGGCGTCGTGGTCGTCTACGGCGTGCTGCTCGTCGAGCGGCTCGGGATCGACGACCCGATCGGCGCGCTCGCCGCGCACGGCATGGCCGGCGTGTGGGGGACGCTCTCCCTCGGCTTCTTCTCAGCGCCCGCCCTGGCGGACAAGATCGGCATCGGCGGAGCGGGTCTCCTCTACGGCGGCGGCCTGCGCCAGCTCGGCGTGCAGGCGATCGGCCTCGCCGCGGTGGGCGCGTTCACCTTCGCGGCCTCCTTCGGCGTCCTCTGGACGTTCAGGGCGCTCTGGGGGATCCGCGTGGAGCCTGAGGTCGAGACGGCCGGGCTGGACGTGTCCGAGCACGGCATGTGGGGCTATCCCGAGTTCTACATCCCGGTCCCGGGCGGATACGGCACGGAGGCGCACTCGCACCTGCTCTCGCACGGGCATGCGCACCGCGCCCCCGCGCCGTCGCCGGTTCCTAGCCCAGCTCGAACGTGACCGTGACGCTCGCCTGGATCTCCTGCGTCCCCGGCTCGATCGTCATGTCCGCCGTGGCCATGGCCTCGCGGGCCGCGTAGGGCACGGGGGGCATCGAGCCGCCGCCCTCGATCACGGAGATCACGTCGCCGAGCGACCCGCCGGCGGCCTTCGCCAGGGCCTCCGCCTTCGTGCGCGCGTCGGCGACCGCGTCGGCGAGCGCCTGGCCGCGCAGCTCGTCTGCGTCGGAGCGCTCGAGGGACGGGCCGTAGACCGAGGTCGCGCCCGCCGCCACCGCGGCGTCGACGAGCGGGCCCGCACGGTCGAGGTCGTCGAGGCGCACGACGACGGACGCGCTCGCCGCGTAGCCCTCGATGTGGCGGCCGTCGGAGGTCGTCTGCGGGTAGAGCGAGACGTTCTGGGTCTGGACGTCCTTGCCGTCCACGCCGGCCCGCTTGACGGCGTCCACGACGCGCTTGATCGCCGCGGCGCTCTCGTTCAGCGCGGCGCTCGCGGTCTGGCCGCGCGTATCGACGCCGAACGTGAACGTGGCGCGGTCTGGGACCGCGGTGACCGAGGCGGAGCCGCCGACGGTGATCGTGCGCTGGGGCGGGGAGTCGGCGTCCTCGGCGCTGCGGACGGCCTCGGGCCGGCCGACGCCGGCGCGCGCGGCGCCGGCGAGGATGAAGAGTGCGACGGCGGCGCTTCGAACGCTGCGCATGGGTTCCTCCAGGAGACGGTGTCGCCTGAAGTACGCCGCCGGCGGCGGACAGTGTCACATCGCCCTGCGGCGAATCCGGTGGCGGCCGCCTTCGAGCACGGCCCCGCGCTCCTCCGGGCCGGAGAGCACGACGTCGACCGGATGCGGCTCGGCTGGGCGCCCGGTCGGCAGCCAGCCACGGCCAGAGGGGCTGAGGATGAGCGTCCTCGCCTGCTCGCCGACGAAGCCCAGGGGGCGCTCCTCCTCGACGGACCCCGCCCAGAGCCGGAGACCGAGGAGCCGCTCGAGCTCAGCCGCCATCGTCGCCGTGTCCCCGACGAGGCCGAGCTCGGAGAAGCCGAGCAGCTCGCCGGCCGCGAACGGGCCGCGTGCGCCGGTCTCGCCGACTCCCCCGTGCGCGATCAGCTCGACGATGTTGCCGGCCGGGTCGTGGAAGTAGCAGGCACGCGCCGACCAGTTCTCGAAGTCGAACACCACGTCGCCGCTCTCGGGGTCGGGAAGCAGCTCGACGCGCCCGCGGGCCCAGTCGAGGAGCTCGCCGAAGCGGTCGCCGGGCGCGAGCAGCGCGAAGTGGTAGAAGGGCTGGCCGTCGCCGGCGATAAACCGCGGCCGCTTCGACCGCGGGATGCCGAGACGGTCGTCGTAGAACTCGTCGAGGGCGGCCGCCGCGGAGGCCGGCGCCCGGAGCTCTACGTCGAGGAACTCAAGCAGCGGCAGCCGCGGCCCCGAGGTAGGTGCGCCACCCGTCGGGGATCTTCGGGGCGGCGAGATGGATGAAGAGCACCGGCGCGGGCGCCTTCGGGCGCACGCGGAGAACCATCCGCGCCTCCTCGACGGTGCGGTCGCCCTTCCGGTGGTTGCACGGCGCGCAGGCGGTGACGACGTTCTCCCACACCGACTGCCCGCCGCGGCTGCGCGGGACCACGTGGTCGAGCGTCAGCCGGCCGTGTCCGTCGCCGCAGTAGACGCAGCGCCAGCCGTCGCGCGCGAACAGGGCCCGCCGCGAGATCTTCCGCTGGACGGCGCGCGGGACGCGCACATAGGTCACGAGCCGGATCACGTGCGGCCACGGGAAGGTGCGGGTCGCCGAGCTCAGCGGCCGGTCGAGCTGCTCGAGCACCTCGGCCTTGCCCTTGAAGACGAGCACGGACGCCCGCCGCACGGTGGTGACGTTGAGCGGCTCGTAGCTTGCGTTCAGGACGAGAACTTGCTGCAACCTGCGCCGAAAAATAGCAGCGGCGGCCGCCCCGCTCTAGCCGGCCATCGCGCGCTCGACGGCCTCCTGCTCCTCCGGCGAGAGCGCGATCGACGCCCGACCGTGGTCGAGCTCCTTCACGTAGATGCGGGCGTAGTCGCGGCCCTGGATCGCCGAGAGGACGATCCCGGTGCGGGTCGAGTCGAGGAACGCCACCGAGGCCGACTGGTGGCCCCCCGCCTCCTCGTAGGCGTCGTAGCGCACGATCGAGGACTTCTGGAGGCAGTCGTCGACGCGCCGGTCGACCCGTCCGAGCCCGCCGGCGACCTCGTCCACGGAGCCGTGGAGGTCGTCGATCCGCGCCTGCAGCGAGACCGCGAAGTCGACGAGGTCCTGCGTCCCGCCGCCGAGCAGCACCGACTGCGCCGCGCGCGCCCGCCGGAGCAGCACGAGCGCCCAGACGGCGGCCACGAAAGCGACGGCCGCCCCGGCGGCGGCGCCGATCGCGACCCAGCCTGCGGTGCCGACGCCGAGCATCTATGGAGGGGTCAGCGTGAACGTGACCGAGTACGAGGCGGTGTTGTTGTCGATCCTCGTCTCGCCCGGCACGGCCTTGGCCTCGACCCTCACGGTCGTCTTCTGCACGAGCTGCACGATCTGCGCGAGATTCTTGAAGACAACCGACTTCTGCTCGCCGGGGTTGATGATCTGGATCTTCGTCTGCTTCTTGATCGGCCGCGGGCTCTGCTCGACAGTGAGCACGATCTCGACGCCCACTTCCTGGTTCTCGCCGGAGTTCTCGATCGTCACCTCGAAGGCCAGCTCGGGGATCGAGACCACGAAGTTCTCCTGATCCCGCTGGAGGACCTGGCCGGCTGGCGTGGCCTTGACCGAGACGAGCGCCGTGCCGTGCAGCCCCGGCGCGGGCTCGCCCCCGCCCTGGCTGCCGACGAGGCGCTGCCAGATCTGGGCGAGCAGCCGCTCGGTCGCGAGGTCGGTGTTCGAGAGGAAGACGGAGCTCGGCACCTCGATCCCGCGGATGTCTCGGGACTCCATCACCGCCATCGAGGAGGCGAGGAACTCGTCCGCCCAGACCACGTCGCTCGCGAGCAGCCGCCGCACCGGCGGAGCCAGGACCTTGCCGGGATCGCCGGGCGTCGAGCTCGCCACCTGGCGGAACGCCTCCTGGAGCTGCCGCAGGCCGGCCGCCCGGAGCTCGAGCGCCTCCAGCGCCTCCTGGTGCTGCTCGCGGAGCCGCCCCGGCGGCTCGAGCTGCCGCGCCCTGACGACGTCCTGCTCCTGCTGCTCCACGAGCCCGGCGAGCGTCTCCTGGAGGTCGGCGACGCTGATGCCCGGCGTCGTCAGCGCGTTGTTCAGGTCGCGGCCGACGCCCACCGAATCGGCGGCGATCGTCTGCATCGAGCTCATGTACGAGCGGTACGCGTCGCGCGTGCCCTCGGCGCGGCAGCTGTCGACCCAGAGCGCCAGCAGGACGACGAGGACGATCGCGAAGCCGATCAGGCCCGCGAGCCGCAGCATCGGCGTCAGGCCCGCCGGCGGCCGCGGCGGTCGCCTGGCGGCTCTCGGGGCTCCGGCCGGCCTCCGGATCCGGGGCCGCTGAGCCTCCCGGGTCTCGGGCTCCTCGAAGAAGTCGAACTCCATGTTCGTCCCGTCGTCCGTCATGCCGCGGGGCCCGGGGGGCCGGAAATCCGCGTCACTCTAGCCGCTCCTGCGGCTGGCGCAGGACTTCCGCGCCGCGTAGCCAAACCGAGTCGGGATGGCCCAGCCCGCACTCGCCCTCCCCGCTTCCGCTCCCGTCCTCGGCCGCTACCACCCGATCCGTCCCCTCGGCAGCGGCGGCTCCGGCTCCGTCTGGCTCGCCCACGACGAGGTCACCGGGCTCGAGGTGGCGCTCAAGATCGTCGCGCGGGAGGGGCGCGCCGCCGCGCGCGCGGAGCGGGAGGCGGAGGCGGCGTCGCGGCTGCGGCATCCCTACTGCCTCCGCTCCTACGAGCTCGGCCACGACTCCCGCCATGTCTACATCGTCTACGAGTACGTCCCAGGCCGCACGCTCCGCGAGGCGATGCGGGCCGGCGCGGTCGACGACGCGACCGCGGTCGAGGCCGCCGCGCAGATCCTCGACGGGCTCGCTCACGCCCACGCGCGTGGGATCGTCCATCGCGACGTGAAGCCGGCGAACGTGATCCTCGTCGAGGGGGACGAGGTCTCGGTCCGCATCCTCGACTTCGGGCTCGCCGTCATGGACCACGTCGACACGCTGACCGCGTCGGGGGACGTGCCGGGCACGCTCGCCTACGTGCCGCCTGAGCGGCTCGCGGGCGAGGACGCGACCCCCGCCAGCGACGTCTGGGCGGTGGGCGTGCTGCTCTGGGAGGCGCTCGCGGGCGGCCATCCCTTCTGGAAGTCGTCGCTGCTCGACGCGGCCAAGGCGATCCAGGCCGGCGCGCCGGAGCTCGCCACCGTCCGGCCCGATCTCCCGAAGCCGCTCACGGCGGCCGTCGACCGCGCGCTCGCGCTCGATCCCGAGGACCGGCCGACCGCCGCCGAGCTGGCGGAGACGCTGCGCGGTGCCGCCAGGCGGACGAGGCCCGCGCCGGTGCCCGTGCTGCGTCTCGGGCCCCAGGCCGAGCGCTGGGCCGGAGTCGGGCTGACGGGACTCGCCGCTGGGCTGGGCGCGGCCGCGCTGCCGTTCTATCCGGCGGGCTGGCCGTACGCCCTCGCGGTCGCCGCCGTCGCCCTCGCGGCGCTCCGGCCGCGGCTCGGGCTCGCCGCCGCGCTCGCCGGCCTGCTGCTCGCGCTCGGCGCCGTCTCGCGCGGCCTGGCGCTCGCGTACGCGGTCGCCGCGGG
>JBBDQR010000089.1:0-5812 GCA_040905885.1 Gaiellaceae bacterium | reverse complement strand
TCGGGCCGGGGAACTTCGTCGTCTACCACTTCCACCACGGGATGGAGGAGCTGCTGGTCGTCCTGCGCGGCCGGCCGACGCTCCGGACGCCCGGCGGCGAGCGGCAGCTCGAGGAGGGCGAGAGCGTCTACTTCCCGGTCGGCCCGGACGGCGCCCACGGCCTGCGGAACGACACCGACGAGCCCGTGCGCTACCTGATGGCGTCGACGCGCCCGTCGCCCGAGGTGGTCGAGTACCCCGACCTGAAGCAGATCACCGCGCAGGCCTTCACCGCCTCGCAGACCGGCGAGCAGCTCTGGCTGGTCCACGATGTCGAGCAGTAGATTCCAGGCGATGGCTGCTCCGCGGCTGTTCCGGGTCATCCTGCCGGTCTCGGACATCGACAGGGCGGCTGAATTTTATGGCCGGTTGCTTCGAATCCCCGGCGTCCGCGTCTCGGGCGGCAGGCACTACTTCGACTGCGGGGGCACCATCCTCGCCTGCTTCGACCCGCTCGCGGACGGCAACCCCGAGTCGATCGGGCCGAACCCGGACTACGTCTACTTCGCAGTCGACGATCTGGAGGCCACTCACGAGCGCGCGCGCGAGGCGGGCTGTGACGAGCTGAACGAGATCCGGACGCAGCCGTGGGGCGAGCGAAGCTTCTACGGGCGCGATCCCTACGGCAATCCGATCTGTTTCGTGGACGAGGAGACGATCTTCACGGGGAGCTAGAGGTAGCCAAGCTCTTCGAGGCGCGCGGAGAGGATCGCCTCGTCCTCCTCCGCGATCGGCGCTGCCTCGACGCTCTCCTGCGCCACCGCCTCGAGCTTCTCGCGCAGCTCCCTGACCAGGTCGGGCCGGGCGCGGGCGAGATTCCGGCGCTCGCGGGGATCGGCGTCCAGGTCGTAGAGCGCATCCACGACGCGCGGGTCCTCCAGCGACGTGATCAGCTTCCAGCGCCCGTCGCGGATCGCGTGCTGAGGCACGGTCGGCACGCCGGGCGTCACCCCGACCTCCATCGCCACCGCGTGCTCGGGCGGGTCCCCGCCGCCACGGACGCTCTCGGCGAGGCTCACGCCCTGCCAGCCGGGCACAGGCTCCGGCAGCCCAGCGAGGTCGAGCAGCGTCGGGGCCAGGTCGACGTGGCTGACGACGCCGCCACGCAGGCCGGCCGGCACGTCCGCCCCGCCGAACGCGAGCGGCACCCGGACGAGCGGCTCGAGCAGGGTCTGGTTGTGGTTCCAGAAGTAGCGCGGCGCGAGCTTCAGCAGCCGCTTCGACTCGCTCCGCACGCCGCGCTCGAGCAGCGCCAGCGACCATTTCTGGATCGGCAGCCGCGGCGTGATCCGCCGCGCGAGCCCCTGCCAGCGGAGCGACGGGGGCTCCAAGAACACATTCTCGCCGTGGTCGCCCGTCAGCACCACGATCGCGTCGCCCGCCGCCTCCCGCATGCGCCCCAGCCAGGGGTCGATGCCGGCGATCGACCGCTCGTACGCGTTGCGGCCGTAGCGCCACTTGTCGTACGAACGGGGATACGAGCGGGGCGTATGTACATCCCAAACATGCACGAGCCCGAAGAAGGGCCGCTCGAGCTCGCGCACCTTCGCCACCGCCTGCTCGCCCCACTCGGAGTGCACCGAGCGGCGCGGGACGTCCCGGTAGTCGGCCTCCTGGAAGCCGCGGAAGAGCCCGATCGAGTCGAGCAGCGGCCCGGTCACCGAGCACCACGTCCGGTAGCCGCCACGCGCGAGCTCCTCGGCGACCGACGGCACCTCCTCGGGCAGCGCCGCGCCCCGCAGCGCGCGGACGCCGTGCGCCGCGGGGTAGCGCCCCGTCAGCATCGACGTGAAGGCGGGGCTCGTCGTGGGGCAGACGCAGTAGGCGGCCTGGAAGCTCGCGCTCTCGGCGACGAGCCGCCGCGCCTCGGGCCCGAGCCGCGCGTCCGCACGCAGGCAGTCCACCACGATGACGAGGAAGCTCGGCTTCACGAATCGACGATCGTAGTTGTCCTTGCTAAAGTAAGGACATGTCAAGGGTGACGAGCAAGCTGCAGGTCACGATTCCGAAGGCGATCGCGGAGCGCTACGGAATCGAGCCAGGCCAGGAGATCGACTGGCTCCCCGCAGGCGACGCGATCCGCGTCGTACCGCAGGCGCACGTCGAGCTTCAACCCGATCGGGAGCGCAGGCTGGCTCTCTTCCGCGAGGCGACCGCACGCCAGCGTAAGCGCGAGACAACGAGAGATCTGAAGCGATACACCTCGGACCGGGGTTGGCAGCGGGAGGACCTGTACGAGCGTGGCAGCCCTCGTTGACACGAACGTTCTCGTCTACCGGTTCGACGAGTCATCGCCGGACAAGCAGGCCGCCGCCGAGCAGCTCCTGGACGCGGGCATCGCGGAGGGTTCGATAGCGCTCCCTCATCAGGCGATCGTCGAGTTCGTCTCAGCAGTGAGCAGACCGCGCGGAACCGAGCTGCCGCTTCTCGAGCCGGACGAAGCCCGCCGGGAGGCCGAGGAGTTGCTCATGCAGTTCGACGTGCTCTTTCCGGACTCGGAACTGGTGCGGATCGCGCTGAGGGGTGCCGCCGCCTACCAGTTGCCCTGGTTCGACGCGCACCTGTGGGCGTATGCGGAGCGCTTCGGCCTCGACCGGCTCTATTCGGAGAACTTCGAGCACGGGCGCCTCTACGGCACCGTCGAGGTCGTCAACCCGTTCCTGTGAGCAGCCGCCGGTAGACCGCCTCGAGCTGCTCGCCCGGGTCGCCCAAGCGCTCGCGGACGACGCGCTCGTTTCGCTCGCCATAGCGAGCGCGCAGCCCTGGGTCGCGGAGCAGCTTCAGCAGCGCCTCGGTGACCGCGTCCTCGTCGCGGCACTCCACCACCTCGCCGCCCTCGCCGGGCGTGATCCACTCGTCGATCGTGACGGCGTCGCCCATCACCATCGGCAGCCGCGAGGCCATCGACTCGATCATCGAGGCGGGCGTCGCGTCAGTCGACGCGATCGAGACGCCGACATCCGCGGAGGCGCAATAGACGGGCAGCTCGTCGGGCCGCGCGAACACCTGCGCCACGCGGTCGCGCAACCCGAGCTCGTCGAGCCGCCGGTCGATCTCTTCCTTCACCCAGCCGCCGCGCGCCGCGAGGATCAGCCGCGCCTCCGGCACCTCGCGCTGCGCCCGCGCGAATGCGCGCACGAGCACGTCGAGGTTCGTGTTCGGCCGGTAGTTGCGCAGCGAGAGGACGATCAGGGAGCCCTCGGGCCAGCCGAACCGCTCGTGCAGCCTCGGGTCGCGGTGCTCCGGCCCGAACGGGCGCAGGTCGACGTACCAGACGATCCGGTGCACCTTCTCCCGCGGCGCGCCCAGCCGCACGGTCTCCTCGAGGTTGCCGAGCGAGGAGACGACGTACTCGTCCCCCGCCGCGATCGCCTTCCGGACGAGCTTCCGCCCGCGCCGGCGCTCGCGGCCGTACGTGAAGATGTCCGTGTTCCACGGGCTCATCACGAGCGGGTGGACGTCTGCCCACGCCGCCCACCAGCCGTAGGGGAGCAGGTAGTGCGCGTGGACGAGGTCGACGTCGAGCCGCTCGGCGAGGCCGCGGATCGCCGGCCCGAAGCCGAGCCGCCGCAGCCCCTTGACCCGCATCAGCGCGCCGAGCTCCCGCACGTCGTGCGCGGTGATCCCGTCCAGCTCGCCGGGCCGGTCGGTGATCCGGTCGGAGACGACGTGCACCTCGTGCCCCCGCTCGGCGAGCCGCCAGGCCCAGCGCAGGAAGATGATCGAGCGCCCGTCCCCGACTCCCAGTAGCCGCACGGGTGCCGACTCTAGCCGCACCTACAATCGCCTCCGTGATGCGAACCGCCGTGGTCGCCGACGTCGGCTGGGTGAACGGGCTAGGGGCGATCCGCTCGCTCGGTCGCGCGGGCGCTCCGGTGGTCGCGATCGACCACCGGCGGGGGGCGCTCGGCTTCCACTCGCGCTACGCGGAGGCGCGGCTGTGCCCCGATCCGGTCGCGGAGGAGGACGCCTACGTCGGCTTCCTGCGCGCGCTGGGGGACGAGCTCGGCGAGCCGGCGCCGGTCTTCCCCACCCACGACGAGCACCTGAACGCCATCGCCCGCCACCGGGACGAGCTCGGCGAGCGCTTCCTCTACCCGTTCCCCGGCTGGGACGTGCTGGAGCCGATCCAGAGCAAGCGCCACCAGGTCGCACGCGCCGCCGAGCTGGGGATCCCCGTGCCCCGCACGCGGAACGAGCCGACCGACGAGCTCGGCTTCCCCGTGCTCGTGAAGCCGTCCGACCCGACGGGCTTCCGCCGCGCCTTCCGCCGCCAGGCCTTCCGCTGCGCGACCCGCGCCGAGCTGGACGAGGCCTTCGAGCGCGCGCGCCCGTACGACCCGCTCGTCCAGGAGCTGATCCCCGGCGGCGACGACGCCCTCTACACGCTCGGCAGCTACCTGACCGCGGACGGCGAGGCGCTCGGCGTCTTCTCCGGCCGCAAGCTGCGGCAGACGCCGCCCGGCGTCGGCACCTGCCGCGTCGGCGAGGCGGTCTGGGTGGACGAGGTCGTCGAGCAGGGGCTCGCGCTGCTGCGCGGGCTCGGCTTCCACGGGCTCTCGCAGGTCGAGTTCAAGCGCGACCCGCGCGACGGCGCCTACAAGCTGATCGAGGTCAACCCGCGGCTCTTCCAGTGGCACGGGCTCGCCGCCGCGTGCGGCACCGACCTGCCGCGGATCGCGTACTTCGACCTGCTGGGGACGCCGCCGCCGCCGGCGCGCTCGAACGGCGCCTCGAAACGGTGGGCGATCACGTTGATGCGCGGCTCGAGGCCGGCGCTCGTGCGGCCGCCGTACGTCGACGCGATCCTCGCGCTCGACGACCCGCGGCCGGCGGCGGCCCAGGTCGCCGGGCTCGTGCGGAGGCGGCGCTGACCCCTCACGAGTGGGTGCTCGGCACCCTAGGCGCGACGGGCCTGGACGTTCCCGCGGAGGAGCTCGAGCGGGCTTTCCGCCACCTCTCGCGCGCGGAGGAGGCCGACGGCCCGCGGGGCAGGCACGGGCGTTTCCCGGCTGCCGCGGCGTCGCTCGATCCGCTCGACCCGCCGCTCGAGCGGCTCCGGGCCGAGCTGGGCGTCGAGCCGCCCCGCTGGCGCGGGGCCCGCTTCGCGGTCGCACTGACCCACGACGTCGACATCCCGTGGCGCTGGACGCGCCTCGGTCTGAAGCTGGCCGCCGGCCGGAAGGACGTGCGGGCGCTGGCGGGCGTGCCGCTCCACAAGCTGCGGCGCACCGACCCGAACTGGAGCTTCGAGCGCATCCTCGACCTCGAGGGAGAGCGCGGCGCGCGGTCGACCTTCTTCCTGATGACCGGCTTCGGCCACCGGGCCGACCCCGAGCCGTACGGGCACCTCCTGCCGCGTCTGGTCGACGCGCTCGACGGAGCGGAGATCGGGCTCCACGGCAGCTACCGGGCCGCCGACGAGCCCGCACGGCTCGCCGAGGAGAAGGCGGTTCTCGAGCAGGTCGCCGGACCGGTCGCCGGCCAGCGGTTCCACTACCTGAGGGTGAACCTCCCGGCCGCCGAGGCCGCCGGCTTCCGCTACGACAGCTCGCTCGGCTTCTCCGACGCGCTCGGATTCCGCGCCGGGATCGCCCACCCGTTCCGGCCCTGGGGGACTCGCCTCGTGGAGATCCCGCTCGCCGCGATGGACGTGACCCTCGGCGAGCGGCGCTACCTCGGTCTCTCCGCGCGCGAGGCGGAGCCACGGCTGCTGGGGCTGCTCGACTGGGCGGCCGAGCACGGCGGCGGCTTCGCGATCCTCTGGCACACC
>JBBDQR010000088.1:1185-5846 GCA_040905885.1 Gaiellaceae bacterium | reverse complement strand
GGACGCGGTCGATCTCGACGGCGCGCGGCAGCAACTCCTCGAAGGTGCCGACCAGCCGCGGGACGACGTCGAACGCGCCGTAGTCCGACTCGTAGAGGTGGTCGAACGAGTCGGGATCGGCGGGATCGGGCTTCGAGACGAGCTCCTCGGGGGTCGGCTCCCTCCGCACCCACCGCCCGTCCTCGCCCCAGTGGCCGAACGCCTCCGGGTCCGGCCGCGCGCCGATCACTCCGAGCAGGGCGGCCAGCCGCTCGAGGTTCTCGCGGTCGAGCGCCGGCGTGACGTCGAGGTCGCCGGGCACCAGGTCGACCCCGTGCAGCATCACCGCGCCCGAGCCGGTCACGACGTAGCGGACGCCCTGCTCGGTCAGAAGCCTCAGCAGAGCGGGAACGTCGGGCGGGCGCCGGGGCACTGCGGTCACACTATCCGCGTGCCGGAGCTGCCCGAGGTCGAGACGATCCGCGTCGCCCTCGAGCCCCTGCTCGTCGGCCGTCGCATCGAGCGCGCCGAGATCCTCGACGAGCGGCTGACGCGGCCCGAGCCGCCCGAGGCCGTCGCCCAGCAGCTCACGGGCGAGCGGGTCGAGGCTGTCCAGCGGCGGGGCAAGTACCTCCTCTTTCGGCTCGCCGGCGGCCGCGTGCTGCTCGTCCACCTGCGCATGACCGGGTCGTTTCGGTCCGGGGGCGATCTCCACACGAGGGCGGTCCTCGAGCTCGACGACGGCACGAGCGTCACCTACCGCGACGTCCGTCGCTTCGGCACGTGGCTGCTCCTCGACGCAGAGGACGTCGACCCCTATCTTGCGGTCCGCCTCGGCGACGAGCCGCTCGGGCGGCGCTTCACGCTCGCGCGCCTCGCGGGCAGGCGGGCGCGCGTGAAGGCCGCGATCCTCGACCAGCGCACCGTCCCGGGGCTCGGCAACATCTACGCCGACGAGGCGCTCTGGCGGGCCCGCATCCACCCGCTTCGGCCCGCCGGCTCGCTCGACGACGACGAGTTGACGCGGCTGCGGCGCGGGATCCGGGACGCGCTTCGCGCCGGAATCGCCAGGCAGGGCGCGACGCTGAGCGACTACGCGGCGCCGGACGGCACGGCCGGCTCCATGCAGCGCGAGTTCAAGGTCTACGGGCGGGCGGGCGAGCCGTGCGACCGCTGCGGCACCCCGATCGAGAAGACGCGCGTCGCGGGGCGGGGAACCTGGTTCTGCCCGAGCTGCCAGTCCTAGGCGGCGAGCTTGGCGTCGAGCTCGCCGGTCTTGTCCAGCCGCCAGAGCTCGGTGTAGCCGCCGATCGGCTCGCCGTCGATGACGATCTGCGGGACCGTCCAGCCGCCCGTGAGGTCGTGCAGCGTCCGGCGGAAGTCCGGGACGTCGTCGAGCAGCACCTCCTCGTACTCGAGCCGCTTGCCCTCGAGCAGCGCCTTCGCGCGCACGCAGTAGCCGCACCAGCGGGTCGAGTACATGAGGATCCGGGCCATATCGCTTTGAACGGTACCCGGGCGGCGGGGATTCCCCCGGCGCCGCTCGTACACTTGGGTCATGGCGCGCACGACCAAGACGCAGGCGGTCGTGCTGCGCTCGCTCCGCTTCGGCGAGGCCGACCGCGTCCTCCATCTCTACGCGCTCGACCGCGGCCGCATCGGCGCGATCGCGAAGGGCGTCCGGAAGACGAAGTCGCGCTTCGGCGCGCGGCTGGAGCCGCTCTCGCACGTCGAGCTGATGCTCCACCGGGGCAGCGGCGAGCTGCACACGGTCACGGGCGTGGAGCTCATCCGCTCGCACCACGAGACGCGGGAGGATCCCTACCGGCTCGGCGTCGCCCTGGTCGGCGCCGAGGCGATGCTGCGCCTGTTCGGCGAGCCGGAGGCGAATGCCCGCGCGTTCGAGGCGCTGACCCGCTTCCTCGGCCTGACGGACGAGCTCGAGACGCGGCCCGGGCGCCCCGCGCACGACGCGCTCGCGATCTCGTTCCAGCTGAAGCTGCTCTGGCTCTCGGGTTACCTGCCGCACCTGGAGAGCTGCGCGGAGTGCGGAGAGACCGAGGGGCTCGTCGGCTACTCGCCGCAGGCGGGCGGCGCGGTGTGCGCCTCGTGCGCGAACGGCGCTCGGGAGCTCGGCGCGTCGACCTTCGCCGCGATCGACGGGCTCCTGCGCCGGCCGCTCGCGGAGGCGGGCGAGGTCGGGGTGGGGGAGCGCGAGGCGCGCGAGGCGCTCGGCCTCGTCACGGCCTCGTACGAGTTCCACGGCGGCTTCCGCCTGCGGACCTTGTCCTAGGCGCCCAGTCGCTCGGCCAGGTACTTCAGCGCGATCGGATATCGCCAGACGATGCCGCCGTGCTTGCCGTCGAAGAGCTCGAAGAAGACGTCGGTGACGCCGATCCGCTCGAGCTCGCGGCGGAAGGCCTCCGCGCCCAGGTCGAGGAAGTACTCGTCGGACGTGCCGGCGTCGATGTAGACCGCCCGCAGCGAGCGTAGGGCGTCCGCGTAGCGGTCGGCCATCCGCACCGGATCCCACTCGAGCCAGCGCTCCCAGACCTCGGGGATCAGCCTCCCGGTCGAGTCGAAGGGCAGCTCGCCCTCCGAGTACGCGGCCGCCATCCCCCAGGTGTTGACGAGGACGAAGTCGCCGGGCTTCGTCATCAGCAGCCGCTGCCGGAAGTCCTCCCAGAACTTCGCGTATGAGCCCTCGTACTTGTCCCGCAGGAGCCGCGCGGTCTCCGGGAAGTCCTTGGCGTAGCAGGCCTCGAAGAGCGCGTCGCCGGCGTGCGTGGCGAGGCCGCCGAAGAGGTCGGGCCGCAGCATCGCCGTCACCATCGCCCCGTACCCGCCCGAGGACTTCCCCTGGATTCCCCGGTGCTCGGGCGCCGCGAGCGTCCGGTAGCGCTCGTCGACCCAGGGCACGATCTCCCCGCAGAGGTACGTGTGGTAGTCGCCGATCGCCGGCGCGTCGACGAACTGGGAGCCGCCGAGCGACGTCCAGGCGTCCACCCAGACGACGACGCACGCCGGCGCCTCGCCTGAGGCGAAGAGCTCGTCGCAGAGCTCCGGATAGGTCTTCGCGCCGAACGGCGACCGGTTCCGCCACATGTCGAGCTGGCCGGTGTAGCCCTGGATCACGTAGACGGACGGGTAACGCCGATCGGGCTCGTCGTCGTAGCCGGGCGGGACGTAGACCCAGAGGGGACGCTCGTGCGGGTCACCGAGCGGGTTGCCGCGCAGCGCCTCGGAGACGAGCACGTGCTCGTCGAAGCGGCCGGCCGTCTCGTAGGCCCAGGGTGCCGTCATCGGAGCGCGTCGTCCAGCCAGGCGCGCACGCCGGCGATCGGGAGCCGCTCCTGCGCGAGCGAGTCGCGGTCGCGCACGGTCACCGTCTCGTCCGCGAGCGTCTGCTCGTCGACCGTGAAGGCGAACGGCGTGCCGATCTCGTCCTGCCGCCGGTAGCGCCGGCCGATCGCGCCGCCGTCGTCGTACTCGACGACGTGCTCCTGGCGCAGCTCCTCGTAGAGCGACCGCGCGTGCCCGACCATCGCCGAGTCCTTCGCGATCAGCGGCAGGATCGCCGCCTTCACGGGCGCGATCGCGGGATGGAGCCGGAGGACGGTGCGCTGGCGGCCCGCGACCTCCTCCTCGTGGTACGCGTCCGCGAGCATCGCCACGAAGATCCGCTCGATCGAGACGGCGGGCTCGATCACGTGCGGCGTGTAGCGCTCGCCGCCCTCGCCGACGAACTCGAGCTTCGTCCCGGAGGCTTCCGTGTGCTGGGCCAGGTCGAAGTCGCCGCGGTTGGCGATCCCCTCGAGCTCGCCCCAGCCGATCGGGTACTCGTACTCGATGTCGCTGGTCGCGATGGAGTAGTGCGACCGCTCCTCGTCGCCGTGCTCGCGGATCCGCAGCTTCTCCCGCCGTAGCCCGTACTTCAGGTGCCAGTCGAAGCGCGCCTGCACCCAGTACTCGAACCAGCGGTCGGCCTCGTCCGGCGGGACGAAGTACTCCATCTCCATCTGCTCGAACTCGAGCACCCGAAAGAGGAAGTTGCCCGGCGTGATCTCGTTGCGGAACGACTTGCCGACCTGCGCGATCCCGAACGGCGGTTTCCGGCGCGCGATCTGGAGGACGTTCTTGAAGTTGACGAAGATCCCCTGCGCGGTCTCGGGCCGCAGGTAGGCGACCGAGCTCGCGTCCTCGACCGGGCCGACGCGCGTCTGGAACATGAGGTTGAACTGGCGCGGCTCGGTGAGGTCGCACTCCTTCCACTCGCCCGGGTGCTTGCTCGGCTTGCGGCCGCACTGGGCCTCGTCGAGCTTGTCCGCCCGGAAGCGGAGCTTGCACGTGCGGCAGTCGATCAGCGGGTCGCTGAAGCCGGCGACGTGGCCGGAGGCCTCCCACACGCGCGGGTTGAGGATGATCGCGGAGTCGAGCGCCAGGATGTCCTCGCGTTCCTGCACCATCGCGTCGAACCACAGCGAGCGGATGTTGTTCTTCATGAGCACGCCGTAGTGCCCGTAGTCGTACGTCGAGCCGAGGCCGCCGTAGATCTCGGAGGAGGGGAAGACGAAGCCGCGCCGCCGGCAGAGCGACACGATCTTCTCCATCGTCACGGGCTCGCTCATGCGCATGCCCGCTCCGGCGCCGGCAAAGCCGGCACCTCCGCTCTGTTCCCGCTT
>JBBDQR010000088.1:0-1175 GCA_040905885.1 Gaiellaceae bacterium | reverse complement strand
GGAAGAGCCGGCGCCTGCGCTCCCGGCCGGCTCCGTCGAGCCTACGCCGGTGCGAGCCTCCGTCGAGCCTGCGGCTCATGGAGCGAGGTTATCGCGGCTACGGGCGGGAGACGGTGAGCTGGAACGCGCCCTTGCCCTTGACGAGCCGGACGCGGGCGGTGCCGAGCCGCGTCCCGCAGACCGCAGTCGACACGGTCGCGGGGCCCTGGCCGCGGGCGCGCCGGACGGGTGCCCCCGGCACGCGGAGCTCGTAGACGGACGTGCGCGGTGCGCGGAGCGTGATCGTCAGCCGTCCGTCCAGCGGCGTGGCGAAGCGGAAGCTGCGGGTCTTCGCGCCCTTCAGCCGGAGCACGGTGTTCCGCAGCCACGGGTCGGCCACGTCCTGCTCGAGCAGCGCGAGCGCCGTCTCGTCCGGCTCGAAGAGCGTGTCGACGATCTCCCAGGGGGACGGCTCGAGCCCGAGCCGGCGCTCGGCGAGCACCCGGTAGGCCTCCGCGAATCCCTCCGCCGGGTCGAGCTCGTACTGCCTCATCGAGAACGTCCCGGCGTCGACGCCGGCGCAGACGTCCATGTAGGTGGCCCAGCGCTTCGTGCCGAAGGCGAGCCCCGACCACGGGAGGTTGAGCCGGCTGTTGCCGAGGTGGTGTCCGTACTCGTGGGCGAGGATCGACCGGCGCGAGGGCTGGCCTTCCGGCTCCTCGGCCGGTGCGACGATCAGCTCCGTCTGGGGCGAGTAGCAGGCGAGCGCCCTCCGCCCGCAGATCGTCCGCACCTCCTCGCCCGGCGCGAAGTAGATCCTGACGCGCTCGAGCTCCGGGCCGTGCGGGAGGCTGGCGAAGAACTCGGCCCACGCCTGGTTCTCCTCCTCGTCCGGGACGAGGTCGTCCGAGACGGAGATCCGCACCGTCTCGCCGGTCGAGGTCGTGTAGACGCCGTCGAAGGCGACCGCGGCGCGCAGCGTGAGCAGCGTCGGAGCGGGGGAGGCCGCCGCGGCCGGGTGGGCAAACAGGGCGACCGCGGCGGCCAGCGTCCCCACCAGGAGGAGCATTCGGCTCACGGACAGAGGATAGGGATGCACGCTAAGAGGAGGCTGAGAGGCCCGTTAGGGCTCCGTAAACTCCAGTGCCCCTTCAGCAAATGTCCTCCGGCTTCTGGCCCGCGATCACACGGCGCGC
>JBBDQR010000087.1:0-33206 GCA_040905885.1 Gaiellaceae bacterium | reverse complement strand
CGGCTCCGTCGAGCCTACGCCGGTGTCGCCTCCGTCGAGCCTACGGCTCATGACGCCCTCAGGTCGTCGCGCACGGAGACGAGCGCGTCGATCGCCTCGTCCTTCATCGCCGCGTCGATCTCGTGGTCGCTGAAGCGGGCGCGCTCGAAGAGCTCCGTCAGGGCGAGGGCCGCCTCCGGGCGCACGCGCAGCTCGCCCAGCATGCGGCCGAGGTACTCGAAGGGCGCCTCCGCGCGGTCGCGCGGGAGGCCGTGACGCTCGAGGACGCGCTCCATCTGGGCGTAGGCGGCGATCACGGCCCGGCGCGGGTCGGCCTCGCGGCGCAGATCGTCGAGCGTCCCCTCGACGACCATCGCCAGCTCGGCCGCGGCGCGCTCCCGCTTGGCCAGCGGATCGAGCTCCGCCTCCCCGGCGCGGCGGCGGAGAAGCACGATCCCCGCGACCGCTGCGGCGCCCGCCACGGCCAGGCCGACGGCGAGCGGCCAGCGGAACTCAGCCGGGCGGATCGGCTCGGCGCCCTCCCGCGGCTGGGGCGGCGGCTGCTGCTCCGTGATGACGGGGCCGCCGGGGATCTCGTCCGCCTCGACCTGCGCCTCGGGCCGGTTGTTGATCCCCCAGCCGATCACGAGGGCGAAGAGGAGGAACATGAGCAGCGAGCCGAGCCCGGCCGGCCGGTCGAGCTTGCCGCCGGCCGCCCGGTTGCTCCAGAAGGCCCAGACGACGAGCGCGAGCGCGAACACGTAGAACGTGATCCCGATCGTGAGCACGACGTCGCGGACGTTCGCGACCGCGACGACGTCGGTCGTGCCCGAGACGCCCGGGCGGCCGCGGCCGCTGGCGATGGCCACGATCGCGAGCAGCGCGAGCAGCCCGGCCCCCACGGCCGCCGCCCTGATCGTCCTGTCGAGCCGCTCGCCCACTCTGGGACGTTAGACGACGAATCGCACGGTTCAGCGGTACAGGCGGAAGACGAGCTCGGCCGCCACGACGGGCTTCTCGGCGCCCTCGCGCTCCACGGTCGCCGCCCCGACGACCTGGACGCCGCCGTCGACGTCGGTCACCTCTTCCACCCGCAGCCGCCCGCGCACCCGGCTGCCCGCCGGCACCGGCGCGGGGAAGCGCACGCGGTTGAGGCCGTAGTTGACCGCCAGGCTCGCGTCCTCGACGGGCATCAGCTCGTACGTGATCGGGATCACGAGCCCGAGGGTGAGGAGCCCGTGCGCCACGGTCGTCCCGAACGGGCTCTCGGCGGCCCGCTCCGGGTCGACGTGGATCCACTGCCGGTCCTCGGTCACCTCCGCGAACGCGTCGATCCGCTCCTGGGGCACGTCGAACCAGCGCGAAGGGCCGAGCTCGAGGCCCGGCTTGACGTCGTCGATCCTCAACGGCGGCCGCGGCGGCGTGCGACGGCCGGCTCGGCCTCCGGCTCCTCGGCGACGGGAAGCGCACCGGTCTCCTCGTGACCGTCGGGGCTCACGGCCGGACGGAGCGCGTCCGTGAGCAGGGGCTCGGGAGCCTCCTCCGCGGCCTCGTCCCGGCCCTGCCAGAAGCGCCGGCGCGGCTCGGCCGGCTCCTCGGCGACCGGCTCCGGCTCGGGCTCCTCGGCGACGGGGTCCGGCTCGGGCTCCTCGGCGACGGGCTCCGGCGGGGCCTCGGCCTCCCAGGGATCCTGAGGCGCCTCGGCGACGGCGGGCTCGACGATCGTGGGCGCGGGCGGCGGGGCCGGCGCCGGCCTCAGCATCGGCGGCGGCGCCGTCTGGCGGGTGAGCGACGCCAGCACCTCGGCCAGCCCGACGACGAGCCAGGCGGCCACGACGACGAGCACGACCGTCGTTGTGCCGAGATCGGCGATCGCCGCCCCGACCGCGACGAGGATGATGAACGCCGCCTCGACCGCGATGCGGGGCGCGACGTCCAGGAAGCCTCCGCGCTGGGCGGACGCGCGGACGGCGTAGCCGGCTGCCCACGTCTGGCGGCCGGGCAAAGGCCCCCAGGCGGCGGCCCGCAGCGCCCTGATGTCGGCGCGCAGGTCGCCCGCCTCCTTGCGGAACGTCTCCACCGACTCGAGCACGTCGAGGGTCGCGTCGAGCTGGGCGGCGTGCCGGTAGAAGGCGTCGAACGCGTCGGCCACCGCTCCGGGGTCGTAGCCCTGCTGGACGACGGGAATGTCCTCCAGACGAGGCAGGCGAGACCGGACTCCCCATTCGCGTTCAGCCACGGCGACTCACAGTATGGCGTTCGCCTTTCCTAGCCAGCGCCCTGCAACACGGCCACTGACAGGCCCTCGACGGGGACGAGCCCGCGAGCGGGGAAGTCGGACTGCTCGGCCTCCGGATCGACGGTGGAGAGCACCAGCTGCCAGCGTCGCCCGAAGCGGCGCGGAGGCAGCGTGAACGCCGCGGCCTCGCGATCGGCGTTGAAGAGCAGGACGAAGTCGTCGTCGAGCACCGGCTCCCCGTGCCGGTCGCGGGTCTGGAGCTCCTTGCCGTTGAGGAAGACCCCGAGCACCCGCGCCTCCGCCGAGCGCCAGTCCCGCTGGGCCATCCGCCGGCCGTCGGGCCGGAACCACCAGACGTCGGGGAGCCCGGAGCCCATCACCGCCCGCCCCTCGAAGTAGCGGGGCCGCCGGAAGACCGGGTGCTCCGCACGCAGCCGGATCAGCCGCCGCGTGAACGCGAGCAGCTCGCGGTCGGCCGCCTCCCAGTCGAACCAGGAGAGCTCGTTGTCCTGGCACCAGGCGTTGTTGTTGCCGCGCTGCGTGCGGGCGAGCTCGTCCCCGCCGAGCAGCATCGGCACGCCCTGCGAGAGCAGCAGCGTCGCGAGGAAGTTGCGGCGCTGCCGGGTGCGCAGCTCGTTGATCGCCGGATCGTCGGTCGGCCCCTCGACGTCGTGGTTCCAGGAGCGGTTGTCGTCCGTGCCGTCCTCGTTCCCCTCCCCGTTCGCCTCGTTGTGCTTGCGCTCGTAGGAGACGAGGTCGGCGAGCGTGAACCCGTCGTGCGCCGTCACGAAGTTGATCGACGCGGACGGCCGGCGGCCGTCGGACGCGTACAGGTCGGACGAGCCCGTGAAGCGCGTGGCGAAGTCGGAGACCGGCGCCCGCCCGCGCCAGAAGTCCCGCATCGTGTCCCGGTAGGCGCCGTTCCACTCCGTCCAGAGCACCGGGAAGTTGCCGACCTGGTAGCCGCCGGGGCCGACGTCCCAGGGCTCCGCGATCAGCTTCACTTGCGAGAGCACCGGGTCCTGGTGGATCGTGTCGAAGAACGACGAGAGCCTGTTCACGTCGTAGAACTCGCGCGCGAGCGCGGAGGCGAGGTCGAAGCGGAAGCCGTCGACGTGGCACTTGAGCACGAAGTAGCGCAGCGAGTCCATGATCAGCCGCAGCACGCTCGGATGGACCGGGTTGAGCGAGTTGCCCGTGCCGGTGAAGTCCATGTAGAGGCGCGGGTCGTCGGGCATCAGCCGGTAGTAGCTCGCGTTGTCGACGCCCTTGAAGGCCAGCATCGGCCCCAGGTGGTTGCCCTCGGCCGTGTGGTTGTAGACGACGTCGAGGATCACCTCGATCCCCGCCCCGTGCAGCGCCTTCACCATCCCCTTGAACTCGCGCACCTGCTCGCCGCGCGTGCCCGTGGCCGCGTAGCCGGCGTGCGGCGCCAGGTAGCCGATCGAGCTGTAGCCCCAGTAGTTGGTCAGGCCCCGGTCGAGGAGGAAGTGCTCGTCGACGATGTGGTGGACGGGCAGCAGCTCGACCGCGGTGACGCCGAGCTCCCGCAGGTAGGCGAGCGCCGGCTCGGAGGCGAGGCCCGCGTAGGTGCCGCGGAGATCCTCCCTGACCTCGGGCAGCCGCTGCGTGAAGCCCTTGACGTGCACCTCGTAGATGACCGTCTCGTGCCAGGGCGTCCGCGGCTGCACGTCGCCCTCCCAGTGGAAGCTCGGGTCGACGACGACGCACTTGGGGATCGCATCGGCGTCGTCCTCGTCGTCGGGCTCGAGGTCGGCGTCCTCCGTGCCGTCCGGGAGGTACGGAAGGACGTTGGCCAGCTCCCAGCGGACCGGGCCCTCGATCGCCTTCGCGTACGGGTCGATCAGCAGCTTCGCGGGGTTGAAGCGATGACCCTGCTCGGGTGCGTACGGGCCGTGGACGCGGAAGCCGTAGAGCGTCCCGGGGCCCACGCCGGGCAGGTAGCAGTGCCAGTTGAAGGCGGTGTGCTCGCGCAGGGGGACGCGCGTCTCGGCGCCGTCGTCGTCGAAGAGGCAGAGCTCGACCCACTCCGCGTTCTCGGAGAACAGGGAGAAGTTCGTCCCCTCGCCG
Source organism: Gaiellaceae bacterium (assembly GCA_040905885.1). Lineage (GTDB taxonomy): Bacteria > Actinomycetota > Thermoleophilia > Gaiellales > Gaiellaceae > JACVRU01. The sequence goes on along the minus strand of JBBDQR010000087.1, from coordinate 28,897 downwards.
TCCCACGTCGCGCCAAGCGGGAACGGCCGGCCTGGCCAGACGTGCACCGCGGAACGCTACCCCTGCGCCTCGGGCACGAGCCAGACGACGCCGAGCGGCGGCAGCGTCACCTCGGCGGAGAACGGCTGGTCGTGCCAGGGGACGCCCTCGGCCTCGACCCCGTCCATGTTCCCCCAGTCCGACCCGCCGAAGTGGGATGAGTCGGTGCTCAGCACCTCGCGCCAGCGCCCGGCCAGCGGCATCCCGATCCGGTAGCGCTCCCGGGGAACGGGCGCGAAGTTGCAGGCGCAGACGAGCGAGCGCTCGCCGTCCGCCGAAAAGCGGGCGAAGGCGAGCACGTTGGCGCCGGCGTCGTTGAGCTCGAGCCAGCGGAAGCCCTCCGGGGTGTGGTCGAGGTCCCACAGGGCCGGCTCGGCCCGGTAGATCCGGTTCAGCTCGCGGACGAGCGCCTGGACGCCGAAGTGCTCCGGATGCTCGAGCAGTCCCCAGTCGAGCGAGCGCGCCTCCGACCACTCCTCGTTCGGCGCGAGCTCGCCGCCCATGAAGAGGAGCTTCTTGCCGGGATGGGCCCACATGTAGGCGTAGAGCGAGCGCAGGTTGGCGAGCTTCTGCCAGCGGTCGCCCGGCATCTTCGAGACGAGCGAGCCCTTCCCGTGCACCACCTCGTCGTGGGAGAGCGGCAGGATGAAGTTCTCGCTGAAGGCGTACATGAGCGAGAACGTCAGCTGGTGGTGGTGGTAGCGGCGGTAGACCGGGTCGCGCTGGAAGTAGTCCAGCGTGTCGTGCATCCAGCCCATGTTCCACTTGAAGCCGAAGCCGAGCCCGCCCGTGTACGTCGGCCGGGAGACACCCGGCCACGCGGTCGACTCCTCGGCGCACATGAGCGCGCCGGGCACGCCCGCGTGCACGACCTCGTTCAGCTCCTTCAGGAACGAGATCGAGTCGAGGTCCTCGTTGCCGCCGTACCGGTTCGGCACCCACTCGCCGGCGCGGCGCGAGTAGTCGAGGTAGAGCATCGAGGCGACCGCGTCGACGCGCAGCCCGTCCGCGTGGAACTCGCGCAGCCAGTAGAGGCCGTTCGAGAGGAGGAAGTTGCGCACCTCGTTGCGCCCGAGGTTGAAGACGAGCGTGCCCCAGTCCGGGTGGGCTCCCCGGCGAGGGTCGGAGTGCTCGTAGAGGGGCGTCCCGTCGAAGCGTGCCAGCGCCCAGTCGTCGCGCGGGAAGTGGGCGGGCACCCAGTCGAGGAGCACGCCGATGCCGCGGTTGTGCAGCGAGTCGACGAAGAAGCGGAAGTCGTCGGGCTCGCCGAACCAGGAGTGCGGCGCGAAGTAGCCGGTCACCTGGTAGCCCCAGGAGCCGGAGAACGGGTGCTGCATCACCGGCAGCAGCTCGACGTGCGTGAAGCCGAGGTCCTCGACGTAGTCGCCGAGCTGCTCGGCCAGCTCGCGGTACGAGAGGACGTAGCCGGGCTTCGCGGGGTCGCGCCGCCAGGAGCCGAGGTGCACCTCGTAGATCGAGACGGGCTGGCGCAGGAGGTCCGTGGCCGCGCGCCGCTCGAGCCACTCCTCGTCCGTCCACTCGTGCCGCGAACGGTGGACGATGGAGGCGGTCTGCGGCGGATGCTCGGCCTGGAAGGCGACCGGGTCGGCCTTCACGCGCAGCTCGCCGGTGGCCGTGCGCAGCTCGTACTTGTAGCGGGCGCCGGGGGGGAGGTCGGGGACGAACAGCTCCCAGATTCCGGAGGCGCCGAGCGAGCGCATCGGGTTCAGCCGCCCGTCCCAGGAGTTGAAGTCGCCGACGACGCTGACGGCGACCGCGTTCGGCGCCCAGACGGCGAAGGCGGTGCCCGTCACTCCCTCGAGCTCGAGCACGTGCGCGCCAAGCCGCTCGTAGAGGTGCTCGTGCCGGCCCTCGCCGGCGAGGTGGACGTCGAGCTCGCCGAGCGTCGGCGGGAAGGCGTACGGGTCGCGGAGGGTGTAGACGCTCCCGTCCGGGTACGCGACCTCGAGCTCGTAGCCGAGCGGGAGGTCGGCGTCCTCGAGGAAGCCCTCGAAGAGGCCCGGCTCGTCGGTCTCGCTGAGCTCGACAGGCTCGGCGCCGTCGGGGCGAACGACGACCGAGGCGGCCTCTGGCCGGAAAGCGCGGACGACAACGCCGCCGTCCGTCGGGTGGGCGCCGAGCGTCCCGTGCGGGTTGTGCAGCTCGATCACAGGGGCCCCCGCGGAATGCGGAGCATTTCGTGGGGAAGGGTCACATCTCCGCCTCGAGAATCCGGACGATGCCGGCGACGGGGATGCCGACCCAGCCGGGCCGGTTGTTCAGCTCGTAGCGGAGCTCGTAGACGGCCTTCTCCAGCTCGAAGACGGCCATCAGGCGGTTGCGCGCCTCGTGGCCGGGCGGGACGAGGCTCGGCTCCACGTGCTCGAAGTACCCCTCGAGGAAGAGCTCACGCGCCCGCGTCTCCCAGCCCTCGGGAGCGGCCGCACCCTTGAGGATCTCCGAGGCCGACGCCGCGTATGCGAACGAGCGCAGCATCCCGGCGACGTCGCGCAGCGGCGAGCGCTTCTGCCGGCGCTCCGGCAGCGACCGCGCCGGCTCGCCCTCGAAGTCGATCACGAGCCAGTCCTCGCCGCTCCAGAGCACCTGGCCGAGGTGGTAGTCGCCGTGGTGGCGGATCACCTTGCCGGCGGCGCCCACGTGGGAGAAGAGCCGCAGCCGGTCGCGCACCTCCTCGCCCCGCCCGGCGATCGGCTCCAGGGCCTCCTCGCCCTCGGGCAGGTCGAGGAAGATCGCCTCGATCTCCTCGTCCACGGTCGCCGTCAGCAGGGCGAGCGCCTCGCCCGAGGGCTCGTCGGGCGCGAAGTCGGGGTCCGACGAGTCCGAGGCGAGGGCCGAGTGCAGGTCGCCTGTCACCTCCCCGAGCCGCCGGACGCGCCCGAGAAAAGTCTCCGGGTCGGAGCCCAGATCGTCGAGTGCCAGCTCCCAGCCGCCGGTCGCGCCGGGGACGAAGCGCTGGAGCACGCCGAGCGTCGTCGAGATCAGCGGGCCCGAGTAGGCGTACCAGCCGACGAGCGCGGCGATGTTCGGGAACTCACGCTCGGTCAGGAACCGCAGCAGCTCCAGCTCGGGATTGATGCCGGCCTCGAGCCGCCGGTACGCCTTGAGGATCAGCTCCTCGCCGAAGACGACGGACGTGTTCGACTGCTCGACCCCGATCGGCCTCGGCTCGTAGAGATCCGCCTCGAACGCGGCCAGGTCGACGGAGCCGAAGGTGATGGCGCCCTCCTCGGCCTGGACGGCAGTGCCGGAGCGCATCAGGTGCACGAGCTCGCGCGCCAGCGCCGGGTCGACGAGCGCGTCGTAGACGACCTGGCCGCCGACCCGGCCGACGACCTCCTCCTCCCAGCCCTCCTCCGCGGGCCGGTAGCCGAGCAGCAGCTGGTAGAGCTGGTGCGTTCCCGGCGAGAAGCGGATCTCCGCGATCGCGGCGGCCAGCACCGGCGGCTGGCTCCGCAGCTGCGCCGTGTCGAGGACGCTGGCGTGCACCACCTCCTCGGCCTTCGCGCCGAACCAGCGCCGGCCCTCGACGAAGTCGATGAGGGTGCGCTCGTCGATCGGGCCGGGGAGGGTCTCGGGCGGCACTACTCCTCTCCTTCCCGCAGCTGAAACCAGAAGAACCCCCGCGGCCCCAGCGTCAGCAGATACGGCAGCTTCCCGATCCGCGGGAAGCTGGACCGGCCGAACATCTCCTCGGGGACCATACCCTCGAACTCCGAGAGGTCGAGCTGCACCGCCTGCGCCGAGCGGGCGAAGTTGTGGACGCAGAGGAGCGTGTCGTTCTCGTAGCGGCGGACGTGCGCGAAGACGCGCGGGTTGTCGGAGCGGCCGTTGAGCGGCTCGTAGGTGCCGAGCCCGAAGACGGGGTGCTGCTTGCGGAGCTCGACGAGCCGCCGCAGCCAGCGCAGCACCGACGTGGGCGTCCGCAGCTGCGCCTCGACGTTGCACGCCTGGTAGCCGTAGACCGGGTCCATCAGCGGCGGCAGGTAGAGCTGGGCGAAGTCGGCGCGCGAGAAGCCGCCGTTCCGGTCGCCGGTCCACTGCATCGGGGTGCGGACGCCGTCGCGGTCGCCGAGGTAGACGTTGTCGCCCATCCCGATCTCGTCGCCGTAGTAGAGGACGGGACTGCCCGGGAGCGAGAAGAGGATCGCGTGCATCAGCTCGATCTCGTCACGGCCGCCGTCGAGCAGCGGCGCGAGCCGCCGGCGGATGCCGAGGTTGAGCTTCATCCGCGGGTCCTTCGCGTACTCCTCGTACATGTAGTCCCGCTCCTCGTCGGTGACCATCTCGAGCGTCAGCTCGTCGTGGTTGCGGAGGAAGAGGCCCCACTGGCAGTTGTCGGGGATCGGGGGTGTGCGGTCGAGGATCTCGTAGACCGGCACGGCGTCCTCGCGGCGCAGCGACATGAACATCCGCGGCATGACGGGGAAGTGGAACGCCAGCTGGCACTCGTCGCCGTTTCCGAAGTAGGCGACAACGTCCTCGGGCCACTGGTTCGCCTCGGCCAGCAGGACGCGGTCCGGGTAGCGCGAGTCGACCTCGGCCCGCAGCCGCTTCAGGTACTCGTGCGTCTCAGGGAGGTTCTCGCCGTTCGTCCCGTCCCGCTCGTAGAGGTAGGGAACGGCGTCGAGCCGGAAGCCGTCGATGCCGAGATCGAGCCAGAAGCGCAGGACGCCGAGCATCGCCTCCTGCACCTCGGGGTTGTCGTAGTTGAGGTCGGGCTGGTGGTGGAAGAAGCGGTGCCAGTAGTACTGGCCGCGGACCGGATCCCACGTCCAGTTCGACGGCTCGCTGTCGACGAAGATGATCCGCGCCTCGCCCCAGCGCTCGTCGGTGTCCGACCAGACGTACCAGTCGCCGTAGGGGCCGTCGGGCTCGCTGCGCGAGGCCTGGAACCACGCGTGGTCGGACGAGGTGTGGTTGACGACGAGGTCGGCGATCACGCGGATGCCGCGCCGGTGGGCGGCGTCGACGAGGTTGCGGAAGTCCTCGACCGTCCCGTAGTCGGGGTGCACCTTGTAGAAGTCGGCGATGTCGTAGCCGCCGTCACGGAGGGGGCTCTCGTACATGGGCAGCAGCCAGATGCAGTCGATCCCGAGCCACTGGAGGTAGTCGAGCTTGTCCTGGATCCCGCGCAGGTCGCCGGAGCCGTTGTCGTCCGAGTCGAAGAAGCCGCGGATGTGGATCTCGTAGAAGACCGCCCGCTTGAACCACAGCGGGTCGGACTCGAACCACTGGCCGGCCTCGCTTATTGCGGACATGGCTCCGATGAACTAAACTTGACTAAGTCATATGGAGGTCGTACGCTGGAGCGCGTGAACATCCACGAAGCGAAGACCCATCTCTCGCGCCTTGTCGAGCGTGTTGAGCAGGGCGAGGAGATCGTCATCGCCCGCGCCGGGAAGCCGGTGGCCAGGCTCGTGCCTGTCGAGCAGCGGCGTGCCCCGCGCAAGTTCGGGCAGCTCAAAGGCAAGATCTGGCTCGCTCCCGACTGGGACTCCGACGAGGTGAACGAGGAGATCGCAAAACTCTTCTACGGCGGAGAGCTTCCTGAGACTCCTGCTCGATAGCAGCGTGCTCCTCGCGGCCCTCGGCGAGATCCAGCCGCTGAGAGACGATGCCCGTCAATGGCTCGAAGATCCGAAGAACGAGATCTTCGCGAGCGTCGCCTCGATCTGGGAGCTGGAGATCAAACGGTCCGCGAAGAAGCTGACGTTGAAGGCCGAGCTTGTCCCGGCCGCAGAGGCCGCGGGCTTTGCCTTCGTCCCAGTCCTCGCTCGACACGCGGTCGAAGCGGCGCGCCTGCCGCTGCACCATGCCGACCCATTCGATCGAATGCTCGTCGCCCAAGCTCAGCTCGAGGGGATGAGCCTCCTGTCCAACGACGAGAAGATCGCCCGCTACCAGGTCGCTGTCCTGCCTGCGTAGCCTCACCGCCAGGCCTCCCGGATCTTCGCGGCGGCGTCCTCCAGCTCGGCGCGGGCGCGGACGGAGTAGTCGGGCGGGAAGCGCAGCCCGAACCCGTCGCCCTCGAATCTCGGCAGCACGTGGAGGTGCACGTGGAAGACCTCCTGGCCGGCCGCCTCGCCGTCGGCCAGGAAGAGGTTGACGCCCTCGCAGCGCAGGCTGGAGGCCCGCAGGGCGGCCGCCGCCCGGCGCGCGACGCGGAGCAGCGCGTCCGAGTCCTCGTCCTCCAGCTCGGCGAGGCTCGCCGCGTGCCGCTTGGGCACGACCATCAGGTGCCCCGGGGTGACCGGCCGGATGTCCATCAGCGCGAAGACCCGGTCGTCGTCGTAGACGACGCTCGCCTCCTCCCGGCCGGCGACCAGCTCGCAGAACAGGCAGCTCATGCGACGTGGAGCACGTGGCTCTGGCCGGGCCCGAGCCCGACGTGGTTGCGGCCGGTGTGCCAGGTGTAGCGCGCGCCCGCGAGCAGGTCCTCGACGCCGAAGGCGGGCGGGAAGCCGAGCGCGGCCGGGACGACGGCGATCCCCTCCTGCGCCGAGAGCGGGTCGAGGTTGACGACCACGATCACCGCGTCGTCCTCCGAGCGCTTGGCGTAGGCGAGCAGGCTGTCGTTCTCGGTCTCGAGGAAGACGACGTCGTCGACGCGCTGCAAGGCGGGATGCGCGCGCCGCACCTCGTTCAGCCGCCGGACGAGCGGCAGCAGCGGCGCGCCCTCGAGCGTCCGCTCCTTGACCTCGTACTTCTCCGAGTCGAGGTACTCCTCGCTGCCCGGCCGCAGCGGCGTGTTCTCGCACCGCTCGAAGCCCGAGTAGATCCCGTAGGTCGGCGACAGCGTCGCCGCGAGCACGAGCCGGGCCTCGAAGGCGGGGCGACCGCCGGCCTGGAGGTACTCGTGGAGGATGTCCTGCGTGTTGGCGAAGAAGTTCGGCCGGTAGTAAGGCGCCCAGGCGAGGACGTTTTCCTGCATGAACTCGAGCAGCTCCCACTTGGTGTTCTTCCAGGTGAAGTACGTGTAGGACTGCGCGAAGCCGATCTTCCCGAGCGCCTGCATCATCGCGGGGCGCGTGAAGGCCTCCGCCAGGAAGATCACATCCGCGTCGCGCGCCCGCACCTCGGCGATCAGCCACTCCCAGAACGGCACCGGCTTCGTGTGCGGGTTGTCGACCCGGAAGACCCGGACGCCGTGCCCGACCCAGTGCAGGACGACGCCGAGCAGCGCCTGCCAGAGCCCGCGCCAGTCCTCGCTGTCGAAGTTGACGTTGTAGATGTCCTGGTAGCGCTTGGGCGGGTTCTCGGCGTACTTGAGCGTCCCGTCCGGGCGCCGGTGGAACCACTCCGGATGCTCCTTCAGCCACGGATGGTCGGGCGAGCACTGGATCGCGAAGTCGAGGCAGATCTCGACGCCGAGCTCGCGGCCCCGCGCGACCAGCGCGTCGAAGTCGGCGAGCGTGCCCAGCTCCGGGTTGACGGCGTCGTGGCCCCCTTCCTTCGCGCCGATCGCCCAGGGGCTGCCCGGGTCGCCCGGCCCGGCGACCAGCGCGTTGTTCTTCCCCTTGCGGTTCGTGCGGCCGATCGGGTGGATCGGCGGCAGGTAGACGACGTCGAAGCCGAGCTCCGCGAGCTCGGGGAGCACGTCGGTGACGCCGCGGAAGCCGCCCCAGGAGCGCGGGAAGAGCTCGTACCAGGAGCCGAACCGCGCCAGCTCGCGGTCGACGTCGACGCGGTAGGTCGGCGAGCACTCGTACTCCGAGCGGTCGGTGTCGCCGCGCGCGAGCGCCTCCTCGGCGGTGATCGACTCGACCCCGTAGAGCACCGCGGTCTCCGAGAGCTCGCTCGAGAGATCGTCCTGGCCGGCGTCGACCTTCCGCTGGAGCTCGTAGCGGAGGGAGGCGAACCGGTCGACCCAGGCGCCGACCTGAAACTCCGAGACGCCGACCTGGTCGAGCTCGACGTGGCCGAGCCAGCGGTCGTTGCCGGCGTGGTACATCAGCGACTCGAGCCAGCGGCGCGTCCCCCTGCGGCGGTAGCGGACGTGGGCGCCGAGGATCTCGTGCCCGTCGCGGAAGACCGTCGCGCCCACCTCGAGCCGGTCGCCCAGCGTCGCCTTGACCGGATAGCGGCCGGCGTCGACGACGGGGGTCACGTGCTGGATCTGGATCCGCCGCGGAGGCTCCTGCGCCTTCGGGAGGGGCATGCGAAGCTTCCTTCCTTCCCCGAGTCGACCCCGTGGTGAACCTACCGCGTTCGAGCGGCATCCTGCTGCACCCCACCTCCCTGCCCGGCGGCCGCCTGGGCGCCGAGGCGTACCGGTTCGTCGACTGGCTCGCGGAGGCCGGCCAGTCGTGGTGGCAGGTGCTCCCGCTGGGGCCCCCGGACGACGTCGGCTCGCCGTACGCGTCCCCGTCCGCCTTCGCCGGCTGGCGCGGCCTGCTCGCCGAGCCGAAGGCGCCGGTCTCGGCGGGCGAGCTCGAGGCGTTCGTCGCGGCGCACCCCTACTGGAGCGGCGACTGGGCCGCCTTCGCCGGGGCCGGCGCGCTGGCCGACCAGGTGCGCTTCCAGCGCGAGTGGCTCGCGCTGCGGGCGTACGCGGCCGCGTGCGGCATCCGGCTGATCGGGGACGTGCCGCTGTACGTCGCGCCGGACGGCGCCGACCACGCCGCCCATCCCGAGCTCTTCCAGTCACGCTCGGTCGCCGGCTGCCCGCCCGACTACTTCACGCGGATGGGACAGCGCTGGGGCAACCCGCTCTACGACTGGACGGCGATGCGGGCGAGCGGCTATCGCTGGTGGATCGAGCGCTTCCGCCGGACGTTCGAGCTCTTCGACGTGGTCCGGATCGACCACTTCCGCGGCTTCGTCGCCTACTGGTCGGTGCCGGAGCGCTTCAAGACTGCGCGCCAGGGCGTGTGGCGGCGGGGCCCCGGCCGCGAGCTCTTCGACGCGGTCGCCACCGAGCTCGGCGAGCTGCCGCTGATCGCTGAGGACCTCGGCGTGATCACGCCCGCCGTGGAGCGGCTCCGCGACGGGCTCGGCCTGCCGGGGATGTACGTGCTCCAGTTCGCGCCGCGGGTCGGCCACCACCGGGAGAACGCGGCCGTCTACACCGGCACGCACGACAACGACACGACGGTCGGCTGGGCGGGCGACCCGGAGGCGCACTGGCCGCTGATCGAGCTGGCGATGTCCTCGCGCGCTCGGCTCGCGATTGTCCCGGCCCAGGACGTGCTCGGCCTCGGCAGCGAGGCGCGGATGAACGTCCCGGGCCGGATCGAGGGCAACTGGCGCTGGCGCCTGCGGCGAGGCCAGCTGACGTCCCGGCACGCCGCCCGGCTGCGCGAGCTCGCCCGGCGTCACGATCGCCTGCCCTGTCCGTAGCATGACCGCCGTGGAGACGGCCCCCAGCGCCCGCACGGAGGTCCGCCGGCACCCGGAGCGGGGCGTCTACGACCGCGCCGCCATCGACGCGATCCTCGACGAGGGGCTCTACTGCCACGTGGGCTTCGTGGCGGACGGCCGGCCGTTCGTCATCCCGACGATCCACGCGCGCGCGGGAGACGTGCTCTACCTGCACGGCTCGCCCGCGAGCCGCATGCTCCGGACGCTCGCGGGCGGGATCGACGTCTGCGTGACGGTGACGATCCTCGACGGGCTCGTGCTCGCCCGCTCCGTCTATAACCACTCGATGAACTACCGCTCGGTCGTCGTCCTCGGGAACGCCCGTCCAGTCGAGGACCGCGAGGAGAAGCTGGCCGCCCTGGGAGCGATCGTCGAGCACGTCGCGCCGGGGCGCAGCGCCGACGCGAGAGCGCCGAGCGACAAGGAGCTGGCCGGCACGAGCGTCCTCGCGCTCGCGCTCGACGAGGCCTCGGCGAAAGTGCGCACCGGCCCCCCGAAGGACTTCGACGAGGACGTGCCGCTCCCGACCTGGGCGGGGGTCGTCCCGCTCGAGCTCGTCGCGCGGGAGCCCGAGACGGCCGAGGGCGTGCCCGACGGCGTCGCCGTGCCGGGCTACGCGGTCGACTACCGCCGCTAGCCGCGGCGGCGCAGGCCGCCGAGCTCGAGCGCGCGCAGGAGGTCGCTCATCGAGAGGAAGCCGATCAGGCGGTTGTCGGCGTCGAGCACGAGACCGCGGCCGATCCCGTTCGAGAGCTCGACGAGCGCGTCGACGAGCCGGTCGTCCTCGGCGAGCACGGGCACCTCGCTCCGCGGCAGCATCCGCTCGCTGACCGGATGGTCGTCCCACTCGCCGCGGGGCACCTCGGCCACGCGGCGGAACGGGAGCAGCCCGACCGCCACGTCCCCGTCGACCACCGGGTAGGTCGTGTGCCGCTGGTTCCAGACGACCTCGTCCATGAAGCGGCCGATCGACACGTCTGCGTCGACCGTCGCCGGGTCGCGCACCATCAGGTCGCGGACGCGCAGGCCGTCGAAGGCGTCGCGGACGGCGAGGAAGCGCGCCTCCGAGCCGGCCGCGACCAGCAGGAACCAGCCGATGAAAGCGAACCAGATGCCGCTGACGGTGTCGGCGAACATCGCGAGCGCGATCCCGCCGGCGATGAACGCGAAGCCGAACCCGCGCCCGACGCCCGCCGACACGCGCGTCGCCGTCGCGAAGTCGCCGCGCACGCCCCACAGCGCCGAGCGGAGCACGCGGCCGCCGTCGAGCGGGAGCGCGGGGAGCATGTTGAAGGCGAGCAGCAGGAGGTTGATGTAGCCCAGCCACGCGATGACGCCGTCGATCTCCGGCCGCAGGTCGGCGAAGGCGGCGACGAGCACGAAGCCGACCCCGAGCGCGAGCGAGACGAGCGGGCCCGCGATCGCGATCCTGGACTCCGCTCCCGCCGAGGGGAACATCCCCTTGAAGCGCGCGACGCCGCCGAACAGCCAGAGCGTGATCCCCTCGATCTCCATCCCCTCGCGCCGCGCCTGCACGGCGTGGCCGAGCTCGTGCGCGAGCAGCGAGGCGAAGAAGACGACCGCGGCGGCGAGCGCCATCGCGAGGTAGGTCCCGTCCGAGAGCCCCGGCGTCCTCGCCGGGAAGACGGCCGTCGCCAGCGACCACGCGATCAGCGCGAAGACGACGAGCCAGCTCCAGTTGACCCCGATCCGGATCCCCGCGATCCGCCCGATCTCGAAGCTCGGGTTCACGCCGGGTACGTTACGCGCCCATGCTCGTGCGGGCCGCCGTTCCCGAGGACGCCGAGGCGATCGCCCGCGTCCACGTGCGGGCCTGGCAGGTCGGCTACGCGCACGTGTTTCCGCCGGAGAAGCTCGCCGGGATCGACGAGGCCGCCCGCGCGCGGCAGTGGCGCGAGGGCCTCGAGTCGGACTGGAGCGCGCTCGTCCTCGACGACGGAAGCGGGTTCGCGTCGGTGGGTCCGTCGCGGGACGTGGAGGGGGAAGGCGAGCTGTACGCGATCTACGTGTCTCCCGAGCACTGGGACACGGGCCGCGGGCGCGCCCTGATGGAGCGCGCGGTCGAGGACCTGCGCGCGCAGGGTTTCGAGGAGGCCACGCTCTGGGTGCTCGAGGACAACCCGCGGGCGCGCCGCTTCTACGAGGCCGCCAGCTGGAGGCTCGACGGAGCGACGAAGCAGGACGAGTTCCTCGACACGCCCGTGCACGAGGTCCGCTACCGCATCTCGCTGCGGTAGGGCAGCCCGCTCGCCACCGCGCGCCGGCCCCCGGCCTCGTAGAGCACGTCGACCGTGTCGTGCCGCCGGTACGTCCCGGCAATGCCGAGGAACATGGAGAGCCACCGGATCGGCCCGAGCTTGCCTTCGGTCGCGAGCATGCGCTCGAAGACGAGCGTGCGTCCATCGACGCGATAGTCCCGGCCGCGCTGCTGCGGCACGCCGTTGACGTAGACCTCGAACTCGTCGCCCACGGCGGAGGGGAGGTCGACGACCGTCCGCACCGGCGCGTCGGGGTCAAGCACCCTCGTAGAATGCCACCCGCCGGTGCGCCGCTTCTTCATCTCAGGCCTGCTCGTGGCCGGGCTCGTCGTCCTCGTCGGCGTCGGGTTCCTTGCCTGGATCGGCCCGCGGGGCGGCCTGACCCCCGTCGCTCCCGCGAGCGGCGGCGCCCGCGAGATCCAGCAGATCTACGTCTTCATCGGCGCGTTCGCGAGCGCGATCTTCCTCGTGGTCACGGTGCCGCTCGTCCTCTTCGCGATCAAGTTCCGGCAGGCGAAGCGCGACCGCTCCGTCGAGGGCCCCCAGATCCGCGGCCATGCGCGCCTCGAGCTGACCTGGACGGCGATCCCGGTGCTGATCCTCGTCGCGATCGCGGTCTTCACGTTCATCAAGCTGCCGGAGATCCGCGCGCCGGCCGAGGCGGCCGCGGGCGGCGACGAGCTCGTCGTCCAGGTCGAGGGCCGCCAGTTCTACTGGCGCTTCGTCTACCCGAACGGCGCCGTCTCCTTCGACACGATCCGGCTGCCGGTCGACCGCAACGTGCGGCTCGACGTGACGGCGCGGGAGTGGGACGTGATCCACTCGTTCTGGGTGCCCGCGCTCGGCGGCAAGGTGGACGCGATCCCCGGGATGACGACGGAGCTGAAGCTGCGTCCGACGCGGACGGGCAGCTTCCAGGGGAAGTGCGCCGAGCTCTGCGGGATCCAGCACAGCGCGATGCTCTTCACGGCGGAGGTCATGCCGCAGGCGGAGTTCGAGTCCTGGCTCGCCGGCGCGACCGCGCAGGTGGGCCTCGGCGAGGAGATCTTCAACAGCGTCTGCTCGAAGTGCCACTTCGCGGCGCCCGAGTACGCGCCGAACATCGCCGGCAGCCCCATCCTCGCCGATCGCCTGCGCGTCGAAGGCCTGCTCCAGGACGGCTTCCGGCGCATGCCGCCGGTCGGCCGGGGCTGGACGGATGCAGAGGTGCAGGCGCTGCTCGACCACGTGGGAGGACAAGGTGGCGGCTAGTGCCCCTTCAGGCAATAGTCAGTGCGTCCCTGGCGGCTGCAAAGCGGCGCCAGGAGTCGTCCTCAGTCGCGCCCGTACCGCAGAGGGTACGGGCGCTCCCTGCGTCCTACCCTGGCTTGCTTTTCGCTCGCCAGGAACGCGAGACCATTACCTGAATGAGCACTAGGGCCGAGACCGTCCACGCGCCCGCGCCCGCGTGGATGCGCGGCCGGGTCACGAGCTGGCTGACGACCACCGACCACAAGCGGATCGGGATCCTCTACGTCTCGACGAGCCTGCTCTTCCTCGTCGCCGGCGGGATCCTCGCGCTGCTGATCCGCACGCAGCTGATCCACGCGGACATGGGGATCGTGGTGCGCGACGGCTACAACGAGGTGATCACGATGCACGGGACGACGATGGTCTTCCTGGCCATCGTCCCCGTCTGGGCCGGGTTCGCGAACTACCTCGTGCCGCTGATGATCGGCACGCGGGACATGGCCTTCCCGCGCCTGAACGCGATGTCGTACTGGTTCTTCGCGGCCGGGGGCGTCGTCCTCTACTCGAGCTGGTTCGCCTCGGGGGGCGCGCCGAAGGCCGGCTGGACGAGCTACGTGCCGCTGTCGCTCCAGAGCGCGGGCGCGGGCCAGGACCTCTGGATCCTCTCGATCCACATCCTCACGCTCTCGTCGCTCGCCACCGCGATCAACCTGCTCGTCACGATCCACAACCTGCGCACGCCCGGGATGACGTGGATGCGGATCCCGCTCTTCGTCTGGGGGATCGAGGTCTACGCGATCCTGCTGCTGATGGTGCTGCCGGTGCTGTCGGCCGGGCTGACGCTGCTCCTGCTCGACCGGCAGGCGGGGACGAACTTCTTCGTGCCCGGCGAGGGCGGCGACGCGCTCCTCTACCAGCACGTCTTCTGGTTCTTCGGGCACCCCGAGGTCTACATCATGATCCTGCCCGCCTTCGGGGTGATCTCGGAGGTGATCCCGGTCTTCTCGCGAAAGCCGATCTTCGGCTACAAGGCGATCGTCTTCGCCAGCGTCGCGATCGCGTTCCTGTCGATGATCGTCTGGGCGCACCACATGTTCACGGTCGGCCTGCCGATCGGGCTCCAGGCGTTCTTCATGATCGCATCGATGGTGATCGCCGTCCCGACGGGGATCAAGATCTTCAACTGGGTCGCGACCACCTGGCGCGGCAACCTGATCTTCGACACGGCGATGCTCTACGCGCTCGGCTTCATCGTCGTGTTCACGATCGGCGGCCTCTCGGGGATCTTCGTCGCCGTCTTCCCGTTCGACTGGCAGGTGCACGACACGTACTTCGTCGTCGCCCACTTCCACTACGTGCTGATGGGCGGCGCGCTGTTCGCGCTGCTGGCGGCGATCTTCTACTGGTGGCCGAAGATGTTCGGGCGGATGCTGGACGAGCGGCTGGGGCGCATCTCGTTCATCCTCGTCTTCATCGGCTTCAACGTCGCCTTCCAGCCGCAGCACCTGCTCGGGCTGCTCGGGATGCAGCGGCGGACGTACACGTATCCCGACGAGCCGCTCTACAACACGTACAACCTGATCTCGTCGATCGGCTCGTACATCCTCGGGGTCGGGCTGCTGCTGGTGTTCGTCGCGATCTTCAGGAGCAGGCGGAAGGGGCCGCGCGCCGGGAACGACCCGTGGCTCGCGAACACGCTCGAGTGGTACACGACCTCGCCGCCGCCGCCGCACAACTTCGACCGCGTGCCCTACGTGACGAGCGCGCGGCCGCTGCGCGACCTGCGCCGGCGGCTGGAGGAGGGAAATGAGCGGCGCTAGCGCCCCCCAGGGTGGCGATCCCGTGCTTCCGGCGCGCGAAAAGCAAGCGATGCGCGGACGCAGGGAGCGCCCATACCTGAATGGTATGGGCGCGACCGAGGACAAAGCAGCGCGCCGCTTTGCAGCCGCTGGAAGTACGCCGATTGCCGCGCTGGGGGGTGCTGGCCCCGGGCCCTGGCTGCGGCTGACGGCGCTCGGCGCGCCGGCCGGCGTCGCCGTGGTGGTCGCCTCCGGCGGGACGAGCCTCGCGCACCGCGTGCTCGTCCTGCTCGTGCTGCCGCCCCTCGTCGCGGTGGCGGTCGCGGCGCTGCTCGCGCACCGGCCGCTGGTGGCGCCAAGCCTGGCCGCGCTGGGGCTCTTCCTCGCCGCGCTGGCGACCTGGTGGACGCGGCCGCTGCACGTCGGGCTCGCCGCGGCCGCGCTGGCCGCGGCGCTCGTGACGGCGGCGCAGGCGTTTCGCGGCGAGCGAGTGCCGGCCGGGCGCCGGCGCGACTACGTGACGCTGACGAAGCCGCGGATCATGTCGCTCCTGCTCCTGACCGGCGGCGCGGGGATGTTCGTCGGCGCCGGCGGCGTGCCGCCGCTCGGGCGGCTGGCGGCGATGCTGAGCGGGCTCGCGCTGGCGTGCGGAGGCGCGAGCGCGCTGAACCACGTCCTCGACCGCGACATCGACCGGCTGATGGGCAAGCGGACGGAGCGGCGCCCGGTGGCGGCGGGGCGAGTGCCGCCCTCGCGCGCGCTGGAGTTCGGACTGGCGCTCTCTGCGCTCTCGTTCGTGCTCCTGACCGCGCTCGTCAACCCGCTGACGGCGGCGCTGGCGCTCGTCGGGAACCTCTTCTACGTGCTCGTGTACACGCGCTGGCTGAAGCGCTGGACGCCCCAGAACATCGTCATCGGCGGCGCGGCGGGCGCCGTGCCCCCGCTGGTCGGCTACGCCGCCGCGACCGGGAACCTGACGCTGACCGCGCTCTTCCTCTTCGCGATCGTCTTCGTCTGGACGCCGCCGCACTTCTGGGCGCTCGCGCTGCTGATCCGGCGCGAGTACGAGGCCGCGCGCGTGCCGATGCTGCCGGTCGTGAAGGGCGAGCGGGCGACGACCCGCCAGATCCTCGTCTACACGGCGGCCCTCGTGGCGCTGACGCTCGTGCCGGTGTTCGGCTGGGTCTACCTCGGCGCCGCGGCGGTGCTCGGCGCGGGCTTCCTCTGGCTTGCCTGGCGGCTGCGGGCGCACGCGACGCCGCGCCTCGCCGCGCTCACCTTCCACTACTCACTGGCCTATCTCGCTCTGCTCTTCGTCGCCATGGCCGTCGACCCCATCCTCTGATGCTCGAAGTCGATCCCGAGACCCAGCGCAAGAACCTGATCCTCGGGTGGGCGCTGTTCGGCGTCTTCGTGCTGCTGTTCGGCGGCACTGTCGCCGTCGCGCTCGTCTACCTCTGGGTCGCGGGCTAGCACTCAAGTTCCGGAGCCCGAACGCCGATTCCCAGATCGATGCGTCGCGTGCTCCTGCTCGCTGCGGTCCTGCTCGGCCTCTCGGCCGCGCCGGCGTACGCCTTCCCGCCCGGAGCGCTGAACGAGACGCTGTCGACGGAGCACTTCGTCGTCCACTTCACGGGCGACCTCACGTATCAGGAGGGCGAGCACGTCGTCATCAGGCAGTGGGTCGGCGAGTTCGCCGCCAACGCCGAGTGGGCGTACGACACCTACGTCAACCAGTGGGGCTACCCGGCACACGTGCCGGACCTGGACGGGAAGATCGACGTCTACGTCTACAAGTTCGAGCGGTACTTCAACGAGCCGAAGCACGCGGACCTCGCGGCAGGCTCCATCCCTGAGAGCGGCGCGGCGCAGACGGCCGGCCGGATCGAGGTCAACAAGGCGTTCCTGCGCGATCCGCAGGTCGCGGCCCACCAGGTCTTCAACCAGCTCCAGATGGCGATGTACGCGCACGCCCCCGACTGGCTGGCGCAGTCGACGGCGGAGTGGGCCGCGTTCCGGCTCCGCGAGTACCCGTCGCCGTTCGGCTTCCATGCGCCCGACAACTCGCTCGACTGCAACACGGCGACTGGGCTGCCCTGGCTCGCCGTCTGGCTGCAGCGCCCCTGCGGGCTCGAGGGCTACGAGTCGTCCGGGTACACGCGCTGGACGTTCTTCCAGTACCTCCAGGAGCGGTTCGGCGCCGACGTCGTCAAGGACGTCTGGCTCCGGATGCAGGCGGTCGGCTCGCCGACCTACGGCGTCGACGCGATCCGCGACGTCCTCGCAGGCAAGAGCGCGAGCCTCACCGACGTCTTCGGCGACTACACCGTCGCCATGCTCACCGGCAACTTCGCGACCTCGCTGCTCGCCGGCCAGACGCCCGGCGTCTACGCCGTCGGCACGACCGGTCGCGACAGCGCGGCGATGCCGACCCTCCGCGTCGCGGTCAACCGGCTCGCCGCGCGGTTTGTCTCGTACGTCCCGCCGGCGCCCGACGAGACGGCCTGCTACGCGGCGACGCTGTCGCTGACTGTGACGCTGCCCGCCGGTGTCACCGCCCGGCCGCACCTGTACGCGACCGGCCCGCGGACGCTGACGCCGCTGTCCGTGAGCGGCTCGACCGCGACGGCCTCGATCCCCTGGGACACGTGCTCCTCGGGCGCGCCGGCGCTGCTCTCGCTGCCCAATACGAGCCAGACGCTCGACGGGCGCATGTTCGTCGTCAACGCCTCGATCACGGTCGACAAGTCGAAGATCGTCAGCCCGACGATGCCCCCGCCCGGAGCGACCCTCACGAGCCCGGTGATCGCCGCCCCGACCGAGGATCCCGCTCCGGACCTCGCCTTCTACTCGCGCAGCGTGATGAAGCTCTCGGCCGACTCGCGCGTGCTGCGCCTCGTCTTCTACTCGAGCGGAACCGGCACGGTCCGCGTCGTCTTCAGCGGTCAGGAGGTCGGCCTCATCAAGGTCCGCGCGGGCGCGAACAGCGCCTCGGTACGGCTACCGAAGCCGGCCAAGCGCTTCTCCGCCTCGAGCCGGGCCGTGCTCGAGCTGACGGCGCTCTCCCCGGCCGGCTCCCCGGGGACGACGTTCGTCCAGCGCGTCGCCTTCACCAAGCCTAAGACCAAGCGCTCCGGCCGGTAAGACTTCCCCCGTGACGATCTTCCTCGCGCGCCCCGAGGCGCCTCGCGAGGGCGTGCCGCTGGCGGTCAAGGACCTCTTCGACACGGCAGGCCTGGAGACGACCTACGGCTCGGCGGTCTTCGCAGGACACGTGCCGGAGGGGACGGCGGAGGCGGTCGCGCGGCTCGAGACGGCCGGCTACGCGAACGTCGGGAAGGCGAACCTGCACGAGTTCGCGTACGGCATCACATCGCAGAACCCGCACTTCGGCACGGTCCCGAACCCAGCCGCCCCGGGGCGGCTGGCCGGCGGCTCGAGCGGCGGGTCCGCGGCGGCGCTCGCGGCCGGGCTCGCCGACGCGGCGCTGGGGAGCGACTCGGGCGGCTCGATCCGGATCCCGGCCTCCTGGTGCGGCGTCGTCGGCTTCAAGCCGACGTGGGGACTGGTGCCGCTGGACGGCTGCTTCCCGCTCGCGCCGAGCTTCGACCACGCGGGACCGATGGCCCGGACGGTGGCCGAGTGCACGGCGATGCTCGACGCCCTAGTTGAGAGTGATCATCAGTCTCAGGAAGAGGGGCTGGATTCCCTGGAGGAAGTCGCGCTCGGCGTCGCGTGGACGGAACTGGCGGAGCCGCTCGTGCGGGCGCGCGTGGAGGCGACCGCCGCGCTCTTCAGCCGCTCGCGTCCCGTCGACTTCCCGCTCCCGGACTGGCGCGACCGGCTGTTCATGCACGAGGTCGCAGGCGTCCACCGGGAGCTCTTCCGAGAGCACTCCGCGCTCTACGGGGAGAACGTGCGGATCAAGGTCGAGCGCTGCCTGGCGGTCACCGACGCGGAGGCCGAGGAGAGCAGGCGGGCGCGCGAGCGCTACCGCGACCGCTGCCTCGAGGCGCTGGCGGGCTTCGACCTGCTGCTCACGCCCACCACCGCGTTCGTCGCCCCGCCGGACGACGCCGACGATCTCGACATCCGGGAGGCGACGATCCGCCTCACCATCCCCTTCAACCTGCTCGGCTGGCCGGCCCTGGCGTTGCCCTGCGGCCCGGCCGAGGACGGCCTGCCCGCTTCCGCCCAGCTGGTCGGCGGTCCGGGCGACGACGCGCTCGTGCTCGCGGCGGGCGCGCTGCTGGAGGCATCCCTCGATCGAGGGACGGCTAGGGCTTCCTGACTGCCGACAAACCCTTGAGACGATGGTTGTTCGCCTTGCTGCCGCCGCTGCGCTCTGCCTTGCCCTGGCCGCCCCTTCCGCGGCCGCGGTCCGGCCTGTCGCGGGCGCGGCCCCCACGGGCCTGAAGGGCTTCCTGCTCCGCGCCGACGAGTCCGTCCGCACGGTCTACCCGCGGACGCCGTCGTTCGCCTGGCACCCCGTCTCGGGCGCGGTGCGGTACGAGTTCCAGCTCTCGACCTCGAGCGTCTTCCGCGAGAACGGCATCCTCTTCAGCGAGGGGAACCTGACGAGCCCGGCCGTGTCGGTGCCGCTGACGCTGCCGTGGATCACCGGCTCGCCGTACTCGCTCTACGCGCGCGCCCGCGCCGTCCTCGACAGGACGATCACTCCCTGGAGCAAGCCGTTCGGCTTCAACCTCCGCTGGAAGACGCTGCCGAAGCCGCTGCCGAGCTATCCAGGTCTCCTGCGCTGGACGCCGATCGAGGGCGCCGCCGCCTACCAGGTGTGGTTCGTCGACCTGCCGAAGATCGTCTCCGTGTACTCGAACGTCGTCGACGAGCGCGAGTTCTACACCTTCCATCAGGGCACCCAGTGGATCAGCACCGTCCGCTGGCGGGTGCGCGCGCTGCGCTGGGTGACGAACAACTCGGTCAACAGCCTGCCGGTCGTCTCCTACGGCCCCTGGAGCCCCGTCTACAGCTCCGTCAACCCGCCCTTCTCGCTCGGGCCGCTGAAGACGACGGCCACGATCTCCGACGTCGTCGCGAAGGGTCGAGCGAGCGACGACGCGCACCGGTTGATGCCGGCGTTCGCCTTCACCGGCAGCCAAACCGCCGCCGGAGCGACCGCCGAGCTCTACCGCGTCTACGTGTTCACCGACCGCGACTGCGTCAATCCGGTCTTCACCGGCGCCGTCGTCGGCAGCCCGGCCTACGCGCCGAGGCCGTTCGGCCCGCTGACGCTGCCGCGGACGGTCGCCTCGCTCGTCAGCGCACGCGGCTCCTACCTCCCCGACGGGGACGAGGGCTCGCAGTGGACGGCGGACTTCCACGCGGCGAAGACGACCGAGCTGGCGGAGGAGGCCAAGCCGACCACGGCGCTGCCAACCGCCGAGGGCTGGACCTCGACCGACAAGCCGGGCACAGGCGGCCTCCCCTCGGCCCCGCCCGCTATCACCATCGTCCCCGGTACGAAGCTCGGCGCGCCGGTCGACCTCTGGGACACGGACTGGCCGCAGGGCGGCTACTACTGGACGGTCGTGCCGGTCGCGGCGGTGCAGCCGGCCGCGCTGAGCACGAGCCTCGCTCTCGTCACGACCACCGGCGCGACCCAGATCGTCGTCGCGAGCTCCGTCGGCCTGGCCGCCGGCGACCAGATCCAGATCGGCCCGACGGGCGGCACCGAGCAGCGCGTCGTCGTCGGCGTCAACGGCACGACGATCATGCTCTCCAGCGGGCTGACCAGCGCGCACGGCCCCGGCGAGCCGGTCGTGCGGCTGTCCGGGAACCTGGAGTACCGCGAGCTCGAGCTGCCGCAGGAGATCTGCGCCTCGGGCCGCGTGATGCGCTTCGGCAAGACGAGCGAGCCGACGCTGACCCGCGCCGCGGCGCCGTTCGCATCCGGCCTCTCCCCCAGCGGCCGCCTCGTCTCCGCGTCGACGACCTCCCCGCGCTTCTACGGGACGCCCCACGTCGCCTGGACGCCGGCGCTCGGCGCCTCGGCGTACGAGGTGCAGTGGTCGAAGACGCGCTATCCGTTCCGTCCCGAGGTCGATCCGCGCACCGGCACGAGGGGCCTGCTGACGATGGGCACCTCCACGCTCCTGCCGCTGAAGCCCGGGACGTGGTGGTACCGCGTCCGCGGCGTCAACTACCAGCTGCCGACCGGCGCACAGCAGATGTCCTGGTCGGCGACCGCCAAGGTCGTCATCGCCAAGCCGCAGTTCCGGGTCGAGCGCTCCGGCCGCTAGGCGCGGTGCGCGGACCCGGCAGCCGCCGCGAGCGCTCAAGCAAGCCGAAATGTCCGGGAAAGCCATGTCTGAGGGACTGTCCCCCAGACGTGGCTGGCTCAGACGGTGGCCGCCACCGCCGACTCGTAAACCGGGTCGCGGGTGAAGCGGTCGAGCTCCTCCGAGAGCACGTCGCTCGGCTGAGGCGGGTCGCCGGGCGGGAACGGCGCCGGCTCGCCGTCGATCTCCACCCCGACCAGCCGGTCGGACGGCTCGTGCTCGAGCCCGACCGGCTTGCCGAGCCGGGAGCGCAGCCAGCCGGCGAGCAGGTGCGCCTGCGCCTCCGTGCCCCGCACCCGGATCTTCTGCACCCCGGCGATCCCCGGCCAGAGCGAGGCGAGCTGCCGGCGCCACCGGCTCGTCCGGGCCCACGCGATGTCGGACGCCACCGTCCGGTGGAAGATCGCAGCCATCTGCCCGTACGGCCGGGGGAGCCCCGGCCACTCGGTGCTGTCCACGATCAGCCGGTCGACGAGGTCGACCAGCTCCTCGAATGCGCGCTCCCCGAACGGCGGCAGGCCGCGCCAGCGCAGGAAGACCGGCAGGTCGGCGATGAGCAGCGGCGCGACGACGCTCGCGGGCGCGACGCACAGTGCCCGCCGCAGGCGCAGCTCGATCACCTCCGTGCAGATGCTGCGGCCCGACTCGGCCAGCGGGAAGGTGCGGAGCGCGAGCGTGGCGTCGATGCCGTCCTCGTCCGCGTCGGGCTGCGGCAGCAGCACGATCGTGCGGGACGGATGGCGCTCGGCCATCCCGGCCAGCGTGTCGAGCGCCTGCTGCTCCCACTCGGGCGGCACCCACGCCAGGTGGGTGAGCACGCTCGTCCGGATCATCTCGCCCTCCTCGGCGGCCGCCCGGAGGTCGGCGAGCCGGCGCTCGATCTCGCCGACGCCGACGTCCGTGCCCTCCCAGCGGTCGAGCTCGGCGACCACTAGTGCGTGCGCCAGGCGCGGCCGTCTCGGGCGAGGAGCTCGTTCGCGTCCTTCGGCCCCCAGGTGCCGGCCGCGTAGTTGGGGAAGACCGGCCGGTCGCGCCGCCAGGCAGCGACGACCGCGTCCACGAGCCCCCACTGCTCCTCGATCTCGTCGCTGCGCGTGAACAGGGTCGCGTCCCCGAGCATCGCGTCGAGGATCAGGCGCTCGTAGGCCTCCGGGAGCGCCGTCCTGAAGGCGCCGCCGTAGAGGAAGTCCATGTGCACGGTGCGGATCTGCATGCCGTGACCCGGCACCTTCGCCCCGATCTCGAGCGAGACGCCCTCGTTCGGCTGGATGTGGACGATCAGCACGTTCGGCCGCAGCCCCTCGCCGGCGATCTCCGCGAACGGCGGATGGGGCGCGCGCTGGAACTGGATCGCGACGGTCGTCTCCCGGCGCGGCAGCCGCTTGCCGGTGCGGACGTAGAACGGCGTGTCCGCCCAGCGCCAGTTGTCGATGAACAGCTTCGCCGCGACGTAGGTCTCGGTCATCGAGTCGGCGGCAACACCCTCCTCGTCCCGGTAGGCCGGCACCTCGACCCCCTCGACGAACCCGCGCCCGTACTGGCCGCGGACGATGTGCTTCGGCCCGGGCGGGTGCATCGCCTTCAGCACCTTGACCTTCTCGTTGCGCACCGACTCGGCGGTGAAGTCGATCGGCGGCTCCATCGCAGTGACCGCGAGTAGCTGGAGGAGGTGGTTCTGGAAGATGTCGCGGATCGCGCCCGCCTGCTCGTAGAAGTCGGCCCGCCGCTCGATCCCGATCGACTCGCCGACCGTGATCTGGACGTGGTCGATGAACTGCCTGTTCCAGATCGGCTCGAAGATCCCGTTCGCGAAGCGCAGCGCGAGCACGTTCTGGACGGTCTCCTTGCCGAGGTAGTGGTCGATCCGGAAGACCTCCTCCTCGGCGAAGTGCTCGTGGAGCCTCTCGTTCAGCGCCCGGGCGGAGGCGAGATGGTGGCCGAACGGCTTCTCCACGATCAGGCGCGTCCAGCCCTCCGCGGCGCGGCGCTCGCCGATCTGGCGGACGATCGGCTCGAACGCGTCCGGCGGGACCGCAAGGTAGTAGACGCGGTTGCCCCGCGTGCCGCGCTCCTCGTCGAGCTCGGTCAGGGTGCGTGCCAGAAGCTCGGCGCCCTCTGCGCTCCCGAACTCGCCGGCGACGTAGCGGATCCCGGCGGCGAGGGAGTCCCAGGCGTCCTGCCGGAACTCGTCCCGGCCGAACTCCCGCACCGCCTCCTCCATCCGGTCGCGGAACTCCCCGTCGGTCATCTCCGTGCGGGCGACGCCGACGACGGCGAACTGCGGTGGCAGCAGCTGCCGGTGGGCGAGCGCGTAGAGCGCGGGGAAGAGCTTGCGCTGCGTCAGGTCGCCCGAGGCGCCGAAGATGACGAGCGCGCACGGCTCGGGCGTCCGGGCCAGCTCGAGCCCTTCGAGGAGCGGGTTCTCGTCGAGGACGGCCATCAGTCCGCCCCGCGGACGGCGTGCCCGCCGAACTGCTGGCGCAGCGCGGCCGCCACCTGCGCTGCGAAGCTCTCGTCCTGCCGCGAGGCGAACCGGGCGAAGAGCGCGGCGGCGATCACCGGGACGGGAACGTCGTGCGCGATCGCCTCCTCGATCGTCCAGCGGCCCTCGCCGGAGTCCTCGACGTAGCCGCGGATGTCGTCGAGGCCCGAGCCGTGCTGCTGGAAGGCGGCGTGGAGCAGGTCGAGCAGCCAGGAGCGGACGACCGAGCCGTGGCGCCAGATGCCGGCGACCTGCTCGAGGTCGAGCCCGAGCTCCGAGGCGCGCAAGAGCTCGAAGCCCTCCGCGTACGCCTGCATCAGCCCGTACTCGATCCCGTTGTGGACCATCTTCACGAAGTGGCCCGCGCCGGAGGGGCCGACGTGCGCCCAGCCGTCCTCGGGCGCCAACGCGGCGAACGCGGGCTCGAGCAGCGCGACGGCCTCCTCGTCGCCGCCCGCCATCAGGCAGAAGCCCTCGCGCAGGCCCCAGACGCCGCCCGAGACGCCGACGTCGACGAAGTGGACGCCACGCTCCTGCGCCTCGGCGTGGCGGCGCTGCGAGTCGTGGAAGTTCGAGTTGCCGCCGTCGACGATCACGTCGCCCGGGCCGAGCACGCCGAGCAGCGTCTGGAAGGCGTCCTCGGTGACCTTCCCGGCGGGGATCATCAGCCAGGCCACGCGCGGCGACTCGAGCTGCTGCGCGAGCTCCTCGAGCGAGCCGGCCGTCGAGTCGACGTTCGGGTCGAAGGTCTGGACCGTGTGGCCGCCGCGCTCGAGCCGCTCGGTCATCCCGGAGCCCATCCGGCCCAGCCCGACCATGCCGAGCTTCACAGCGTCACCCGGCAGACCCTTCGTCCCCGCTCGCGCAGCGCCTCGTAGTCGCCGCCGGCCTGCGCCCGGATCAGCTGGCGGAAGCCGAAGCCGCGGCCGGGGATCGGCAGCTCGTCGCCGGGATCGTCCACGACCTGGACGGCGATCACGGTGTCGGGGCCGCCCTTGTGCAGCTGGCCGGTGGAGTGGAGGTAGCGCGGCCCGAGCCCGACCGCGAGCGGCAGTCCGTGCTCACGCACGCGCGCGCGCAGGGGCTCCAGCTCGCCCTCCCGGGCCGGGTCGACGAACGCCTGGATCGCGACCCAGTCGCCCTCGACGGCGCTCTCCAGCAGCGCGTCCAGGTCGCCCTCGGGCTCGAGCTCGGGCTCGCCTGCCTCGGCGAGCACCGCCTGCGTGCGGTCCTTCGCGGCCTGCACGTCCGGCTGGTCGAACGGGTTCAGGGCGAGGCGGGAGCCGGCTACCGCGGTCGCGAACTCCCAGCGGAAGAACTCCTGGCCGAGCTCGTAGGGGTCGGGGAGGCGCACGTCGAACGGCTCGCCGCCCTCGGCGACCGGGACGATGCCCTTGCCGTCCTTGCCGGTCGACTCGGCGAGCAGCTGCTCGACCCAGAGCCCGAAGTCACAGTCGACCTGGACGAACGAGGTCTCGGCAAGCTCGAGCCCGAGCTCGAGGCCGGGGTTGCCCTCGCCGAGCCGGCAGGCCTCACGCATCTCCTCGGCCCGCTTCAGCAGCCGCACGAGGTCGAGCCCCATCAGCGCGGCGGGGACGAGCCCGAACGCCGACAGCGCCGAGTAGCGCCCGCCGATCGTCGGATCGCCGTGGAAGACGCGCGAGATGCCCTCCGCGGCGGCGAGCGGCGAGCCGGGGTCGGTGACGGCGACGAACGTGCCGCCCTTCCCCCGGAAGTAGTCGAGGTGGCAGCGCGTCTCGATCGTCGTCCCCGACTTCGAGGAGACGACGAACAGCGTGCGCCCGAGGTCGAGCGAGCCCTCGAGCCGCCGAATCGCCGCCGGGTGGGTCGTGTCGAGAACGTGGAAGCGCTCGGCGCCGAAGGCCCGCGCGAGGACGAGCGGCGCCAGGCTCGAGCCGCCCATGCCGAGCAGGACGGCGTCGTCGAAGTCGGCCTCCGCGGCGAACGCGAGCAGCTCGTCGGCCCGCTCGCGCATCCGCAGGGGCTCGTCGAGCCAGCCGAGCCAGTGCGCCTCGTCCGCGCCGGTCCAGACGGTCGGGTCGTGCGCCCAGATGCGCTCAACGAGCTCCGCCGGCGCGAGCACGCTCACTTGAGGAGCCTCTCGACCTCGGCCTTGAAGTGGTCGGCGTCGGCGATCACCGGGCGTCCGCTGGCCACGACGTCCTCGGAGCCCAGGTCGGCCTCGCCGTCGTAGAGCACGTAGACGTCGTAGGCGTTCGCGTCGCCGACCGCGGTCTGGCCGACGACGCCGGCCGGATCCCAGTAGACCGTGACCCGATCGTCGCCGAAGAGGTCGGCGTCGATGTCGCCGCGCGTCGCTCCGATCTGCGGCACCCAGACCACGTGCACGGCGAGCTCTGCGTCGGGGTTCT
Organism: Gaiellaceae bacterium; assembly: GCA_040905885.1. GTDB lineage: Bacteria > Actinomycetota > Thermoleophilia > Gaiellales > Gaiellaceae > JACVRU01. The sequence continues at coordinate 2,995 of JBBDQR010000087.1, read as the reverse complement.
GCTCCAGGATGTTCTTGCGCACCCAACTGGCGCCCACGAGGCACGTCCCTCAGGTCGGGGAGAGGATCAGGAGGAGGCGCGGCTTGCCGCGGTCGGCCTCGAAGCGCTGCGTGATCGTGTCGAGGCCCGCCAGCTCGACGACGCCCTGGGCGGGCGCGCTCACGACCTCCTCACTGCCTCCGCAGCCGGCGACGACGGCGACTGCGGCGAGCATCGTCAGCAGCGCTCGCACGCCTCCACGTTACTCCAACGGCCACGGCCACGACCGCCCCGGCCGCCGCCAGCAGCAGCCAGCCCCGCGCCTCGGCCGACTGCGCCACCTCGGCGGTGAAGCGCGTCACGAACGTGACCAGCGGATCGTCCGCGAGGTCGGCCGCCGGCCCGAAGCCGACGCGGTACCAGTAGTAGGAGAGGTAGCCCCCCGCCGCGACGAGCAGGGCGCCCGAGATCCGGCCCATGTGCGGCAGGACGCGCCGCAGGCCGCGCGCCACGCCGTCGCGGAGCAGAGCGGCCGCGACCGCGAGCGCCGTGACGACGAGCGCCATCCCGGCGCCGTAGGCGGCGAACACGATCAGCGTCGACCCTCCGCCGGCGGCGGCGCCGACGACCGCCAGGAAGATCGGCAGCGTGCAGCCGAGCGAGGCCACCCCGTAGCCGGCGCCGAAGAGGAGCGGGCCGCCGCGCCGCGCGCCCCAGCGCACGTTCACCCGCGGCGCGCGGCCCGCGAGCGTGAGCAGGCCCGCGAAGACGAGCAGCCCGCCGAGCCCGATGCCCGCCCAGGGGAGCACGTCCGCGACCCGCGATGCCCCGTAGGCGACAGGAAGCCCGACCGCGACGAAGACGCCGAGGAAGCCCGCGGTCACGAGCACGCCGACGAGGAGGCCCTGGAGCAGCCGGCTCCCGACCGGCGGCAGCCGCTCCTCGCGTGCGCCGACGTAGACCGAGAGGAAGGCCGGCAGCAGCGGAAAGCCGCACGGGTTCAGCGTCGCGAGCCCGCCCGCGACCAGCGCGAGCCCGAGCGGCAGCTCCACCGACGCCTACGTCCTGACCAGCTCGCCCCGCTTGGCCTCGACGCCCTCGAGCAGCTCGCGGAAGGAGTCGGCGAACTTCTCGACCCCCTCGCGCTCGAGCGTGTCCGTGACGTCGCCGTAGTCCACTCCCGCCGCGGCGAGCTTTTCGAGCAGCTCGCGCGCCTCGTCGACGTCCTCCTCGAGCGTGAGCCGGACCTCGCCGTGGTCCTGGAACGCCTCGACCGTCTCGAGCGGCATCGTGTTCACCGTCTCCGGGCCGATCAGCTCCTCCACGTAGAGGACGTCACGGTACTCGGGGTTCTTGGTCGACGTGGACGCCCACAGGCAGCGCTGGTTCGTCGCGCCGCGCGCCGCGAGCCGCTCCCAGCGCTCGCCCGAGAAGAGCTCCCCCCACGCCTGGTAGGCGAGCTTCGCGTTCGCGATCGCGAGCTGGCCGCGGAGCGCGAGCGCGCGCCCGCCGATCTCCTCGAGCCGCCTGTCCGCCTCGGTGTCGACGCGTGAGACAAAGAAGCTCGCCACCGAGGCGACCGGCTTCGGGTCGCCGCCGGCCTCGACCAGCCGCTCGAGCCCGCGGATGTACGCCTCGGCGACCTCGCGGTAGCGCTCCAGCGAGAAGATCAGCGTGACGTTGATCGAGCGGCCGCGCGCGATGCACTCCTCGATCGCGCCCAGCCCGTCCTTCGTGGCGGGGATCTTGACGAAGAGGTTCGGCCGGTCGATCCACTCGTGCAGCCGCATGGCCTCCTCGATCGTCGCCTCCTGGTCGTAGGCCAGGTTCGGGTCGACCTCCATCGACACGTAGCCGTCCTTGCCCCCGCCCGCGTCCCAGACCGGCCGCAGCGTGTCGCAGGCGTCCTGGATGTCCTGGACGGCCAGCCGGTAGAAGATCTCCTTGCCGTCCTCGTGCTCCTCGAGCAGCTCGCGCAGCTGCTCGTCATAGGCGCTCCCCGAGGAGATCGCCTTCTGGAAGATGGTCGGGTTCGAGGTGATGCCGACGACGGCGTCCTCGTCCATCAGGCGGCGGAGCGTCCCGTCCCGCAGCCACTGGCGCGTGATCTGGTCGATCCAGACGCTCTGCCCGAGCTCGGACAATTCGTGGAGTCTGGACTTAGAGCTCATTTCGAGATCACCACGCGCTGATCGGGTGCGATGGGCGAGTGCGAGACGAGGACGCAGGGAGCGCTCGTAGCCGTAGCGCTACGGGCGCGACCGAGGACGCTGGATCGCGCCGCCCAGCGCGGCCGGGCGGCCCGTGCTTGATCTTGAAAGGAGCTCAAATCAGCCACTGTGCATCAGCCTTTCCATCGCTTCGACTTTCTCCAACCTCCTGACATAACGCTCGCCGCCGTCGAATCGTGCCCCGAGGAAGGCGCGGACGAGGTCGGCGGCGAGCTCGGCGCCCACGACCTCGGAGCCGAGGGCGAGCACGTTCATGTCGTCGTGCTCGACGCCCTGGTGCGCGGAGTAGACGTCGTGGCAGATCGCGGCGCGGATCCCGGGCAGCTTGCAGGCGGCCACTGAGGCGCCGACCCCCGAGCCGCAGACGAGGACGCCGCGCTCGGCCGCCCCCTCCAGGATCGCCGCGCCGAGCTCCCGCGCCTTGTCCGGGTAGTCGATCCGCTCGGCGTCGCTGTCGGTGCCGAGATCGACGGCCTCGTGCCCGAGCGCGGCCAGCTCGTCGAGCAGGCGCTCCCGCAGCTTGACGCCGCGGTGGTCGAACGCGACGGCGACCTTCATCCAGGGGTTACGTTACTCGCGATGAGCGACCCGGCACTCTGGCGCGAGCTCGGGCAGCAGCTGCGGGTCGATGCGGTGCGGGCCAGCGCCAAGGCGGGCTCCGGCCATCCGACCTCCTCGATGTCCGCGGCCGACCTCGCCGCCGTGCTCCTCGCCGAGCACTTCCGCTACGACTTCGACGACGCGCCGAACCCGCGCAACGACCGGCTCGTCTTCTCGAAGGGCCA
>JBBDQR010000086.1:0-5888 GCA_040905885.1 Gaiellaceae bacterium | reverse complement strand
AGGCCCGCCTCCCGCAGACGCTCGACGTCGGCCTCGGCCATCGCGTCGGGGAACCGGGTCAGCTTGCAGGCGTAGTCGAGCAGCGCCCGCAGCCGCCCCGGCAGATCCTCGTAGCGTCCGGAGGCGACCGCCTCCGCCAGCCCCGCGTCCCCCGACTCCCGGGAGAGCGCGGCGCCGTGCTGGACGACTCAGTAGTGGCAGTCGTTCGCCGCGGAGACCGCGACGGCGATCGCCTCCCGCTCCACCCGGCTCAGCGGCGACTCGCCGAACATGATCGTGCGGTAGAGGCCGAGGTGCGCCTCGAGAGCCGCCGGGTTGAGCGAGTGTGAGGCGAGGATGTTCGCCATCGTCGCGCCCTCCGGGCTCATTCTCACCCAGGTCATGGGCCCATTCTCTCCTTCCGGACTCGCTCCATCACCGCAGGGGCCACGGACGAGCGCCCGTCGGGGCCGGCGCGGCCGAGCGACCGCAGGCCGTCCACGGCGCGGACGAGCGAGGAGAGCACGCGCCCGCACTCCGCGCAGCGCGATAGATGCCGCGCCACCCGGCGGCGAGCCCACCAGCGGAGCTCGCCTTCGAGATGGGACGACAGCCGTCTCGTCGTCCCCTCGCACGCCGTGCCCACGCTGTCTTGGATGCGCAGGCGCCCCGGCGTGATTCGGCCCCGTACGATCCCGCCATGGAGGACGCGGCGCTCATCGAAAGCGCGCGCGAGGGGGACCTCGACGCCTTCGCGGAGCTCGTCCGCCGCTACGAGCACCGCGTCCGGGCCGTGCTCTTCCGGCTGCTGGACGACGACCGCGACGTCGAGGAGGCGACGCAGGACGCATTCGTCCAGGCCTGGCGCAACCTGGACCGCTTCCGCGGCGACGCGGCCGTCTTCACGTGGCTCTACCGGATCGCGGTCAACGAGGGGCTGGCCCGCCTGCGCCGGAAGCGCGTGCCGACGACGGATCTCGACGACCTCGCGGAGACCGCCCACGCCGCCGCCGACCCGGCCGGCGGGCCGGAGCAGTCCGCGGAGGCGCACGAGCTGCACGCGCTCCTGGCCGCGCGCATTCGCGCGCTGACCCCCGAGTACCGTGCACCGCTGGTGCTTCGGGACGTCGTGGGGCTGTCCAACCAGGAGGTGGCCGACGTGCTCGAGCTCTCGCTGGCGGCGGCGAAGAGCCGGATCCACCGGGCGCGCATGCAGATCCGCGCCGAGCTCGAGCGCTGGGAAGAGCAAGGGGGCTCCCTCTCCTAGACGGGGAACAGACCGGCGAAGAAGCCGGCGAAGACGCCGAGGACGACGAACCAGGCGCCGACGAGCAGGAGGATCCGTCCGCCCCAGCGCTTCACCGCCGGCGTCCGCGACTGGATCGACTGGACGGTCCGCTCCTGGGCGAGGGCGATCGCGAAGGCGAGCGCGAACATGAGCAGCACGAGCGCGAGCGCGGCGACGAGGAAGCCCGTGAAGGCGGCGCCGAAGCCGCCGGCGGTGAAAGCCTGCCCGGCGAGACCCGCCAGGATCGGCCCGGTTCATCCGAAGCCGGCGACCAAGTAGCCGAAGCCGAAGAGCGTGAAGCCGAGGAACGGCCGGCGCCGGCGGACCTCCGCCTGGCGGCGCAGGTAACCGTGCACCGCGGGCTCGAAGCGCCTCAGGGAGACGCGGATCCTGCCGAGCTGGACGAGGCCGAGCGCGACGAGCAGCAGGCCGACCGCGATCCGGATCGCCCGGCCTGCCGTGCTGGTGAAGGTGACGTCGCCGAACAGCGCGGAGCCGCCTGCCGCTATGCCGGCGCCGACGGCGACGAGGAAGAGAGAGGCTCCCAGCGAGAGCGCCGCGGCGAAGCGGAACGCGGAGCCGGGGCCGGCAGGAGCGCGAGCGAGGATCGAGACCAGGAGCGGGAACGAGCAGGGCGAGAAGAACGACGCGATGCCGGCGCCCGCCGCGAGCACGAGCAGGCCCGCTCCCACGCCGGCCGGCAGGTCGAAGCGCGGGTAGAAGACGTAGCCGAGATAGCCGGCGACCGCGACACCCATGGTCGCAAAGGCCAACCCTGTATACTGCGCCGGCACGCGCCCCGACCTTACTGGTCGTTCCAGCGGAGCGTCTTCCGGATCCACCCGAAGCTCCCACCGTGGAACTTCGGCCGCTCGGCGGCGAAGACGAGGAAGGCCGTCTGCCCGGAGGGGAGCTCGACGGCGAGCGTCCGCATCGTCGGCCCGATGGGCGTCGTCGTCCGCGTCGCCCACATGAAGGTGGCCTCGAGCCCGCGCAGCCGGCCGAGCCGCGTCGACTGAGTGTAGAGCAGCGTCAGCCCGCGCCCCTCGGGCGGCCGCAGCGTTCGCCCGGCGAAGGCCGCGTAGTCCTCGCGCGACTGCGGCACGCCGTCGAAGTAGCGGATCGCGACGAAGGCGGGATGGGCGCTCCGGTTGTCCGACAGCAGCGTCCCGAACCGCTTCGACGAGCTCTGCTCCCACCAGCCCGGATAGCGGAACGAGACCGTCCCGTCGTCGAACTCCCCGCTCACCCAGGCGGGTACCTCGGGTTCGGAGGTCGGCGGCTCCGCCGCGCCGCCGGCGCACCCCGCTACGGCGAGCACCGCCGCCAGCAGGACGAGCGCGCGCACGCTACCGGACGATGCGCGCGTCGGGCCGGAACGCGGCGACCGAGAACCAGAACGGCTGGTCGAAGACGACGAGGCGGCCGTCCTGGAGCACTTCCGCGGAGCCGATGTCACGGCCACCGGAGACGGAGTCGGCGTCGAGGGACGACGAGACGCCGGCACGCCAGCGGACCGTCAGCTCCTCCCCGCCCACCTCGACCTGCACGACCTGCCGCTCCCGCAGCACGGAGAAGGGCACGACGACGGTCTCGCCCCCCCGCTCGATCAGGACGACCCGCTCCTTCGGCGGCAATCGCTTGTCGTCCGAGTTCTGGACCGGGAAGAACGGGGGGCTGTCCACGTTGTCGTAGCCGGCATAGGGGTTCCGGCCGTACGGCCGCGAGTGGCCGGTGTCGCGCGAGAGCACCCTCCCGCCGGCGTGCTCGCGGCGGAAGTCGGCCCAGGCCGTGATCCGCGAGGGAAGCTGCTCGAGCCTGGCGCCTGTGAGCTCGCCGACGAGCGCCTCTCCGCCGAACTGCTGCCACCACGACTCCGTCTGCCGGTCGTACATGACGAGGTCGGAGTTGCGGAGGTTCCCGGTCGTGCCGAAGTCGAGCGTCCGGCCGTCCAGGCGGCGGTCGAAGACGATCGCCGTGTTGCAGAGCGGGCAGAACGTCACGGCCACCGGTACCCCGCCGGCGACGTCGTTCGCGATCTCGTGCCAGATCAGGATCTGGATCGGGTAGGCGCGGGCGTCGCCGTTCACCTCGAGCGCAATGACCGGCTCGCGGTCCTCGAGGAAGTCGGCGTCCGCGACCCGGACGAACCGGGGCTCGTCGATCGCCGGGATGCCGTCCTTCGACGGTCCGCCGGACATGAACTCGTCGAAGGGCACGCTGTGCTTCGCGAAGTCGGTGCTCCAGCCCGCCTTGAGGGCGCGCGGGGGTCCGCCCTCGCCGAGCCCCGGCCCGGGGTCGGGGAGGGTGGCGAGCTCCTTCTCGATCGAGCGGAGCTTCTCCGCCTCGGACTGCCCGCCGCCGCAGCCCGCGACGGCAACCGCGAGCAGCGCAAATCCCACCAGGAATCGGGTCATCCCGTCAATCTGATGCGCCCCCGGCAAGGTTCGATGCAGGGAAGCGGAATCGCATCGGCTGAGATGTTCACGGTGAACTGCCCAGTCCTCGTGCTCGCACCGGTGACCTTCCGTGCGTAGCCCAGGCCGTCTCCGGCACACTCCCGGCACGCACGAGAGAGTCGACCCGGAGCTGCAACGGTTGCGCAAGCGAATCGCCGGCCTCGATCGCGAGCTCCTCGACGCGCTCAACCGGCGGCTCGACCTCGTCAGGCGCGTGCAGGAGCACAAGCGTGAGCGGGGAGCGCCGGTGATCGACGCGCGCCGAGAGGCGGAGCTGCTGGAGGAGCTCGCCAGGGCCAACCGCGGTCCGCTCTCGGCGAGCGCGGTGACCGCGGTCTTCAGCGCGGTGCTCGACGTGATGAAGCAGGAGACGCGGAGCGAGCCTCGCCGTCAGCCGCCGCCCCCGGCGCGACCGCGGGCGAGCGTGTCGCGGCTCGCAGTGGTGGGCACGGGGCTCGTCGGCGCCTCGCTCGCGCTGGCCGCGAGGCGGGGCGGGGTGAGCCGCGTCGTCGGCTGGGATACCGCAGCCGAGGTACTGCAAGAGGCGGCCGGAGCGGGAGCGGTGGAAGCGGCCGCGTCGCTACCCGACGCCGTCGCCGGCGCGGAGCTCGTCGTCGTGGCGGTGCCGGTGGGCGCGCTCGTCGAGACCGTGCGGGACGTCCTCGCCGCGGCGCCCGAGGCAACGGTGACCGACGTCGGCTCGACGAAGCGCGCGCTCGCCGCCGTCGAGGCCGCCCGCTTCGTCCCGGGGCACCCGCTCGCGGGCGGCTCGTCCGGCGGCCCGGTCCATGCGACCGCCGACCTGTTCGAGGGCGCGACCTGGTTCCTCACCCCGCTGGAGGCCACGGACCCCGGGCGGCTCGCGGAGGTCGAGCGGTTCGTCGCCTCGCTCGGCGCTGATCCCGTCCGCCTCGACCCGCAGGAGCACGACCGGCTGCTCGCCGTCACGAGCCACCTTCCGCACGCGCTCGCCAACCTGCTCATGCGCGCGGTCGGGCTCGCGGGCGAGGACGCGCTCCGGTACTCGGCGCCGTCGCTGCGCGAGATGACGCGCGTCGCCGGGGCGAACCCCGCCGTCTGGGCGGACATCTTCGTCGAGAACGGCGACCTGATCGCGGAGGCGCTGGCGGCGCACGCCGACGAGGTAGCCGCCCTCGGACGCGCGCTCCGCGGCGGCGACCGCGGCTACCTCGAGTCCTGGATCGCCGAGACCGCGCTCGCGCGCAACCGCATGCTGGAGCACGCCTATCGCACCGAGGCGCGGCAGCTGCACCGGATCCGCATCCGTGTTCCCGACAAGCCGGGCGTCCTTGCCCGCATCACCCAGACCCTCGGCACAGCGGGGATCAACATCGAGGACTTCGAGCTGCGCCACGTCTCGCCCGAGTACGGCGGCGTCCTCGTCATCCTCGTCGCCGGCGCGGACAAGGCCGACCTTGCGCGGACGCTACTGCGGCTCGAGGGCTACACCGCGGCCTAGTGCGGGGGAGCCGAGGAACCGCAGTCGCTCCGCCTCCTCGGGGCTCTCGACTCGGATCATCCGGACGTTGACGTCCAGCCGGCGTTCTGCGATGACCTCCTCGACGAGGCCGGCCGCCGCTACGTGGTTCGGGCAGCTGTCGAAGTAGAGGAGCTCGACGTCGGTCACGCTCGCTTCGATGCGTCCGCATCGCGGTCCGATCCCACGAGCCGGCGGCCTAGCGGCGAGAGCTGGGCAGCGGTCTGCTGGAGGGCAAGGCTCATCGAGGGGTAGGCGTGAATCGTCTGGGCCAGCCTGCCGGCGAACGCCCGCGTGCGCATGGCCAGGGCGCACTCGTGGATCAGCTCCCCGGCGGACTCGCCGACGATCGTCGCGCCCACCAGCTCGCCGCCGCCGCGGCGCCCGAGCAGCCGGCGGCGCGCCGTCACGAGCTTTACGAAGCCATGCTCGCGACCTGCGATGCGAGCCCGGTCGACGCGGCTCATCGGCAGCGAGAGCACCTCGACTCCGTCGTGCCGCTCCCGGGCCTCTCGCTCGGTCAGGCCGACGCGGGCGATCTCGGGATCGGTGTAGACGACGGCGGGCACGACCCGCTCGTCGACTCGGGCCCGCCTGCCGGCCGCGTTCAGGCCGGCGACGCGGCCCTCGTAGCGGTCCTCGTAGTTGCGCGGCGTCCACGGCT
>JBBDQR010000085.1:0-5999 GCA_040905885.1 Gaiellaceae bacterium | reverse complement strand
CCAGCCGCAATTCGCCGCACGGCGCCGGGTCCCTGCCCAGGGACTGAACGCTTACACGCACTATGGCATTTGCAGGGCAAATGAAGAGACGGGAGCGACGGGACTCGAACCCGCGACCTCCGGCGTGACAGGCCGGCGTTCTGACCAACTGAACTACGCCCCCAGAGCGCAGGCATTGTAGCGGTGTTCCCGCGTCGCGAATCGGGGGCGCCACGGATGGCCGCCGCGGCCCGCCGGGCTACGGTCGGGGCATGGACGTCAAGCTCATCCTGCTCATCGTGGCCCTCGTCGTCGCCGGGCCCGTCATCTACTTCTTCGCCGCGGACTCCCGCATCGACGAGCACCGGCGCCGCTAGCCACCGCACGCGCTAGCGTCACCGTGTGACCCGCGTCGACTGGATCGCGATCGCCGTCGTCGCCGTCGCCGCGTTCCTCGGCTTCCGGAAGGGCCTCGTCGCGAGCGCCCTCTCGCTTGCGGGCGTCGTCGTCGGCGCGTACCTCGGCGCCCGCCTCGCCCCGCACGTCCTCCCGGGCGGCAACTCGCCGTTCACGCCGCTCGTCGGCCTCGGCGGCGCGGCCGTCGGCGCCGTCTTCCTCGAGATGATCGGGACGATGGCGGGGAGCTCGCTGCGCGCCACGCTGCGCATCCCGCCGCTGCGCCTGCTCGACTCGCTCGGCGGGCTCGCGGTCGGTTCCGCAGCCGGCCTCGCCCTGGTCTGGATCGCGGGCGCGGTGGCTCTCCACTTCCCGGGCCAGCGGGAAGGGCGCCGCGCCGTCCAGCAGTCGCTCGTCCTGACCGAGCTGAACCGGCTCGTGCCGCCGTCGCGGATCATGGAGGCGATCGAGCGCGTCGATCCGTTCCCCTCGATCCGCGGGCCCGCGCTGCCGACCCAGCGCCCCGACCCGGACGTGCTCCAGCGGCCCGGCGTCGGCCAGGCCGCCCCGAGCGTCGTCCGCGTGCTCGGCTCCGCCTGCGGCCTCGCCGTCTCGGGCAGCGGCTGGGTCGCACGGCCGCAGCTCGTCGTCACCGCCGCGCACGTCGTCGCCGGCCAGCGGGACACGACGATCGAGCTCGGCGCCGGCTCGGGCCAGCGCCTGCGCGCACGCGCCGTCGTCTACGACACCAAGAACGACATTGCCGTCCTCCGCGTCCGCGGCCTCCGCGCCCGGCCGCTGGCGACCTCGGATCCCGACACGGGCGAGCAGGTGGCCGTGCTCGGCTATCCGGAGAACGGCCCCTTCACGGCGACCCCGGGCGTCCTCGGGAACACCACCTCGGTGATCGCCGAGGACTCCTACGGCCGCGGGCCGGTCCGCCGCACGGTCACGAGCCTGCGGGCGAACGTGCGGCACGGCAACTCCGGCGGGCCTGCGGTCAACGAGGACGGCCAGGTCGAGGCGACGATCTTCGCGGCGCGGGTCGGCTCGCGCGGCGGGTATGCGGTGCCCTCGGAGATCATCCGTGAGGCGCTCGCCCGCGCCCGCGGCGCCGTGTCCACGGGCCGCTGCGCCGGCTAGAGCAGCTCCAGCACGCGGATCGGCTGGCGGAAGGGCGCGACGACGCAGACGCCCGCGGCGCGGCTGCGTGAGGCCTCGATCAGCTCCCGCGCCCGCTCGAAGCCGAGCGCGGCCGCGTCCGGCCCGGCCTGCTCGAGGGCCGCCTGGAGCTCCTCCGGGACCCTGATCCCGGGCACCTCGTTGTGCAGCCGCAGCGCGAGCCGGTAGCTCGTCAGCGGGAAGGCCTCGATCAGCACCGGGATCGGCCAGCTGCCCCCGAGCCGCTCGGTGAACCGGTCGAAGTAGTCCATGTCGAAGACGATCTGCGTGATCGCGAACCGCGCGCCCGCCTCGACCTTCTGGTGGAAGCGCTCCAGCTCGAGCTCGAGGTCGTCGGCGGTCGGGTTCGCCGCCACCCCGACGAAGAAGCTCGTCGGCGCGTCGATCGCCCGCCCGTTCCAGTCCTCGCCGCGGTTGAGACGCGAGATCAGGTCGGTCAGCCCGATCGAGTCGACCTGGTAGACGCCCTGCGACCCAGCGTAGTCGCCGACCTCGGGCGGGTCGCCCGTGACCGCGAGGATGTTGCGGACGCCCTCCGCGTGGGCGCCGAGCAGAGCGGACTGGAGCCCCATCAGCGTCATGTCCCTCGGCGTCAGGTGCGGGATCGTCTCCAGCCCGCAGTCGCGCTCGATCGCCACGGCGCTCATGAGGGAGTTGATGCCGACCCGCGCGGTCGCGTTGTCGTTGATGTCGACGAAGCCGACGCGCCCCGACTCGACCAGACCGCGCGCCACCTCGAGCATCCCGGCGTTGCTGCCCCCGAGCGGCGGGTCGATCTGGACGCTGACGACCCACTCGCCGTCGCGGAACGCCCGCTCGAGCCCCGTCTCGCGCTGTTCCTCGCCGAGGGAGAGCACGAGCTCCCGCTCGCCGAAGACGAGCGGCGCGCGCGGCTGCCGCTCCGCCTCGAGCGCCTCGCGGATCGCCGCGATCTCCGTCGGCGTCGTGCCGCAGCAGCCGCCGATGATCCGCGCCCCGAGGTCGCGCGCGTGCGCGGCGAACTCGGCGAAGTACTCGGGCGTGGCGTGCGGGTAGATCACGCGCCCGCCGGAGAGGCTGGCGAGGCCGATGTTCGGCAGCGCGGCTAGCGGCAGCCCGTCCGTCCCCATCTCGCCCAGCGCGGCGAGCGCGGCCAGCAGGCCCGCGCCGTGGTTGGCGCCGATCGCGGCGACGTCGAGCTGGGAGAGCCGCGCGGCTGCCTCCGCCGCCTTCACCCCGGCCAGCGTCTCCGCGGTCTCGTCGAAGGTCATCAGCGCCACGATCGGCAGGCTGGAGACTCCGCGCACGGCCTCGATCGCGTCCACGAGCTCCTCGAGGTCGTAGAAGGTCTCGATCATGAACAGGTCGGCGCCGCGGCCCTCGAGCACTGTTGCCTGCTCCGCGAACAGCTCGGCCCGCACGCGCGTTGCCGCCGGCTCGCCGATCGGGCCGATCGAGCCGGCGATGAACACGTCCTTCCCGGCCATCTCCCGCGCCTCGCGGGCGAGCTTGACCGCCGCCGAGTTGATCGCGTCGACCTCCTCCTCGAGGAAGTAACGGGCGAGCTTGCGGCGGTTGCCGCCGAAGGTGTTCGTCTCGATCAGCTCGGCGCCCGCGTTCACGTAGCCGACGTGGAGCGAGACGACGACGTCGGGCGCGCGCAGGTTCGCCTCCTCCGGCGTGCGCAGCCGCGGTACGGCCGCCGAGAGGAGCGCGCCCATGCCGCCGTCCGCCACGATCGGCGGCCCTGAGGCGAGCCGCTCCAGGAACCTACTCATCGTGCACGGTGCGGCCTTCCATCCCGCCCGCGACCGTCACCACCTGCCCCGTGACGTGGCCGGAAAGCACATCGGAGGCGAGGACGACCACCTGGCGGGCGACGTCCTCGGGCTGCGCGACCTTGCGCAGCGCCATCGTCCGCGACACCTTGCGCACCCGCTCCGGATCGACGTGTCCCCGCGTCATCGGCGATTCGGTCCACCCGGGGGCGACTGCGTTCACCCGCGCGAGCGGCGCGTCGCGCACGACCTCGTTCTTGAGCGAGAGCAGCAACCCGTAGAGGATCGCGGACTTCGCCGCCGCGTAGTCGGCGTGGCCGGCCTCGCCGAACACACCGGCGGTCGAGCCGACGAGCACGAGGCTCCGGCCGCCCCGGGCGAGGAAGCCGCGCGCGGTGAGGAAGGTCGCCGTCAGGTTGAGCCGCAGCGTCCGCTCCCAGCGCTCGAGGGGCAGATCGCGGACGGGCACGTCCTCGCTCGGCCACGCGCCGGCCACGGCCGCGCAGATCTCCAGCGGCCCCGCGGCCTCGAACATCGCCTCCACCTCGTCCTCGAGCGTCAGGTCGGCCTGGACGAGCGCGTCGGCGCCGAGCGCCTCGGCCCGCTCCCGGCCCTGGTGGTAGTGGCCGACCACGCGCGCGCCCTCGGCCATGAAGGCGCGGGCGCAGGCGCCGCCGATCCCGCCCGACGCGCCGGTGACGAGCACGCTCTTGCCTGCGAGGCCCGTGTCCACGGTCGCCTAAGCTACCGGCCCGTGCGTGTCCACATCATCAGCGACATGGAGGGCGTCGCCGGGATCGTCAAGGGCGACCAGGTGAACGGCGAGAAGGGCGGCGACCTCTTCGAGGAGGGCCGCAAGCTCTACACGGAGGAGATCAACGCCGCCGTCCGCGGCGCGAAGGCCGCCGGCGCCACCGAGATCGTCGTCATGGACTGCCACGGGGCCGGCGGCGGCTACACGTTCAACTCGCTCGTCCCCGACCTGATCGACCCGGCCTGCGAGTACGTCGTCCAGCAGGAGTGGACGGAGTACACGGCCTTCCTCGAGCAGGGCTGCGACGCGGCGCTCTTCGTCGGCATGCACGCGATGGCCGGCACGCCCGACGGGGTGATGAACCACACCGTCTCCGGCCAGTCCTGGCTGAGCCTGTCCTTCAACGGGACGCTCGTCGGCGAGACGGGGATCAACGCGGCGCTCTGCGGCAACTGGGGCTGTCCCGTCCTGCTCGTCACCGGGGACGAGGCGGTTTGCCGCGAGGCGACCGCGCTGCTCGGCAACGGGCTGACGACGGTCCCCGTGAAGTGGGGGCTCGGCTCCCTCAGCGCGCGCAACGTCGCCCCGCTGAGGGCGCGCGAGCTGATCGAGGAGGGCGCCCGGAAGGCGCTCGCCGACCTGTCAGCCGTCCAGCCGTACGAGCCCGGGCGGCCGTGCGAGATCCGCGTCGAGTACAAGCACACGCACGCCGTCGACAAGGTCCGCCGCGTGCCCGCGGTCGAGGTCGTCGGCCCGCGGGAGATCGTCGTCCGCGGCGACGACTGGTGGAGCGCCTGGCAGTCGTTCTTCTTCTTCGACTCCTAGCTCGTCTGGCCGCCTTCGGCTCCCGGGCGGCGGAGCCGCCCTCCGCCGAAGGCTGGCGACCTAGGCCGCTAGGCGGCGGTCCGCTCGACGATCCCGAGCTCCTCGACCAGGGTGAAGAACGCCTTCGCGAACGGGGAGTCCTGGGTGCGCTCGCGGACGTAGTGCCAGTTGATCTGTTCGCGGAGCATCCGTGAGATCTCGAGCACGCTGGTGAAGTCGGGCTCCTGCTCGCTGAGCGCGAGCAGCTTCGTGGTCATGACGTCCGCCAGCGACGCCACCTGCATCCCGGCGCCCATCACCTCGAGCTCCTCGGCATGGCTGAAGTACTCGTCGCTGACCGGCCCGCCGGAGGGCCGGAAGATCAGGTCGATCAGCGTCCCGCCCTCGTCGTACGCCTTGTAGAGCCAGCGCTCCGGCGGCTTCTCCGTCTTCAGGCCGGCGCGCCCGAGCGCCTCCAGCGCGTCGTCGACGTCCTCGGGCCTGGCGAAGAGGTCGACGTCGTAGATGAAGGCGTCCTCCGCGAGGCCGACGTCACGGTGCTGGAGCGCGGCTGGACGGTCCTCGACGTCGACGGCGCCGAGGTCGGCATCGTCGGCACGAAGGGATTCGTCGGCGGCTTCCCCGGCTCCACGCTCCCCGACTTCGGGGAGCCGCTGCTGCGCAAGGTCTACGCCGAGACAACGGCCGAGCAGGAGGCGATCGCCGAGGGCCTGCGCTGCGTCGCGCACGCCGACCTCAAGATCGTGTTGCTCCACTACGCGCCGATCGAGGAGACCGTCCAGGACGAGCCGCTCGGGATCCGCGTCTTCCTCGGCTCGAGCCGGCTCGCGATCGCCGAGTACCCGCCTGACCTCGTCGTCCACGGCCACGCCCACCTGGGCCGCTTCGAGGGCCGGATCGGCCGACGTCCCCGTCTACAACGTCGCCGCGCACGTGACCGGGCGCGACTTCTGGATCTTCGACCTGGAGGTGGCCGCCCGCGGGCGCACTGAGGTAGAAGTCGAGTAGTGCCTAGCGGTCGCGACCGTGCGTACGTTCCGTTCTGGCCGACTTCCGGGGCCCCCGGAAAGTGCGAAGCACTTTCTGGGGAAGGGGCGAGGGAGCAA
>JBBDQR010000084.1:0-1039 GCA_040905885.1 Gaiellaceae bacterium | reverse complement strand
CTACCTGTCGAACTTCTTCGACCCGGTGCAGCAGCTCTCGCAGCTCTACAACACGTTCCTCTCGGCCGTCGCGGCGCTGGACAAGATCATGGACGTGCTCGACGAGGAGCCGGAGATCCGCGACCGTCCCGGCGCCGGCGAGCTGGCCCGGATCGGCGGGCACGTGAGCTTCGACGCCGTCCGCTTCGGCTACGGCGACGGGCCCGAGGTGCTGCACGGGATCGACCTGGACGTGCCGGCGGGGACGACCGTCGCGCTCGTCGGGCACACGGGCGCCGGCAAGTCGACGATCGCGAAGCTGCTGGCCCGCTTCTACGACCCGCGGGAGGGCCGGATCACGATCGACGGGGTCGACCTGCGCGACGTGACGCAGGAGTCGCTCCGCCGCCAGCTCGGGATCGTCCCGCAGGAGGGCTTCCTCTTCGCGGGAACCGTCCACGACAACATCGCCTTCGGGACGCCGGGCGCGACCCGCGAGGAGGTGATCCGTGCGGCCGAGACGGTGGGCGCGCACGAGTTCGTGGAGCGGCTCGAGGACGGCTACGACACCGAGCTCCAGGAGCGCGGCACGCGGCTCTCCCTCGGCCAGCGGCAGCTGGTCGCGTTCGCCCGCGCGCTGCTCGCCGACCCGCGCATCCTCGTCCTCGACGAGGCCACCTCCTCGGTGGACATCGGCACGGAGCGGAAGATCGAGCGCGCCCTGCGGCGGCTGCTGGCCGACCGGACGGCCTTCATCATCGCGCACCGGCTCTCGACGATCCGCGACGCCGACCTGATCGTCGTCCTCGAGCACGGCCGGGTCGTCGAGCAGGGCTCGCACGCGGAGCTGATGGCGCGGCGCGGTCTCTACACGTCGCTTTACGGGGACTGGGCCGAGGTGGCATAGCTCGCGGCGAAGTCTGACGTCTTCGCCGCGGGGGTGGACGTAGTCGGGCCGCCGTTCCCGCCTGCGGGAGAGCGCGGTCTCCCGCAGGCATCGACACGCCTGCGCCTAGCGCCCGGTCCCTCCGCGCGCGGGCCTTCGGCCCGGGCGCTCCGG
>JBBDQR010000083.1:0-6090 GCA_040905885.1 Gaiellaceae bacterium | reverse complement strand
GGGCCCCGAAGCGGGAACAGAGCGGACGTGCCGGCTTTGCCGGCGCCGGAGCGGGACTAATTGAGCACGGAGACCGTCGTCTCGAGCGGACGCGTCACGCACGTCACGCATCCGCTCGTCCAGCACAAGCTCTCCTACCTGCGGGACAAGGACACGCCCACGGTCCACTTCCGCAAGCTCGTCAACGAGCTGACCCTCCTCCTCACCTACGAGGCGACCAAGGACTTCCCGACCGAGACGGTCGAGATCGAGACCCCGCTCGAGCGGATGGACGCGCAGCGCATCTCGGGGAAGAAGGTGGCGGTCTGCCCGGTGCTTCGGGCCGGCGTCGGGATGCTCGACGGCGTGCTCTCGCTGATCTCGAGCGCGCGCGTCGGCTTCATCGGCATGTACCGGGACGAGGAGACGCTCGAGCCCGTCGAGTACTACGTGAAGCTCCCCGAGGACCTCGCCGAGCGGGACGCAATCGTCCTCGATCCGATGCTCGCGACCGGCAACTCCAGCGTGGCCGCGATCGAGGTCGTCAAGGCCGCGGGCGCGCGCTCGGTCACGCTCGTGTCGCTCGTCGCCGCCCCGCCGGGGATCGAGCGGGTGCACTCGGTGCATCCGGACGTGCACATCGTCTGCGCCGCGATCGACCGCGGGCTCGACGAGCGCGGGTTCATCGTCCCCGGGCTCGGCGACGCAGGCGACCGGCTCTACGGGACGAAGTAGAGGAACGTCGTGCTCGAGAGCTTCCGGGCCCACATGGACGTGCTGTGGGGGTTCCTCGTCGCGCTCGCGGTCGTGCTGGTGCTGACGCCGGGCGTGGGGAGGATCGGCCGCGTGCTCGGGATCGTCGACGAGCCCGGCGAGAAGCGGCGGCTGCACGTCCGGCCGGTTCCGCGGCTGGGCGGGATCGCGATCTTCCTCGGGCTGCTCGTGCCCTCGCTGGCCTTCCTCGACCTCTCCGGCCCGTGGCGCGGGATCATCCTGGGCGGCGCGGTCGCCGTCACGGTCGGCCTCGTGGACGACTTCCGCGGCCTGACCTGGTGGGCGAAGCTCGGCGGGCAAGGCGCGGCCGCCGGCGTCGCCGTGGCCTTCGGAGTCACGGTCGACCGCTTCACCTTCCCCTTCCTCGGCATCCACGACCTGTCGCCGTGGATCGGCGTGCCGGCGACGCTGCTCTGGATCGTCGCCCTGATGAACATGGTCAACTTCCTCGACGGGCTCGACGGCCTCGCAGCCGGGATCGCCGCGATCTCGGGCGGCACATTCGCCGTGATCGCGCTCTCGCTCGGGAAGCCCGAGGCGGCCGTCCTGTCGGCGATCGTCGCGGGGGCCTGCTTCGGCTTCCTGCGGCACAACTTCTACCCGGCGCGGATCTTCATGGGCGACTCGGGGGCGCTCCTGCTCGGCTTCGTGCTCGCGACGGTCGCCGTCGAGGGCCTGCTGAAGACGGCGGCGACGGTGGCGCTCTTCTTCCCGCTGCTCGTGCTGGCGATCCCGATCATCGACACGTCCTTCGTCGTCGCGCGCCGGCTGAAGCACGGCGAGAAGCTCTACGTCGCCGACCAGGGGCACCTCCACCACCGCTTCCTGAGGCGCGGGGTCTCGCAGCAGCGCGCGACCGTGACGATGTGGGCGTGGTGCGCCACGCTCGCGGGAGCCGCGCTCGCGACGCGCTTCGTGCCCTTCCGCGAGCACGGCGAGTGGCACCTCTGGCCCACCGTGCTCGCGTCGCTGATCGGCGCCCTCGCCCTCGCCGTCTCCGTCTACGTCGTCTACTTCCTCGAGATCGTCAAGCTGGCCAACCCGTACGTGCGGCGGCGGGAACAGGCCGTCAACGAGCGGAAGACCGCGTGACCCGGCTGCTCCTCGCGGCGGCGATCGCGATCCTCGTGGTGGCGCTCGTCGGCCGGGCCGTCGACGCCTTCTCGGACACCACAGTCGACGCGCTCGCCGTCGCCGGGCTGGGGCTGCTGGCGGTGGGCCAGGCGCTCCGCGTCTGGGCCGAGCGCAGCATGCGCAGCGTCGTCATCCTGCTGCTCGTCCTGGCGCTCGGCGCCTTCGTGCTGCTGGACTAGGTCTTACAAAGTCCGTGCAGATCCGCTAGATCAAGCGGGTTTGAACTGTCACAAGCTCGGGGACCGGACTGGTATGCTCGCGGCGATGGGCAGCCAGAGCTTCGAACCGGCCGGAGCGGGCGCCGTCCTGCTCGGAACGGCCGCCATGACCGCGGGCATCGGCGCGCTCGTGGGGTGGGCGGCCGGCTCGGCCGGCATCGGCGCGGCGGCGGGCGCCGCGATCGGCATCCCGGCGGGCGTCCTCGCCGTCTACCGGCGCTACCGCGGCTACTTCACGGGCTGATGGGCATCCTCAGCACGCCCAGGCCTGTCCCCGACCGCCGCTGGCCGGCGCTCGCCGGCACCCTCGTCGTCCTGCTCGCGCTGCCGGTCTTCCTCGCCGCGGGCTGGTCGCTCGCCGCCTGGGGGCTCGCGGCGGCGCTCTGGGCGGGCAGCGAGGCGCTGGCGTTTGCCCTCGGCCGGATCCCGCTCGGACTCGATAACCTCGCCGCCTCTGGGATGGCGGGGATCGGCATGACGCTTCGCGTGATCGCGGTGATGGTCGTCCTCATCGCGGTCGCCGCGACGAACGAGGAGCTGGCGCTGCCGGCGGGGGCGCTCTTCATCGCGGCCTACACGGTCGAGCTCGCCCTGTCGCTCGTCGCCTACTTCGCGGGGAAGCCGGCGTGAGCGCGCTCCTCTCGACCCTCGTGCTCGCCGCCGAGGAGGAGTTCAACCCCGAGCACGAGTTCGAGCTGCCCGCCTGGGTGCCGATCCACCTCGGGCCCATCGACCTCTCGATCAACAAGGCGGTCGTCTACCTCTGGCTCGGCGGCCTCGTCGCGATGGGGCTCGGCGTCGGGCTGATGCGGATCCGGCTCAAGGTCGACCCGGACACGCGTCAGACGGCCGGCGAGACGATCTACGAGGTCATCCAGACGCAGATCGCGGAGCAGGGGCTGCCGTCGAAGGCGATGGGCCTCTGGTTCCCCTACGTCGCGTCGCTCTTCCTCTTCATCTGGTCGCTGAACTTCATCGGCTTCGTCCCGCTGCCGCTCTCGGACGAGCGCTTCCACCTCTTCGGGCTGGAGCTCCCGACCTGGGGCATCTACGCGGCGACGGCCCAGATCTCGGTCACGCTCACGCTCGCGATCTTCACTGTCCTCTTCACCCACGTCGAGGGCTTCCGCTGGAACGGCCCGAAGTACGTGAAGAGCTTCGTGCCGGCCGGCGTGCCGAAGGGGCTGATCCCGATGATGGCGGTGCTGGAGATCATCTCGCACGCCTTCCGGGTGATCAGCCTCTCCGTCCGTCTCTACGCCAACATGCTCGCCGGCCACATGCTGATCCTCGTCTCGATCGGGCTCATCTTCATCCTCTCGGGCCTGGCGGCCGTGGTGACGATCCCGTTCGCCACGGTCTTCTACCTCTTCGAGGTGATCATCGTCGTCAACATCCAGGCGTTCATCTTCGCCGCCCTCACCGCAATCTTCATCGGCTCGGCGATCGAGCCCGAGCACTAAAGGAGGACCATGTTCACGCTTCTCGCGCAGACTGAAATCGTCGACGCCGGCAAGGCGCTCGGCCTCGCCCTCGGGATGGGGCTCGGGTCGCTCGGCGCCGGCATCGGCATCGGCATCGTCTTCGGCTCGATGATCCAGTCGGTCGCCCGCCAGCCAGAGCTGCGCGGCGAGCTGCAGGGGATCATGTGGATCGGCTTCGCGCTCGTCGAGGCCGTCGTCTTCTACGGGCTCGTCGGCGGGTTCCTGGGGCTCGTGCTCGTTTAAGTGGTCGCCTCCGCGCCTACGATCGGCTCGCCCGGCTGCAAAGCGGCGCCGGGCGTTGTCCTCAGTCGCGCCCGCATGACAGAGCATGCGAGCGCTCCCTGCGTCCTAGCCCGGCTTGCTTTTCGCGCGGGCGATCTCGACCGTAGCCACGAAGGAGACCACTGATGCACCTGTTCGTCACCCTGATCGCGCAGGCCGAGGAAGAGGGCGGCAGCCCGCTGACGAAGATCATCCCCGGCCTGATGATCTGGACGCTGATCGTCTTCGGGATCACGGTCTTCGTGCTCTGGAAGTTCGCGTTCGGGCCGATCCAGAAGATGATCGACGAGCGGCGCGCCCGTATCCGCCAGTCGCTGGACGAGGCCGACCGCGCGCGCTCCGAGGCGAGAAAGCTCCTCGAGGAGCACCGCGAGCTGCGGGCGAGGGTGCGCGGCGAGGCCGAGGAGATCCTCGCCGAGGCGCGGCGCGTGGCCGAGTCGATGCGCGAGCGCGTCCGGGAGGAAACCGAGGCCGACCGCCGGCGCCGCCTCGAGGAGACGCGCAAGCAGGTCGAGGCCGAGACCGAGCGGGCGCTCGAGCAGATCCGCGCCGAGATCGCCGAGCTCGCGCTCGTCGCCGCCGAGCGCGTGACGCGGCAGGCGCTCGGCAAGCCGGAGCAGCGGAAGCTGATCGACGACGCGATCGCCGAGCTCGACTTCTCCGCCCTGGAGACCACGAAGTAGTGGCCGTCGCGCATCGCACCTACGCCCGCGCGCTGTTCCAGTCCGCCAAGGAGGCAGGCCGGCTCGCGCGCGTCCACGAGGACATGACCGACTTCGTGGCCGCCGTCGAGCAGGTGCCCGAGCTCGCGGCCCTGCTCGAGAACCCGGAGGTCGACCGCGCCGCGAAGGCGGGCGTCCTCGAGGAGCTGCTCGCCGACGCCGACGAGCTGACGCGCAACTTCCTCCTGCTGCTCGTCGAGAAGGGGCGCATCGCCGGGGTGCGCGAGATCGCGCGCGAGCTGGACAGCCTCGTCGCCGCGGAGGAGCAGCGGCTCGAAGTGGAGCTGACGACTGCGATCGAGCTCTCCGACGAGGAGGCGCGCGAGATCGTCGCCCAGATCGAGCGCGCCGCCGGGCGCAAGGTCGAGGCCGTGCGGCGGGTCGACCCGGAGCTGATCGGCGGCCTCGTCCTCCAGGTCGGCTCGCAGCGCGTGGACGCGAGCGTGCGCGGCCGCTTCGAACGACTCCGTAGAGACCTACTAACGAGGAGCTGAGACGTGAAGTTGCGCCCCGAAGAGATCACCTCGATCCTCCGCCGGCGAATCGAGCAGTTCGACGTCGAGACCGACCTCGCCGAGGTCGGCACCGTCCTCCAGATCGGCGACGGCATCGCCCGCGTGCACGGGCTCGAGAGCGCGATCGCGCTCGAGCTGCTCGAGTTCGAGCACGGCGTCACGGGCATCGCCCTGAACCTGGAGGAGGACAACGTCGGCGCCGCGCTGTTCGGCGACTGGGAACAGGTGGGCGAGGGCGAGCCCGTGCGCCGCACCGGGGCGATCGCGAGCGTCGCCGTCGGCGAGGAGCTGCTCGGGCGCGTCGTCGACCCGCTCGGCAACCCGCTCGACGGGGGGCCGCCGATCAAGACGACCGAGCGCCGGCCGCTCGAGTTCAAGGCGCCCGGCGTCGTCGACCGGCAGCCGGTGAAGGAGCCCGTCCAGACCGGCATCAAGGCGATCGACTCGATGATCCCGATCGGCCGCGGGCAGCGCGAGCTGATCATCGGCGACCGCCAGACCGGCAAGACGGCGCTCGTCGTCGACACGATCCTCAACCAGCGCGGCGGCGACCTGGTCTGCATCTACGTCGCGATCGGCCAGAAGGGCTCGACCGTGGCGCAGGTCTACGAGCGGCTCCGGGACGAGGGCGCGATGAACTACACGATCATCGTCTCGGCCCCCGCCCACGAGGCCGCGCCGATCAAGTGGATGGCGCCGTACGCCGGCTGCGCGATGGGCGAGCACTTCATGTTCGAGGGGAGGCACGCGGCGTGCTTCTACGACGACCTCTCGAAGCACGCGGACGCCTACCGGCAGCTCTCGCTGCTGCTCCGGCGCCCGCCCGGCCGCGAGGCGTTCCCGGGCGACGTCTTCTACCTGCACTCGCGGCTGCTCGAGCGCTCGTGCAAGCTCTCGGACGAGCTCGGCGGCGGGTCGCTGACCGGGATCCCGATCATCGAGACGCAGGCCGGCGACGTCGCCGCCTACATCCCGACGAACG
>JBBDQR010000082.1:0-6114 GCA_040905885.1 Gaiellaceae bacterium | reverse complement strand
CAGCACGGCGTCAACATCATGGAGTTCTGCAAGGCGTTCAACGCGCAGACGGCCGACCAGAACGGGCGCATCACTCCCGTCGAGATCACGGTCTTCGAGGACCGATCGTTCTCGTTCATCACGAAGACGCCGCCGGCCGCCGTGCTGATCAAGGAGGCGCTGAACCTGGAGAAGGGCTCGGCCGAGCCGAACCGCGAAAAGGTCGGGCGGCTCACGCGCGACCAGGTGCGCCGGATCGCCGAGACGAAGCTCGAGGACCTGAACGCGCGCGACGTCGAGCAGGCGATGCGGATCGTCGAGGGCACGGCGCGCTCGATGGGGGTGGAAGTTGCCTAGCCACGGCAAGCGCTACCGCGAGGCCCGCGCGACGATCGACCGCGAGCGCGTCTACTCGCCGCTCGAGGCGATCAAGCTGCTCAAGGCCTTCCCGCCGTCGAAGTTCGACGAGACGGTCGAGGTCCACCTCGGCCTCGGGCTGAACGTCCGCCACGCCGAGCAGCAGCTGCGCGGCACGCTGATGCTCCCGCACGGGAGCGGCAAGGAGATGCGCGTCGCGGTCTTCGCCGAGGGTGAGAAGGCGAAGGAAGCCGAGGACGCCGGCGCCGACATCGTCGGCTCCGCCGACCTCGCGAAGCGGATCGAGGAGGAGGGCTTCACGGACTTCGACGTCGCCATCGCCGCCCCCGACCAGATGGGCGTTGTCGGCAAGCTCGGCCGCATCCTCGGGCCGCGCGGCCTGATGCCGAACCCGCGAACGGGCACTGTGACGAACGACATCGGGAAGGCCGTCTCGGAGGCGAAGGCCGGCAAGCTCGAGTACCGCACCGACCGCGGCGCGAACGTGCACGTCACCCTCGGCAAGCTGAGCTTCGACGAGCGCATGCTGCTCGAGAACTACGCCACGGTCGTCGAGGAGATCGTCCGAGCCAGGCCGGCCGCGGCCAAGGGGCGGTACATCCGGTCGATCACGCTCACGTCGACGATGGGGCCCGGGATCAAGGTCGACCCGGCGCGCACGCGCAACGTCGCAGCCGAGCTGGAGGAGGAGCGCGAAGCGGTTCCCGCGTAGACTTTCAAACAGCCCGTCGCCCGAGACGGCCGGCAGCGCCCCCTCCCCCCAGAGAGATCGCGCAGAGGCCCGGCCCAGGCGGATCGGAGAAGGCTTCTTCGCCTCTTCCCGAGCCCGCCGTCGAGCGGGCTCGAGTGGTAAGGAGGTGAGAGATGCTGAAGAAGGACAAGGAGCAGGTCGTCGAGCGGCTGACCGAGCGGATCCAGTCCGCCGAGACGCTGATCGTGGCGGACTACCGCGGGCTCACGAACGCCCAGATGGAAGGCCTGCGCGACGAGCTGCTCAAGCACGGCGCCCGGTTCGCCGTCGTCAAGAACACGCTCACGCGGCGCGCGGCCGAGGCCGCCGGCAACGAGGCGCTGCTCGCGCTGCTCGAGGGCCCGACGGCGATCGCGTTCCTCGAGGCCGGCAGCGACCCGGTCGCGACGGCCAAGGCGCTCAGCCAGCTGGCCCGAGACTCCCGGGTGCTCGCCATTCGCGGCGGCATCCTCGAGGGGAAGGCGATCTCGTCGGACGAGGTCGAGGAGCTCGCGAAGCTCCCGCCGGCCGACGTGCTCCGCGGCCAGGTGCTCGGCGCGATCGTGGCGCCCGTGCAGGCTCTCGCCGGCCTGGTGGCGGCGCCGCTGACGAACCTCGTCGGGCTGATCGACGCCCGCATCGAGCAGCTCGGCGGCGAGGCCGAGGCTCCGACAGAGCCCGAAGCCGCTGCAGAGCCCGAGGTGGCGCTCGAGGAAACCTCGCCGGAAGCTCCGGCAGCGGAGCCCGAAGGCGAAACGGAAGACGAAACCACATCACCGGTCGAGGAAGCGCCAGCTGCCGAGACCGAGAAGGAGGAGACCAATGGCGGCTAGCACCGTCGACAAGCTCTTCGACCAGCTCGGCAGCATGTCCGTGCTGGAGCTCGTCGAGCTGAAGAAGAAGATCGAGGACGAGTGGGGCATCACCGCCGCCGCTCCGGTGGCCGTCGCGGCCCCCGGCGCCGTCCCGGCCGCCGGCGGCGACGGCGCAGCGGCGGAGGAGCAGACCTCCTTCGACGTGATCCTCACCGGCGCCGGCGACAAGAAGATCCAGGTGATCAAGGTCGTCCGGGCCATCACCGGCCTCGGCCTCAAGGAGGCGAAGGACCTCGTGGACGGCGCGCCCCAGCCCGTCAAGGAGGGCGTCCCCCAGGACGAGGCGGACTCGATCAAGTCCCAGCTCGAGGAGGCAGGCGCGACCGTCGAGGTCAAGTAGCCTTCCCGGCAACAGGGCGCTGTGACAAGGGCCGCCGAGTGGCGGCCCTTGTCTATTCGTGACGCTTGTGCCATGGTGCGCGAAGGACTGGGATCGGGGCACGCCAATGCGGCATTTCGGCTTTCCCCAAGGCGCGAGAGAAGAAGGATGGCGCGTTCCCCGTCTCGTGGACCACTGTGCAAGCGGGGAAAGGGAGGGCAAGAAAATGAGGGTCTTCGTCGCGCTCGTCGCCATCCTTGCGACAGCGCTCATCGGCGGTGCGGTAGCGCCGACGGCTCACGCGGTCGGGCCGAATGCGATCGTGCACAACCAGGGCTGCAACACGAACGCGCTGTTTCCCAACGACGACGGCTCGACAGGGTTCATCCCGATCCCGTTCACCATCAACTTCTTCGGGGACGAGTACGGCGGCCTGTGGGCGAACAACAACGGCAACCTGACCTTCGACGGGCCGATGTCGACGTACACGCCGTTCCCGATCGGGACGACGAACCGGCCGATCATCGCCCCGTTCTTCGGGGACGTGGACACCCGCGGGTCCGGCTCCGGCGTGCTCACGTACGGGATGACCACCTTCGGCGGTCACGACGCGTTCTGCGCCCTTTGGGACGACGTCGGCGTCGGCTACTACGGCGGGCACGTCGACAAGCTGAACATGTTCCAGGTGCTGCTCGTCGAGCGCTCGGACACCGGTCCGGGCAACTTCGACATCGTCTTCAACTACGACCAGATCCAGTGGGAGACCGGCGACGCCAGCGGCGGCAGCGGCGGGCTCGGCGGCAGCTCGGCGCGAATCGGGTACGCGAACGGGACGTCCGCGTCGTTCGAGCTTCCCGGCTCGGCGATCAACGGCGCCTTCCTGGACTCCAACGCGAACACGGGGCTGGTCCACAACAGCGTCAACTCGCCGCTCCAGCTCGGGCGCTACATCTTCCCGGTCCGGAACGGCGCCGCGACCGGGCACTCGATCTCCGGCCACGTCTGGGCGAACAGCCCGGGCACGCCGGCAGGCGGGGCCTTCCTGCAGGCCTGCCCGACTCCGCTCGACACGCCGTGCCGCAACGCGAGCGCGAACGCGGCCGGCTTCTACAGCTTCAACAACCTGCCCGACAGCACCAGCGGCGGCGGCGCGGTCGACCACGACTGGAACATCGTCGTCTACCCGCCGTCAGGCTCCGGCCTGGGCGTCGGCTCGGCGGGCCCGATTCCGGTGGCCGGCTCGGACGTGTTCGACCAGGACATCGTCCTTCACGGCCCCATCGCTCCGCCTGCGGGCACGAGCGTGAACAACGCGCCGCCGGGGATGATCCCCGTGGTCGTCGTGGGCCAGCCGGTGCACCTCGTCACGACGGGCTGCGACGGCGGGAACGCGACCTACACGGTCACGGGCACGTACGGCGGCTCGACCTCGGGCTCGATGGTCGAAGGGCCGGCCGGCACGTACACCGCCGATTTCGTGCTGACGTTCACGGGCCCGGCGCACGTGACGATCGTGATCGACGGCTGTCCCACGATCGAGTTCGACATCTACATCGACCCGAGCGGCTTCGTCCGCAACCCGGCGGGCCAGCCGGTGGAGGGGGCGACGGTTACCCTGCTCCGCGCCGACGACCCGGCCGGGCCGTTCGTGGTCGTGCCCGACGGCAGCGCGATCATGAGCCCGGCCAACCGGACGAACCCGGACCTCACGGACGCGACCGGCCACTTCGGCTGGGACGTCCTGGCCGGGTACTACCTCGTACGGGCGGAGAAGGCCGACTGCGGCCCGGCGGTCGAGAGCGCCGTGCTGACCATCCCGCCGCCGGTGACCGACCTGCTGCTCGTCCTCGACTGCCCGGTGGGCGACGCGACGCCGCCGGTGATCAGCGTGCCTGGGGACATCATGTCCGAGGCGACCGGCCCTGACGGGGCGGCGGTCACGTACTCGGCGTCCGCCGAGGACGAGGTCGACGGTTCGGTTGAGGTCGACTGCGCGCCGGCCTCCGGGAGCACGTTCCCGCTCGGCGCGACTGTCGTGACCTGCACCGCGGAGGACGCGGCGGGCAACGTGGCCGAGGAGACGTTCACGGTCAGCGTCGTCGACACGACGGCGCCGTCCCTGACGGTGCCGGCGGACATCACCGTCGACGCAACGAGCCCCGCGGGTGCGGTCGTCACCTACTCCGCGAGCGCGTTCGACATCGTCGACGGCAGCGTGGCTCCGACGTGCAGTCCTGCGTCGGGAGAGACGTTCGCGATCGGCGACACGACGGTGACCTGCACGGCCGAGGACGCCGCGGGCAACGCTGCCGAGGCGAGCTTCGTCGTCCACGTCAGCGGCGCCGGCGAGCAGGTCGCCGACCTGATCGCCGCGTCGACCGGCGTGGGGCCCGGCTCGAGCCTCGCCGACAAGGCCCGCCAGGTGCAGGCGTACCTGGACGCCGGGCAGATCGAGGACGCCTGCGGAACGCTCAAGGCGTACCTGAACGAGGTGAAGGCGCAGACCGGCAAGAAGGTCACGGCCGCGCAGGCCGCGACCCTCGCGGCCCAGGTAAACCAGATCCGGGCCGTGCTCGACTGCTAGTCGAGACCGGTCGCCGGTAGCGAGGGGCCGCCGCGAGGCGGCCCCTCGCATGTGAGGGCTCTGTAAGGAGTGCTCCCCCTTTCGAGGGTTTTCGCTTCGAACGGCGCATGTTTCGGTCGAACCAAGCGTCTAGGTACACGTACGGCCTACCCAGACCTCGGAGGACTCCATGAAGCTCAAGGCACTTTTCGCGACGGCGCTCTTCGCGCTCGGCATGGTCACAGCCGTCGCGATCGCCAAGCCGCCCCCCGGCTCGCCGGCGGAGGCGAAGCAGAAGGCCAAACTGGCAGCGAAGGCCGCCGAGGAGCGCTCGAGCGAGCTGAAGTGCCGCGGCGGACACATGAACCTCGCCGGCACGGTCGCGTCGGTCGATCTCGCGAAGAGCGAGTTCGTCATGAACGTCGTCAAGGCGAACAGGAAGGGCCGCGACCACGTCGGCAAGACCGCCACGATCGTCGTCGGCGAGAAGACGAAGATGAAGCCGAAGGCGAAGTCGGGCCTCGACAAGCTTGCGGTGAACGACCGGGTCGGCGCGCTGATCCGGATGTGCCGCGATGCCGAGGGCGACGCCGCGCTGATGGCGAAGTACGTCGTCGTCAGGGGCCACAAGGGCGGGGACGACGACGATGACGATACGTCGACGTCGACCTCCACGTCCACCTCGACGTCGACCTCGACGTCGACCGAGACCACGACGGAGACGACCCCGACGACCACCACGTCGCCGTAACCCGCTCGCAGGTTTGACGCCAGCCCAGGGGCGCCCGAGAGGGCGCCTCTGGCGTTTTCAAGCGCTTCGTGCTACAGTCCGGCCAACTTTCCGGTCGCCGCAAGGCTACCCTTGCGATGCTGGCCGGGTTTTCGCTACTCTACGGGTTCGCGCCGAGTCCCGCCGTTTTCGCCTGTCCATTTTTCATCGCTACCGCCAGCAGCAAGGGAGGCTGTAAGTCTTGACCACCAAGGTCGCCGCGCCGCGCGCGCGCAAGAGCTTCTCGCGTCTCAAGCACGTTCTCGACCTCCCCAACCTGATCGACATCCAGAAGGCCTCGTTCGCCTGGTTCCTCCAGGAGGGCCTCCGGGAGACGATCGACGACATCTCGCCGATCGAGGACTACACGGGGACGCTCGCGGTCGAGTTCGCCGAGTACCGCTTCGGCGAGCCGCCCGTCTCGATCAAGGAATGCCGTGAGAAGGACCTGACCTACCAGGCCCCGCTCTCGATGACGGTCCGCTTCGTCAACAAGGAGAC
>JBBDQR010000081.1:0-34805 GCA_040905885.1 Gaiellaceae bacterium | reverse complement strand
GGGAACCAGGGGTTCCCCCACGGAGCGGAGCGCGTCCAGCGCAGAGCTCAACCGGTCGATCTCGTCGTAGAGGTCGTCGACGAGGCGCAGCAGCGCGTCGTTGTAGGCGCGCTGGTCGGCGAAGACGGGCTCGACGTACCAGCGGACGAGCTTGCGCAGCACGAGCTTCACCGGCCGGTAGAGCGCGCCCGCGATCCCGGCCCGGCCGCCGATGTGCCGATCGGCGGAAACGGGCCAGAGCCGGTCGGCCGCGGCCCGCGCATTCACGCGGACGGACGAGGGGCGGGCGCCCGAACGGTGGCGCGAGCCGGTCCGCTCGAGCTCCTCGCGCAGCTCTGCGACGAGGGCGGCCACGTCGAAATCCCCTGCATTCGGGAATGTTTCGGTTGCCTCGTCCGGCATCGCCGCATTCTACCGGGGGGTCCTTACGGTTCCGTAAGTGGTCTCCGCCGTGGGTAGGGTCGAGGCCGCCCGCGCGAAAAGCAAGCCAGGCTAGGACGCAGGGAGCGCTCGTACCCTCTGCGGTACGAGCGCGACCGAGGACAACGCCTGGCGCCGCTTTGCAGCCGGGCGGGCCGGCCATACCCGCGGCGGCGACCACTAGGCTCCCCGGATGATCGGGATCAGCCTCCTGACGCTCGTCCCGGGGGCGCTGGGAGGCAGCGAGACGTACGCGCGCGAGCTGACGCGGGCGCTGCTGGAGCACGGCGAGCTCGAGTACGAGGTCTTCCTGCCGGCGCTCGTCGACGACCTGCCGGGGGAGCGCGTCACCGAGTACCGGGCCCGGCGCTCGACGGCGGGGAGGCTCGCGGCGATGGGCCTCGCCGCGCTCAGGCCCGGCCCGATCAGGCGCCGCCTGGAGGCGGCCGCGGCCGTGCACTATCCGCTCACGATCGCGCTCCCCGAGGTGAGGCGCCCGTTCGCGGTCACGCTCCACGACGTGCTCCACCACGACCTGCCGTTCCCGCGGGCGGAGCGGCTCTTCCGGCGGGCTGCCTACGACCGCTCGGCCCGCCGGGCCGCGCTCGTGATCGTCCCGAGCGGGTTCACGGCCGAGCGGAGCGGGCTGCCCGCCGCACGGCTGCGCGTCGCGCACCACGGGATCGACCACGCGCGCTTCACGCCGGGCGGCGGGCCGCGCGAGGACTTCCTCCTCTATCCGGCGCGCCCCTGGCCGCACAAGAACCACGCGCGGCTCTTCGAGGCGTTCGCGCTCCTCCGCCGCGAGCGGCCGGAGCTGCGGCTCGTCCTCACCGGCGGCGGCCACTGCCCGGGCCCGTACGCGCCGGGCGTCGAGGTCCGGGGGCTTGTCTCCGGCGACGAGCTCGTCTCGCTCTACCGGCGCGCCGCCGCGCTCGTCTTCCCCAGCCTCTACGAGGGCTTCGGGGCGCCGCCGCTCGAGGCGATGGCCTGCGGCTGCCCGGTTGCCTGCTCGAACGCGGCCTCGCTGCCGGAGGTCGTGGGCGACGCCGCCCGGCTGTTCGACCCGGGCTCGCCGGAGGAGATCGCCGCCGCGGTCGCCGACGTGCTCGACCGGCCGGAGGAGTGGAGCGCACGCGGGCCCGCGCGCGCGGCCGCCTTCACCTGGGAGGCCTCCGCCCGCGCCCACGAGGAGGCCTACGCCTCGCTCGTCTCCTGACGGACGAAGTGCGCGACCGTCCCCGCGCCCCGCTGCCGCGCGAAGCGGGCGTCCCGCTCCAGCTCCGCGACGAGACGCTGCAGTCCCGGGTAGGTCGTCCCCCAGCCGCCCGTGTCGACGGCGTCGTGGAGGAGCAGGTGGCCGCCCGCACGCACGAGCGGCGCCCAGCGGTCGACGTCCGCGCGCGCGCCCTCGTAGCCGTGGTCGGCGTCGACGAAGAGGAGGTCGACGGGCTCATCCGGCAGCGCGGACGTCTGCGTGTTCCCGACCACGAGCTCCACGCCCCCCAGCCCCAGGCGCCCGAGCGCGGCGCGGAGCTCGTCGTCGTGCACCGGGTCGAGATCGATCGACAGGATCGACGCGCCCCGCGGCAGCGCGGCGGCCATGACGACCGTGCTCCCGCCCTTGAACCGGCCGAGCTCGACGACGCGCGCGCCCGGCTCGAGCGAGCGGACGAGGCAGTAGAGGAGCGCGGCCTCGTCGAAGCGCAACGAGGCGACGCCGTGGTCGAGCTGGCTGGAGGTGAAGAGGAAGGCGAGATCCTCGAAGCCGCCGATCCGCTCGGGCCAGTGCCTCACCTCCGGGAAGCGCTCGGCCGTCCGGTCGCGGGCGAGCGCGGCGTGGACGACGTGCTTGCCGGGGCCGGTGCGGGCGAGCCGCGGCAGCACCCGCTTGACGAGCTCCCGGAGCATCAGGGCATCTTGCCGAGCCGCCCGCGCCGCGCGTCGCGCCACCCGCGCAGCACGGCCGCGGCCGCGCCGGCGCGCCTCGCCTGGAGGAGGTGGGCGGCGACGATCACGAAGCGCCGGGCAGCGGTCGCGCCCCGCGGCAGCGGCAGATGGCGCTCCCAGACGGCGATCGTGTTCCGCGTGTCGTAGTAGAGCGCGGTGGAGGAGCCCGGACCGCCCGTCGAGGCCGAGCCCTTGTGGACGACGCGCGCCTCGGGGACGAAGACGACCGCGAAGCCGGCGCGGCGGATGCGCAGCGACCACTCGACGTCCTCGACGTAGGCGAACAGCTCCTCGTCGAGCAGGCCGGCCCGCTCGACGGCTTCGCGGGAGGCGGCCATCGCCGCGCCGTCGGCGCGGTCCGTGTCCACGAGGGCGGCGAGCGGGTGCCCGCGGCCGTAACCCCAGAGCTGCACGCGGGCGCCGCCGTACTGGACGGTCCCATCCGGGTGCAGCACCTGGCAGGCGAGGAGGCCCGCGTCCGGCCGGGCTTCGGCCGCCCGCTCCAGCGCCGCCGCGATCCCCGGCTCGGCAACCGCGTCGTTGTTCAGCAGCAGCACCCAGTCGGCGCCGCGGTCGAGCGCGCGCCGGAGGCCGGCGTTGTTCCCGCCCGCGTAGCCGAGGTTCTCCCCGGTCTCGACGAGCTCCACGTCCGGGAACCGGTCGCGCACCGCTCGCTGCGTGCCGTCGGACGAGCCGTTGTCGACGCAGATCGTCGGCAGGCCGCGCAGCGACTCCAGGCAGGCGAGCGTGTCCTCGCGGCGGTTCCAGCTGAGGACGACGGCGTGGAGGTTCACGCGAGCACGCGCTCGTACGCGGCGGCGAGGCGCTCCGCGGCGGCCTCGCGCGAGTAGCGGGCGACGACGGCGGAGTCGTCGGCCGCGGGCGGCGCCTCCTCGAGCAGCCGCGCGAGCGCGCGCCAGTCCCCCGGGTCGAAGAGGCGCGCCGACGATCCCGCCAGCACCTCCGGGATCGCGCCCGACCGGCTCGCGACCACGGGCGCGCCGGCCGCGAGCGCCTCCGCGAGCACGAGGCCGAACTGCTCCTCCCAGATCGGCGTCGGCAGGCTGGCGAGGACGACGGCCTCCGCGCGCGCGAAGACCGAGGGCATCTCGTCGTAGGAAACCGAGCGGATCTCGACCCGCTTGGCCACGCCGAGCTCCTCCGCGTAACGCAGGAGCCGGTCGCGTTCGCGGCCCGCGCCCGCGATCAGCAGCCGGCGCTCGGGCAGCAGCGCCAGCGCCCGCAGCACGTCGAAGTGGCCCTTCTCCCAGACGAGCCGGCCGGGCGAGACGAGGAGTTCGCGCGCGGGCCACTGCGCGGCCGCGAAGCGCTCGGCGTCGATCCCCGGCGGAGCGACGACCACGCGGCCCTCCTCGACGCCCTCGAGCAGGAGCGCGTCGCGCGCCCGCTCGGTCGCGGCGAGGAAAAGGTCGGCGGCCGGGAGGACGTCCCGCCTGGCGGCGGCGAAGCGCGGGGCGCGAGCCCGGTCGAGGAAGGCGGGCAGGAACGGGATCGTCTCCCAGACCGTGACCACCAGCCGGAAGCCGAGCGCGCCGCGCAGGCGGGCCGGCTGGGCGGCGAACCAGGTGCCGAGCTCAGCGGTGTGGACGACGTCGGCGTCGCGGAGGACGTCCTCGAGGCCGAAGTAGCGGTCGCCGGGGACGTGAACGGCGAGGTCGGCGGCTCGGCCACGCGGCAAGCGGTCGCGGAGCGTGCGGACCGGGCGCTGCTCCAGGCCGAGTCCGCGCAGGTCGTAGGCGTTGCTCGCCGTGACGGCCACGGAGACGTCGAAGCGGTCGGAGAGGAGCTCCCAGGCGCCGAGCTCCCACGGGTTCGCCCAGTGGCCGCGGAGGAGGACGACGCGGGGCCGGCTCACCTGGTGCCTCCACGGAGGGCGGGCAGGATCTCGGCAGGGACCGCGCGCACCGCGAGCGCGACGACCGCGAACGCGAGCGCCGCGAGCGGCGCCTCGACCCAGCCGGAGCGGTCGAGCGCGAGGAGCGGCACGACGCCCACCGCCGCCGCCGCGAGCGGACGCCAGACGAAGCCGAAGCGCGGCGCGACGTCGCGGGCCGAGCGGGCCAGGGCGGCCAGGAGCAGCACGGCCAGCAGCGACTCGGTCGCGACCGCGGCCCACGCGGCCCCGTCCGCGCCGTCGGCGAGCACGAGCGCCGAGCCCACGCCGAGCACGAAGGCGAGCGCGACCCCGTTCGCGACCGCGACCGCCTTCTGGCGCCTCAGCGCGATCAGGCCGAGCGTCCAGGTCTGGGCGAGGAAGATCGGGACCAGCGCGAGGGCCTGCACCGCGAGGATCGGGCCGGCCCCGCGGTACTCCTCCCCGTAGAGCAGCACGACCGCAGGCTCGGCGAGGGAGACGACGACGAGGGCCTGGAACAGGCCGACGAGCAGGGCCACCTCCGTCAACCGCTGCAGGCCGTAGGCGAACCGCTCGCGGTCGTCGGCCAGGTGGACGGCGAGCGCCGGCAGCGCGATCGAGAGCACGAGCGTCGGCAGCCCGACGAGCATCTCGAAGACGCGGAAGGAGGTCGCGAACAGCCCCGTGGCGAGCTCGGTGGCGATCAGCGAGACCAGGACGACGAGCAGCCTCAGGTAGACGACGTTCATCGCCACCGCGGCCGCAACCGGGAGCGCGTCCCGGACGAGCGGCCCCAGCACGTCGCGGTCGAAGAGCGGCCGCGAGAGCGCGCGGCCGACGAGCAGGGCCGTCACCGCGACCGCGAGCGCCCCGACCGCCACCTGCACGCCGAAGAACGCGAGCAGCGGCGCCCCGAGGGCGACGAGCAGCGCGACGAGGGCGAGCGTGGCCGCCTGGTTCAGCACCTCGACGCCGGTGACGGCGCCCATCCGGAGCTGGACGCGCAGCGGCAGGGAGACCGTCACCTGCACGTTGAGGAGCAGCACGCCGAGGCCGGCGAGCAGCGTCCCGCCGACCACGACGGGGCGGTAGCCTGCCGCGAGCGCGAAAGCGGCGGCGAGGGCCACTCCCGCCGACGTGAGCAGGATGCGCAGCAGCAGGAGGTTCCCGAGCAGCCGGCGGCGCGGCTCCCCGGCCGGCGCGAGCGCGAGGTCGCGGGCGCCGACGACCGAGAGGCCGCCCTCGGTGAAGCTCGCGACGATGCCGAGGAGGGCTGCGACGACGCCGTAGAGGCCGAACGCCTCCACGCCGAGGTACCGGAGCAGGAGCACGGACGTGACCGCGGCGAGGAGGATCGACGCCCCGTAGCCGCCGGCGCGGATCGCGCCGCCCCGGATGACCATCCCCCCGGCTGCGGGCGTGCGCAGGACGTCCGTCTCGGCGGGAGAATCCACCACGCTAGGCTAACCGGGTCGATGGCCATTCCTGCCCCCGACAACCACTCGGTCTGGGACGAGGCCGCCGCGGACGCGCTGCGAGGCGAGTACGGGACGACCTACGAGGGCCGCACGGTGCTCGTCACCGGCGCCGACGGCTTCATGGGCTCGCACCTGACCGAGGCGCTCGTCCACCTGGGCGCGAGCGTCCACGCGTTCGTGCGGGCCACCTCGAGCGGCGCGCTGAACAACATCTGGCACCTGCGCGACCGGCTCCGCGTCCACTTCGCCGACCTGACCGACAAGACCTCCGTCGACTTCCTCGTCAGGGACCTGTGCAAGGCGCCCGACCGGCCGTACGTCTTCCACCTCGGCGCCCAGGCGCACGTCGGCGAGTCGTGGCACCGGCCCTACGAGACCGTGATGGCGAACACCGTCGGGACGCTGAACCTGCTCCAGTCGGTGGTCGACCACGGGCTCGAGCTGGAGAAGTTCGACACCGCGGGCACCTCCGAGGAGTACGGCAACCCGCGCGAGGCGGTCGCCCACCACCACGACTTCGACCCGGACGGCGGGCTCGTCCTCCACGAGCGCTCGCCGATCAATCCGAAGTCGATCTACGCGACCGCGAAGGTGGCCGCCGACTTCCTGACCATGAACTACCACGACGCGTACGGCGTCCCCGGCGTCGTCACGCGGATGTTCAACAACTACGGCCCGCGCCAGAACCCGCGCTACGTCACCGGCACGGTCATCACACAGGCGCTCGAGCGCGAGACGATCGAGCTCGGCCAGCTCGAGCCCATGCGCGACTTCTGCTTCTGCACGGACGGCGTCCGCGGCCACCTGACCGTGGCCGCGCAGGGGATCCCGGGCGACGTCTACGTCTACGGCCAGGGCCGGAACGTCTCGATGGCCGACTGGGCCGCGATGATCCTGAGCGTCGGCGAGGAGGCCGGCCACTGGCCCGCCGGCCGCCAGATCGTTTCGACGCCGGAGCGGTTCCGTCCCGGGGCGAGCGAGGTGATGGCACTCCGCGTCGGCTACGAGAAGCTGAACCGGGAGACGGGCTGGGAGCCCAAGGTCTCCTGGGAGGAGGGCGTCGCCCGGACGATCGACTGGTACGCGGCGAACCGCGACAAGTGGATCGGCCGCATCGACTGGCTCGGGGCAGGGCAGCAGGCCCCCGTGTCGTGACCCGCGTCCTGGTCACGGGCGGCGGCGGCTTCCTCGGCTCGCACCTCGTCGAGCGCCTGGAGGCCCGCGGGGACGACGTGGTCGCGGCCCGCCACAGCGACTACGACCTGACGCTCGCCGAGGACGCGTCCCGGCTCTTCGAGGACGCCCGGCCGGAGCTCGTGTTCCACCTCGCGGCGGAGGTCGGCGGCATCGGCGCGAACCGCGCCAACCCCGGCCGCTACTGGTACGCGAACCTGCTGATGGGCGCGCACGTGCTCGAGCAGGCGAGGCTCCACGGCACGAAGAAGGTCGTGATCGCCGGCACCGTCTGCGCCTACCCGAAGCACACGCCCGTCCCCTTCCGCGAGGAGGAGCTCTGGAACGGCTTCCCGGAGGAGACCAATGCGCCCTACGGGGTCGCCAAGAAGGCCGTGCTGGTGGGGGCCCAGGCGTACCGCCAGCAATACGGGCTCGACACGGTCTTCCTGCTGCCGGCGAACCTCTACGGTCCGCGCGACAACTTCGACGCCGAGACCTCGCACGCGGTCGCGGCGATGATCCGCAAGATGCTCGCCGGCGAGGACGAGATCGTGCTCTGGGGGGACGGCTCCCCGACCCGCGAGTGGCTCTACGTCGACGACTGCGCCGAGGCGCTGCTGCTCGCCGCCGACCGCTACAGCGGGCCCGAGCCGGTCAACGTCGGCACGGGCCAGGAGATCTCGATCCGCGAGCTGGCGGAGCTGATCGCCGACGTGACCGGCTTCGAGGGGCGGATCACGTGGGACACGTCGATGCCGAACGGCCAGCCGCGCCGCAGCCTCGACACCTCCCGGGCGCGGGAGCTGTTCGGATTCGAGGCGCGGACGCCGCTACGCGAGGGGCTCGAGCGGACGGTGGCGTGGTACCGGGACCGGGTGCAGACGCCCGCAACGACCTGACGGCCCGGCTCGCACCGATCGGCCTCGCCCTGGCGGTGGCGGCCGTCTCGCTCTACGGCGCCGCCCGGCTCGACCCCTCCGACGGCTACGACGGCGCGGCACACCTCGCCTACGCGCAGATCCTCGAGGAGCAAGGACGCCTCCCCACGAAGGAGGAGACCTACCAGTACGACTCGCCGCCCGGGTACCACTGGATCGCGGTCCAGCTCCACCGCGCGACGGGCTCGTGGCGCGCCGGCCAGGCCCTGTCGGCCGCCCTCGTCGCCGGCCTCGTGGTGATCGCGTGGCTGCTCGCGCGGGAGCTCTGGCCCGGCCGCCCCCGGCTCTGGGCGGCGGCCGCCGCGGCGACTGGCGCGCTGCCGATCGCGATCCGGATGGGGACGATGTTCCATCCCGAGGCGCTGAACGCGTTCCTCGTCGGCCTCGTGATCCTCCTCGTCGTGATGGCGTCACGACGCGGCTGGCCCCTGCGGTACGCGGTCGCGGCCGGGCTCGCGCTCGGCGTCGCCGCGGTCACGCGCGAGACGGCCATCGCCGTCGCACTGGGTGTCGCCTTGGGACTCGCGGTCACCCGTGAGCGACGAGCGCTTCGGTTCGCGGCGGTCTCCTTCTCCGCTCTCGCCGTCGTCGCGGGACCGTGGTGGGGCTACCAGACGGCTCGCTTCGGAAGCCCGGTCTACACCGATCTGGTGCTCACCGAGAGGCACGCTCTCCAGGGCGGCCAGCCGCGCGAGTTCTACATCTCCGCCCCCGTCGAGGACCTCGTCCTCCATCCGTACCGACCGGCGTTCGCCGGGCAGCTCTGGCCGCAGTTCCACGCCGACCTCTGGAGCGACTGGTTCGGCGGGCAGCACGGCCTCTGGCAGGAGGCTCCGGGCGCTGCGACCCGGGTCTTCCTCTCGAGCCAGAGCGTCCTCGGGCTCGCCTTCTCGGTGGTGGCGATCGCGGGACTCTGGTTCCTGCGCCGCTGGCCTGTGCTGCTAGGCGTGGTCGGGGTGACGTGGATCGGGTTCGTCGTGCAGCTCATCCGGTTCCCGCAAGCCGGTGGCGATCCGATCAAATCGAGCTACCTGCTCTTTCTCGCCCCGATCTTCGCGCTCGCCGCAGTCGAGGCCGGCCGCCGGCTGCCGCGACCCCTCGTGCTCGCCTGGGGCGGGCTCTACGCCGTCAGCTACGCAGGTTTTCTCGCGACTTCGTGGTGAGCTCCGCCTCAAGCAGCGCCACGCGCTGCGCGAGGATTGTGTTCTGATCCGAGAGCCGCGAGATCACGGTCGAGTAGTGCAGGAGCACGACGATCACGAACAGCAGCCCGAGCGCGAACAGCACGGCCGGCGGGTAGCCGGTGACGCCGGCCCAGCCGGCGATCGTGTTCAGGCCGTCGCGCCAGAGCGACAGGACGAGCAGCACGAGCCCGGTCAGGAGCCAGAGGAGCGCGTAGCGCTCGTGCAGGCGGCGGCTGCGGATCAGCTCGATGATGACGGCGAGCAGCGCGACCGACGCGATCGCGCCGGCGATCGAGACGACGAGCGGGGTCATTCGGTGTCCTCCTCCAGGGGCGTGACGCTGCGGCGGAAGAGCCCGACGAAGAGCGCCAGCAGCACCTTCGCGGCGTAATAGACGGAGCGGAGCGCGGTGATCGACGAGGCGCCGGCGGCGCGCTCGCGCATGCGGACGGGAACCTCCTTCAGGCGCAGGCGGTGGCGGTGCACCATCACCGTCGCCTCCACTTCGGGATAGTCGTGCGGATAGTCGGCGGCGAAGAGGGCGATCCCCCGCCGGTTGAGCGCCTGGAAGCCGGAGGTCGTGTCGGTGACGCGCTGGCCCACGAGCAGCGAGACGATGCGGGCGAAGAGGCGGATGCCGAGCCCGCGCGCGAACGGGGCGCGGTAGTGCCCGTCGCGGGCCGCGAAGCGAGAGCCGACGACGATGTCCGCCTCGTCGGCGAGCAGCGGCTCGAGCAGCCGCGGCAGCTCCTGCGGGTCGTGCTGGCCGTCGCCGTCGAGGCGGACGGCGAGCTCGAAGCCGTGCTCCAGCGCGTACCGGAAGCCGGTCTGGACCGCGCCGCCGATGCCGAGGTTGAACGGCAGCCGCACGACGTGCGCGCCCGCCTCGGCCGCGAGCACCGCGGTGCGGTCGACCGAGCCGTCGTCGACGACCACGACCTCGAGGCCGGGGTCGAAGGCCCGGATCTCGCGGACGACGCCGGCGATCGCTCCCTCCTCATTGTGGGCCGGGACGATCGCGATCCGGCGCAGGGCGCCGGCGCCGTCAGACCCTGACGGCATCCACGACACCGATCAGGTCGAGCAGCCGCCGGGCCCGGTGGACGTACGTGTGCTCCTCGAGGACGCGCTCGCGGGCGCGCGCGCCCATCGCCTCCGCGGCTCCCGGATCGTCGAGCAGCTCGCGGTAGGCCTCCACCGCCTCGTCGGCGCTCGAGACGACGAGCAGCTCGCGGCCCGGCTCGAACCACCGCTCCACGCCCTCGTACGGGTTGGAGACGATCGCCGCGCCGCAGGCGGCGAGCTCGAAGGGCCGCGCGGTCGACGAGGCGGGCACGGTCGCGTGCGACCGGCGCGTGATGTTCAGGTTTACGCGTGCGGCCGAGATCGCGGCCGGGAAGACGTTGAACGGCACCTCGCCGACCAGGCGCGCGCGGCCGGTGTCGCCGCGGAAGTCGCCGCCGCCGAGCGCGAAGTCGACCTCCTCGAGCCGCCGGCTCGGCTCGCCCACCATCCCCTCCAGCCACTCGCGCCGGAACTTGTCGCCGTAGCCGTAGAAGAAGACGTCCGTGTCCTTCTCCACGGGCCGCGGGGCGAAGAACTCCGGATCGGCGGCCCAGAAGAGGGCCTCTGCGCGCCGCGCGCCGAGCTCGAGCAGCCGCGGTAGCCCTCCCTCCGAGTTCGAGACCACGAGGTCGTACTCGGACGGGTCGGCGCCGTGGTAGTAGTTGAAGCCCGTGTCCATGCCGCCGAACTCCGGCAGGCTCATGGGCACGTCGCCGTCGTAGAAGACGACCGGGACGCCGTAGCGCTCCCGGAGCAGCGTCGGGATGCCGCGCAGGTGGCTCATCGGCACCGTGAAGACGACGACCGCGTCCGGCCGCTCGCGCTCGACGAGCCGCTCGAGGTGGCGGCGCCAGCGCGGCGTCACCCAGCGCCAGATCACCTCGCGCACCCAGCGGTCGGTGTCTCCGGGCTCCGTCTCGGCGCGGTGGACGATCCGCCCCCGGACGGCCGCGAACGCCTCCCCCTCCCAGTAGCAGGGGTTCGGCGCGGTGCGCCACCAGGGGGACTCGACGGGACGCCCGCGGTACGGCGTCACGATCAGGTCGACGCCGGCCTCGGCGAAGCCCTTCCAGAGCTGCCACCACGCGGGCGTGCAGCCATACCGGAAGCCGAGCTCCACCGCCGAGGCGACGGCCAGGATCCTGGGCGCGCGCACCCGTGAAGTATGGCCCGGCCGCGCGACGCCGACGGCCGGCCTCACAGACTCCTCATCGATGGCGCAGCGCCTTGACGCGGCTGAGGGAGTCGTAGCCGCCACGCAGCCAGC
The DNA here is from genome assembly GCA_040905885.1 of Gaiellaceae bacterium. Lineage (GTDB taxonomy): Bacteria > Actinomycetota > Thermoleophilia > Gaiellales > Gaiellaceae > JACVRU01. The sequence goes on along the minus strand of JBBDQR010000081.1, from coordinate 23,451 downwards.
TGCGCCACAGGCCGATGCTCGCGTCGAGCTCCAGGCAGTCCCGTCCGACGAGGTACGGATCGCGGCTCTCGGACCAGTACGAGGGGACGATCGTGAACGCGGCGGCGTAGCCCACGTCCCGGATCACGCGGACGGCCGGCGCCGCGACGTGGGCCGGCCCGCCGAACGGGAAGGCGAACCAGCGGAGCGAGCCGCCCGTCAGCCGCTCGAGCGCCTCCTTGTCGTCCCGGATCTCGCGCTCCAGCACCGCCTCGTCGTCGACCGCGGCCACGTCGACGTGCGAGACCGTGTGCCCGCCGATCTCGAACAGAGGGTCGGCGGCGAGGCGGGCGACCTCCTCCGACCGCACGAACTCGAAGGCGCTCCCGCGGCGCAGGTTCGCCCGGGAGAAGGCGGCCGCCGCCTCGCCCGACAACCCGACCGCTCCCGACGGGACGAAGAAGACGGCCGGCAGCCCCAGCCTGCGGAGCAGCGGGCCCACGAACCTCGCGTGCTCACGGAAGCCGTCGTCGAACGTCAGCGCGACGTTCAACCGGAACGGGTCCAGCCCGGTTCTCGAGTGGATGCCGGCCAGCGTGACGATGCGGAAGGTGCGGGCCAGCCACTCCAGCTTGCGCGCGAACTCGTCCCGCAGAGACTCGGGGACGTCGTGGAAGGAGAGCACGCGGGCGCGCGGGCGCTCCGCGTTCGCGCGCTCGGCCAGCGGCGCGAGGACGTGGATGAGCGCGTCGCGAACGCGCTCCTTCGCCGTCACGGCTCGGTGTGTAAGTCCGGAGGGTGCCTGAGGTCGACGACGGCGCCGACCCGCGGATACCGCGCCCCGCACCCGCCGCAGGCGAGGTGCGCTTCCTCGTCGTCGAGCTCCCCGCCGCAGGCCGGGCAGCAGAGGAGCTCCAGGAGGCTCTCGGCCTGGGACGGCCGCTCGCGGCCCCTCTTCGCCACGTCTGCGAAGGTCATCGGGGCGAGCTGCCCGCCGAGCGCCGCATCCAGCGCCCACTCGACGAGCCCGAGCGGCGCGGCCGCGGCCGGGACGCGCTCGACCACGCGGGGCATGAAGCCTGTCCCCTCGCTGCGGACGACCTCGAGCCCGGCCCGGAGGCAGAGCTCGGCGAAGTACCGCGGATGGCTCCCGAAGAGGAGCCCGCCGTAGTGCTCGTGGTCGCGTCGCAGAGCCCGGCGCCCGTAGCGCACGAGCCGGAGCGCGTTCCGCTTGTTCGAGTACTCGACGAGGAAGCGCGCACCCCCGCCCAGCGTGCGGCCGAGCTCCTCGAGGAACCGCTCCGGCAGGTTCATGTGGTGGTACGTCCGGATGCTGATCCCGGCGTCGAAGGCGCCCGCGCGGAAGGGCAGGTGGTACGCGTTGGCCGCCACGTAGTGGACGTCGTCCCGCTCGCCCAGGTTCTGCGCGGCGAGCTGGAGCGCGTCGACCGCGTAGTCGACGAGGACGGCTCGCCGGCCTGGCCGCGCGTAGAACGGCTGGAGACGGCCGTAGCCGGCCCCGAGGTCGAGGAACCAGCCGGGAGCCGGGGAGAGCAGGCGCCGGATGATCGCCGTCTCGAACCGGTCCTCGAACTCGGCCTTCGGCCCCTCCCAGACCGTCCGGTAGTCCCTGCCGGTGTAGTCCTTGATCATCTCCATGGCAGCGGCCCAGTCTACGCGCGCAATTCGCCGACGCACGCGGCGATCCCGTCCGCCCAGGTCTCCGTCGAGTGCGCAGCGACGACTCGCTTCCGGAGCTCCACTCCCGCGGCCCGGCGGGCCTCCGTGGAGGAGCGGGAGAACTCGAGCAGTCGCCGCTTCAGATCGTCCGCATCCCCGCACCGGAACCGCCCCTCCACCGGCAGGTCGCGAAGGAGCTCGTCGAAGCCGGGGCTGCAGACGATCACCGGCAGGGTGGCGGCGGCCGCCTCATAGACGACCTTGTCCAGCGTGCCCGCGTGCGCGTTCACCAGGGCGTCGAAGCGGGTGAGGACGGAGGGGACGCGGGACCAGGGCAGCGGAGGCTCGATCCGGACGCGGCCGGCGAGTGGCCCCTCGGCGATCCGCCTGGAGATCGAGCTGCGGTAGGCCTCCTCCGCCGCCGTCGCCGCCGGGCCGCGCAGCTCGAGCCGGGCTTCGAGCCCCTCGCGGACGGCGGCCTCGAAGCCGTCCAGGACCACGTCGATGCCCTTGGTGCGCGCGAACCGCCCGAGGAGGAGCAGCTCCAGAGTCCCGCCGTCCGGCCTTGCCGGCACCGGCGCGAACGCCTCCACGTCCACGCCGTGGCCGAGCGTACGCAGCTTCGGCGAGGCAAGCGGAAACGACGTCGCGTCGACCGAGAGGACTCGGCTGGTCAGGGCCATGGCGACCTTGAGCGACCTCGTCACGCTCCAGTGCGTCCACCAGAGCAGCACGGGCACGCGCAGCGGCAGGGCCAGCGGAGCCGCCGCGATCGCATAGACGGCGCCCATGTGCGCGACGACGGCGTCGGGACGGCGGACCAGGACCGTGGCGAGCTCCCGGAGGAGCCTCGCCGTGCGCCCGACGCGCGACGGCGCGCCGAACGTGCGGACCTCGACGTTGGGCGGCAGGTCGTGCCTTCCCTCCGCCAGCGCGAGCACGGTCAGTCGCTCCGAGCGGCGGGCAAGTGCCCGCAGCATCGGGACGGTCGCGCCGAGCACCGCGTCGTCGAGGTCGACCCGCTGGGTGACGACGACGAGCCTCAGTTCAGTAGGCGCCGCGCCGCCCGACCACGGCGGGAATCGTGCGCGCCAGAATCGTGATGTCGAGCCAGAGCGACCAGCGCTCGATGTAGTAGAAGTCGAGCCGGACGAGCTCGTCGAAGGAGAGGTCGGAGCGGCCCGCGATTTGCCAGAGCCCCGTCATCCCCGGGAGGACGAGCGAGCGCTTGCGGTGCCACTCGTCGAGGAGCTCGTAGTCGCGGACGGGGAGCGGCCGCGGTCCGACGAGGCTCATCTCGCCGCGCAGGACGTTCAGCAGGTTGGGGATCTCGTCGACCGAGAAGCGGCGCAGCAGCCCGCCGACCCGCGTGACGCGCGGGTCGCTGCGGATCTTGAACAGCGGCCCGGCCGCCTCGTTCGCGTCTTCCAGCTCCGCCTGGCGCGCCTCCGCGTCGGCGCGCATCGTCCGGAACTTGAACATGCCGAACTCGGCCTCGTGCAGCCCGACGCGGCGGCTGCGGTAGAGCACGGGCCCGCGCGAGTCGAGCTTGACGGCGAACGCGATCAGCAGCCAGACAGGCAGCCCCAGCAGGAGGATCGCGCCGCCGAGCGCGACGTCGAACACCCGCTTCACGACCCAGTCGGTTCCGGCCAGCACGGGCGGGTGGAGCTCGAACAGCGGTACGCCCTGGCCGGGGACGTACTCCCCGCGGTCGCGGAGGAGCTCGGTCGTCCGCGGCGCGACGCGGACGCGGACGCCGCGCCGGTGGGCCTGGTCGACGATCTCCAGCGCCTGCTGCTCGTCGAGCGACGGGTCGGCGAGGACGAGCTCGTCGACGCGCTGCTCGTCGAGGATCGCGACGACGGCGGCCGGCTCCGGCGCGCAGCCGCCGACGAACTCGTACTCGATCCCGTTCCGGCTCCAGCCGAGCACGCGCCGTAGCTCGGCGACCTGGTCCGGATCGCCGACGAGGACGGTCCTGCGCCGGATGCGCGCGAGACGGATGAGGTCCCGCGTCAGCGAGTCGTAGCTTGCGCGCAACAGCCCGATCAGGATCACGCTGAGCAGGAACGCGGTCGGCGCGTAGCCGTAGGTGTCGAACGAGTGCCCGGACGCGATCGCGAAGCCGACCGTGAGCAGGCCGACGACGAGCAGCGAGGAGACGACGGCCCCCACTCCCGGCCTGCGCTCGCGGGAGGCGTACAGACCCGCGCGCCAGAAGACGAGCAGCGTCACGAGGACGACGAACGGCAGCCACTCCTGCGGCGCCTCCCAGAGCAGCCCCCAGAGCGGCGTGCGGCCGTGGTAGAGCTCGCGCAGCGCGAGCGCGCCGTAGAGCCCGAAGGCGAGGCCGGTGGCGTCGAGGGCGGCGAGCGCGAGGACGCTCGCAACCCGGCGGGCGAGAGCGCGAATCGGGGTCGGCGAAAGGAAGTACGGGCGTGCGGCCCGGATGTCCTTGGACCGCGCCCCGCCCGGCTGCTTGAGGGCGGGCTCGGTGGCCATGGGGCAGGATTGTACTTCGGCCCTATCCTTGCGCCATGGTGGCGCCCCTGATCGAGAAGCGGCTGCCTCTGCGCGCGCTGGCGTCCGGGCCCGCCGCTCCCGATCGGATCCTGCACCACGGGCTCTGGTTCAAGGGCCACAACAGCCCCCGCTACGCAGAGCTGCTCCCCCGCCTCGACCGGCTCGATCCCGTCCTGATCGTGATCCCGGACTGGCGGCCGCTCCGCGCGGCAGAGTTCTGGACGCTCTATCTGCTCGGCGCCGTGCGGCACCGCCTCGCCCTCGGCCTGGCGTCGCAGCGGTACCGCTACCTCCTCACGGCCGACAACCGGCAGATCCGCTTCTTTCGGGGTGCGGTCGTGGCGGACGTCGACGACCCCAGGTTCGAGGCCTGGGAGATCGACGCGCTGAACCGGCCGAACGTCGCGGCGTACGTCGTGACCGCGGAGCGCGCGGGCCGCCGCTTCGAGGAGCTCGGCGTCCGGACCCCGTGGCACGTGATCCCCCAAGGAGTCGTGCTCGACGCGCTCACCGAGCACGCCCGGCGGGAGGTCGCGAGCCGGCACCGCCGCAACGGCGACTTCGTCGTCGGGTACATGGCGGCGTACCTGCGCTCGCGCGACGACCCCGGCGGGCACAGCCCTCTCTACAACGTCGACCATCTGCTCGAGCTGTGGCCCGCGATCTCGGAGCGAGTGCCGAGCGCCCGCCTATGGCTGCTCGGGGAGCCGAGCGCGCGGGTCCGTGCGCGCGTGGCCGGTCGAGACGACGTCCTGCTGTTCGGCCGCGTCGCGAAGGGGGACGTGCTTCCTCACGTGGCCAACTTCGACGTCGCCCTGTATCCGCGGACGCGCGACCAGGGCATCCGCGCCGCGAAGACGGCCGAGTACCTCGGCGCGGGCGCGCCCGTCGTCTCCTACGACTACGAGGTGACGCAGGACGTGAAGGAGGCCGGCGCCGGCATCCTCGTCTCGTCGCCGGCGGAGTTCGTCGACGCCGTCGCGTCGCTCGCGCGCGACCCGGCGAAGCGGGCCGAGCTCGCCGCCGCGGCGCGCGCCGCGGGGGCGCGGCTCGACTGGGACGTCCTCGCGCGTCGCTACCGCGAGGAGATCCTCGACCGCTATCTACCGCCGGCGTAGCCAGAGGCGCGTCAGCCCGCACTCCGCCTCGAGCGCGTAGTCGAGCTCCCGGAGGAAGGCGTCGCTCTCCGAGCCCTCCACGGCGACGACCTCGGGCGGGTCGCTCCAGTCGAAGGTCCGCAGGACCTCGAGGTCCATCCCCTCGACGTCCACGTTGAGCAGGTCGAAGCGGCCCGGCGGCACCAGGCTGGAGAGCGGCCGGACCTCCGTCTCGACGGCGTCGAGGAGGACGACGCCCTCGCGGGTCGGCGAGGGCGCGAAGCCGTTGTAGGCCCCGTCGCTGTAGCGGTAGTAGACGCGCCGGCCCGCGGGGCCGGTTCCCGCCCGGATGAAGGTGTCGCGCGGCCGGAAGATTCGGAAGAGCAGCTCGCAGTCGGGGTTCGGGTCGACGGCGACGCCGCTCCAGCCCCGCCGGTAGAGGAGAAATGTGTTGGAGTACACGTGCGGGTGATAGGCGCCGACGTCGAGGTAGCGCCCCGCCGGCTGGGGCAGCAGCCTCGCGATGACCTGGTCCTCGCCGAACTGGCTGAAGCCGGTCGGCCGCTTCAGCGCGAGCCGCGCCGCGCTCCTCACGACCTCGCGGACGACCCGCGGCATCGCCTACCTCCCGCGCTTCGATTCCGAGACCAGCGAGAGCACCGCCTCCGCCCACGTGTCCGCGGAGTGACCCTGCTCGACGCGCCGCCGGAGCTCTCGCCCGAGCGTCGCGCGCCCGTCCGCCGAAAGGGCGGCGACGCCGCCGAGCGCGCCGAGCAGCGCCTCCACGTCGCCGGGCGTGAACAGGAGGCCGGGTGAGAGCCCGCCGAGCAGGTCGGCGAAGTTCGGGTTCGACGCGACGACAGGCACCGCGCAGGCCGCAGCTTCGTACACCACCTTGTCGAGCGCGCCGCCGGAGGTGTCCCCGCTGGTCACGCTGACGACGACGTCCGCCGCGCGGATCAGCGCCGGAACGCCCTCGCGCGGGACGGCGTCGGCGACCGTCACCCGCTCCGAGAGCAGCGGCGAGGCGGCGATGCGGGCCTCGAGCTCTCGCCGGTGCCGCGCCTCGGCTGCCGTGATCTGCGGCCCCCGGAGCTCGACGCGGAGCTCCAGACCGCGCCCCGCGCCGACCTCGACGGCGTCGAGGAGCACGTCGAATCTCTTCCGCGGCTCCGTCCGCCCGAGCGCGAGCACGCGCAGCGCCGGTCCCGGCTCGGGGGACGCCGGGCGCGGCTCGAACCGCGCCAGGTCGATCCCGTGGCCGATCCCGCGCACCTTCGGCGTGAGCAGGGGAAACGACTCGCGGCGGACGCTGAGTGCGGCGTCGCAGAGCAGCGTGGCGAGCCGAAGCTCGCGGGAGGCGTTCCAGTGCGTGTACCACAGGAGCAAGGGCACGCGTCGGAGACGGTAGAGCGGCGCCGCGAGGACGAGGAAGCGGGGGACCATGTGCGCCAGGAACGCGTCGGGCCGGCCCGAGGCGAGGAGCGCGCGCTCGAAGCGCAGCATGCGGCCGAGCTTGCCGCGCGCCCCGAACGGTCGGAAGGACACGTTCGTGGGCAGGTCGTGGCGCGCGACCCGGTCGCAGACCACGGTCACCCGCTCGCAGCGGACGGCGAGCGCGCCGAGGATGTCCAGGGTCTGGCCTAGATGCGGGTCGTCTGCGTCCACGACCTGCGTGGCGACGACGAGCCTCATCGGCCGGCGGTCGCCAGCGTCCGCTCGACGAGGCGGCGGACGCGCGAGGCGTACTCGTCGGGCGTCCACCGCAGCGACGCGGCGGCCTCCGTCGCCCCGGCCGCGAGCCGCTCCGCCAGCTGACGGTTCGACAGCACGTTCGCCATCGCCTCGGCGAGGCGCGCGGGGTCTCCGGGCGGGACGAGCAGCCCGTTGACGCCGTCCTCGACGAGATCGGGGATCCCGCCGACGCGGGTCGCGACCACCGGGCGCCCGCGAGCGAAGCTCTCGACGATCACGCGGCCGAGTCCCTCGCTGCGCGAGGGCAGGACGAGGAGCGTCGACTCGTCGAGCGCGCGCGCGACCTCCGGCGGCGCGAGCTCGGGAACGTACGTGACGCTCTCCGGGTAGTCGTCGCGGAGCCGCTCGACGACGTCGACGAGCGCTCCCCTGCCCACGATCTTGAGGCGCGCCTCCGGCAGTTCGGCCGCCACGAGCCGCCAGGCCTCGGCGAGCGTCCCCAGGTCCTTCGAGCGCTCGAGCATGCCGACGAAGATCGCGCTCGGCCGGTCCGGGAAGGGCTGAACCGGCCTGCCGCGAAACGCGGACAGGTCCGTGTACGCCGGGAAGGACTCCACGAGCGGCGCGCGCACCGCCCGCTGCGCGACCTGGGCGGCAACAGGGGAGAGCGCGTGCAGCGCGTCGGCGCGCCTGAGCGCATAGCGGGCCGCCCAGTCGGCGAGCGGCGACAGCAGCGCACGGGCTCGCGCTCCCGAGAGGCGCGCCTCGGCCCGCCAGTCGCCGTACGTCTCGACGACGAGCCGCGGGCGCCGCCGGCGCCGCAGCGCGAGGCCGACGAGGACCATGAACGCGAGGTGGGGCGTCTCGGCGATCACGACCTCCGGTCGGAAGCGCCGGACGAGCGCGGCGACGCGAAACGGCAGCAATGGCCAGAAGAGGAAGCGACGGGCCAGGCGCACCGACCCAGGCGCCACCGCGGGGCGGTGCGGAGGCCCGCGCTCGGCCCGGCCGAGAACGCAGTAGTCGACCTCCTCGCGCAGAGCGGCCAGCGCGGGATCGCCGGCGGTGCGCGCGCTCTTGACGGCGCCGACGTCGCGCAGGCTCGCCTCGACGAGCGCGCGCATGCGGGAGGCGTACTCGCCGGGCGTGGTGTGCCACTCGCGGTAGCGGGCGTGCGCGGCGGCGCCGAGCCGCTCCGCGAGCTCGCGATCCGTGAGGACGCGCTCGAGCGCGGCGGCGATGCCGTCGAGATCGGTCGGGTCGACGAGCAGTCCTTCGACCTCGTCGCGCACGAGGTCCGGGATCCCACCCACGTCGCTCGCCACGACGCCCCGGCCGCGGGCGAACGCCTCGATGATCACGCGCCCCAGGCCCTCCGAGCGCGACGGCAGGACGAGCGCCGTCCCCTCGTCGAGCTTGCGCGCCACGTCCTCCGGGCTCAGAGCGGGATGCCACTCGACCGACTCCGGGCTCTGCGCGACCAGCTCCTCCGCAACGTCGCGGCGGCTGCCGTCGCCGATCAGGACGAGGCGCGCTTCCGGCAGCCGCGGAGCGAGGCGGCGCCACACCTCCGCGAGACCGTCGATGTTCTTGTACGGCTCGAGCATCCCGACGAAGACGGCGGTCGGGCGCTCCGGCAGCGGCTTGACGGCCTCCGCCGTGAAGGCGGTGAGATCGGTGTAGGTGGGGAAGGACGCCGTCACCGGCACGCCGCGCACGTCCTCCACCAGACCCTCCGTGTAGCCCGACAGCGCGCGCACGGCATCGCCGCGCCGCACGACCGCGCGGCTGATCCAGTCGGCCAGCGGCGAGAGGACCCGTCGGCGCGGCGAGCCGTACAGGCGCGTCGCCGTCCGCCAGTCTCCGTGCACCTCGACGAGCACGCGCGGCCGTGGCTCGCTCGCCAGCGCTCGCCCCATCAGCGCGGCCGCGCCGGTGTACGGGCTCTCGGCGACGATCACCTCGGGGCGGAAGTCCAGGATCTGGCGGCGGACCGCGAAGGGGCAACGGAGATAGAAGAAGACCCCGTCCAGCAGCCGGGGCGGCAGCGGGCGCAGCAGGCGGAAGCGCCCGGACGCCAGCTCCTGGCCGGCCTCACGGGCGGACGCGAGCACTCGGAAGTCGAGCTGGCGCTCGAGCGCGTCGAACTTCTTGGCCAGCCACTCGGGCAGCGGCAGGCTGTACCGCGTCCGGCCGACGAACAGCACGCGGGGTAGCCGCTCGGTCATCGCCCCAAGGTTACGGCGTGAGGCTCCGCAGGCCGGGGACGAGGAAGCGGAAGAACGCCTCGGGGGTCAGCCATTCGAGGTACGCCCGCCGGCACTCCTCCTGCCGCTCGCGGAAGCCCACGGGCCCGAGCTCGGCGTGGACGGCGGCGACCCGCTCGCCGATCTCGCGCAGCTCGTCCGCGTCGAGCCAGACGCAGAGCGACCGCCAGTCGATCGCGTCCTCACGCGGCAGCACGCTGTCGGTGTCGACGAAGACCGGGATCCGGCCGCAGCTCAGCGCCTCGTAGAGGCGCACCGAGAAGTTCCCGCCGCCGCGGACGGCGAGGACGTAGTCGGACTCGACGAGGTTCCGGACGAACTCCTCCCTTGCGGCGCGCATGACCGCGTAGTCGAGCTCGCCGGCCGGAGCGACGGCGCCCGCCCAGTAGGCGGGGCGGAAGACGAAGCTGGTCTCCACCGACTCGGAGCGGTTGAGCAGCCGGCACGCGACCCCGCGCACCGCGGCGGGGTGCGGGGGTCTCCCGAGGAGGCGCCGAGCGGCGCCGCCGAGGCCGCGATCGGGGACGTAGCCGCAGAACCCGACGACGGGGCGCGGCCGCCACTCGCGCGCGGGTGGCGGGCCGCCGAGGTCGGCGGCGACGTCGCGCGCGAACGCGGGCAGGAGCCGCTCCCGCTCGCGGGGCTGCGAGCGGAGCAGCGACGTGCGATACACGTATGCGCCCGCGAGCGGGAGCGGCTCGGTCGAGTCCCCGTGGAAGAAGGCGACGAGCGGCAGGCCCGACTCCCGGATGCGCTCGGCATGGGCGACCGCCGCAGCGAGCCGCTCGGGCCACTTGAGGTAGTGCTCGCAGCTGGCCGGCAGCACCGCCACGTCCGCCTCCTCGAGAGGGGCCTCCTCCAGGAGCTCGGCCCCCTGCTCCCGCCACGCGTCGAACCGCCCGGCGAGCGGGCTGCGGGGGTCCTCGTACTTGTCTCCGCTCGGCCCCCAGAGCGGCTCGAGGAAGGGCGAGTGCGGCGCGCCGGGCGGGACGAGGCTGCGGGCAGCGTAGACGCGTACCCGCTCGGCGGTCAACCCGCGGCCTCGCGCAGGAGCTCCTCGATCCGGCCGTAGACGCGCTCGCCCGAGAGCTCGGCGACGGAAGGACGAGCGGCGGCGGCGAGCCGATCGCGCAGCGCCCGGTCGGTGGCCACCCGGCTGAGCGCGTCCGCGAGCGCGTCGACGTCGCCCGGGGGGACGAGCAGGCCGTTCTCGCCGTCGCGGACGACCTCGGGCACGCCTCCGACCGCCGTCGCCACCACCGGCACGCCGAGCGCGAGCGCCTCGACCGCCGCGTGCGGCAGGTTCTCCCAGTCGCTGGAGAGGACGGCGGCCGTCGCGCCGGCGAGCACCTCGAGGGTCTCCCGCCGAGGGAGAGCGCCGCGGAGCTCGACGCGGCCGTCGAGCCGGGCGGCGCGGCGCTCGAGCTCGTCCCGGTCGGGTCCGTCCCCGACGACGACCAGCCGCGCCTCCGGCACCCGCTCCACGGCGTCGAAGGCGACGCCGAGCGCCTTCTGCCGCGTCAGCCGGCCGGCGAACACGAACAACGGCCGCTCTGGCGCGGCGCCCGCCTGAACCTCGACGTCGGGGGCCGGATTGGGGATGTGGACGACGCGGCGGGGGTCGAGGCCCCAGCCGAGCGCGATGCGGGCGAGGTACTCGCTCGGGACGACCACCGCGACGGCGCGCCCGAGGGCGACCCTCCTCAGCCGCCTGAGCCAGCCGGGCCCGGCCGTCTGGAACTCCTCGAGGGTGCCGCCGAAGAGGCCCCAGCGGCGGGCGCGCTCGTAGGCCGGATCGGAGACGAGCTTGACGACGAGCGGCCGGCGGGCCGCGAGCGAGGCGGCCGCAGCCGCGGCGTAGGTCGCCGACGCGTAGACGACGTCTGCCCGCGCGGCGGCCCGAGCGGCTCTGGCCGCAACCAGGGAGTAGCGGACCGGGAACGGCAGCCGGCGGGGGACGGACTCGACGGGGCAAGGCCGCTCGGTCGGCTCGGCGTCCCCCATCGTCACCACGTGGACGGAGTGCCCGCGGCCAACGAGGAACCGCGCGAGCTCCGGCCCGTGCGAGGCCGGTCCGCCCACGTCCGGGGGCCAGATGCCTGATAGGAGGACGACGCGCATCGGGGCGGGCCCCAGGGGCCAAGGGGCCGCCGTATCATAGGCTCCCGATGGCCCGGGTCCTCCGAAGCGGACTGTGGCGGCCCGGTCGCGACCTCCCCTTCCTCGTCCTCTGCGCGGCGCTCGCCGCATCGATGATCAGGGCGGTCGACCAGCCGGCCGCCGTCGTCGCCGTCGCGGGGACGGACGTCGCCGTGACGCCCACCGATGCGGCGATCGCGGCGCTCGCGGTGCTCGTGCTCGCCAGGCTCCTCGGCGCCGGCGCGCTGCCGCGGCCGGCGCGCGCGCCGACGCTGGCCGCGGCCGCGTTCTCCGGCTGGCTGCTCCTCTCCTCCGCCCTGAACGGCGCCGACGCGCTCTCGGGCGCCGCGAAGGTGCTCGAGTACGGCGTGCTCGCGCTCGGGACGGTTCTCTTCGTCCAGCGGCGGGCGCAGCTCTGGCTCCTGCTCGGGGCGCTGCTCGCGGTGGCCGTGGTCGCCGACGTCTGGGGGCTCGTCGGGCTGATCACCTCCGGCGGCGTCCGCCAGGGGGCGTTCCTCGGCAGCCACGACCTGCCGGCGCTGGGGACGCTCCTGCTCGCGGTCGCCGGGGCGATCCTCGTCACCCGTAGCTCACGGCTGCGCTGGTTCGGGGTCGCCGCCGCCCTCGCCGGCGCCTTGGGAGTCGTCCTCGGGGCCGCGCTCGCGGGCCTGCTCGCCGTCTGGCTCGTGGTCGCCGCGGTGGCCGCGCTGGCCGCCGCCCGCCGCTCGCTCTCGCTGCCGGGCCTCGCGCTGATGGTCGCCGTCGCCGCCGCCGTCACGGCCGCCGCGATCCCGATCCGCTCCGGCGACCTCGGCTTCGTCGAAGCGGGGCCGTCCCTCCAGGCCGAGAGCGCGGGCAGCTGGAGCCAGCGGCTGATCTACACGTACATCGGCTGGCGGGTCTTCCTCGACAACCCCGTGCTCGGGACCGGCTGGCACGGCCAGCTGCCGCCGTCGGAGTGGGCGCACCACCTGGACGACGCGCGCGCCCGCTTCCCGGACCAGCCGCCGCACTACTTCCCGCGGCCGAACGACGAGCTGATCCCCCAGCAGACGTACGACCAGGTGCTGTTCGAGCTCGGCCTCGTCGGCGCGCTGCTCTTCCTCGGGCTCGCCGTCGTCGCCGCGCGGGCCGCGGTGCGGGTCGGCCGGGCATGGCCTCGGGGCGGGCCGGACGAGCCGCTCGCGTACCTGCCCGCCGCCTGGCTCGCGGCGATCGCCGCGATGCTCGCCGGGGCGGCGCTCTACGGCGGCCTGCCGCTGATGGCTCTGTTCTGGCTGACCCTCGGCGTCGTCGCGCTCGCCCCCTCGCTGATGCCGCCGCCGGCTCGATGAGGATCGTCCACGCGATCGCGCGCCTGAACGTCGGCGGCGCGGCGCTGCAGGTGCTCGAGCTGGCGGCCGGGCAGGCGAGGCGCGGCCACGAGGTCCTCGTCCTGCACGGGCGGATCCCGCCGGGCGAGGAGTCGATGGCGTACGTCGCGGACGAGCGCGGCGTCCCGACCCGGTACGTGGACAGCCTGAGGCGGGAGCTGTCGCCCTTCCGCGACCTCGCGGCGCTGCTCGCCGTCAGAGCCGTCCTGCGCGAGCGCAGGCCGGACGTCCTCCACACGCACGCGGCGAAGGCCGGCGCGATCGGCCGACTGGCTGCGCTCGCCGCCGGCTCGGCGCGCCCGCCCGTCCGCGTCCACACTTTCCACGGCCACGTCCTCCGCGGCTACTTCGGCGCCCGCCGGGAGCGTGCCTTCACGCTCGTCGAGCGCGCGCTGGCGCGGACGACCTCGGCGCTCGTCGCCGTGAGCCCGGAGGTGCGCGACGACCTCGTCGCCCTGGGCGTCGCCTCCGTCGAGCGGTTCACCGTCGTCCCCTACGGCTTCGACTTCCCCGCCCCCTCCCGGAACACCGAGCGGCAGGACGGCTTCGTCGTCGGCTACGCCGGCCGGCTGACCGCGATCAAGCGCCCGCTCGACCTCGTCCGGGTGCTCCGCCGCGTCGTCGACCGCGGCACGGACGCGTCGCTGCTCGTCGTCGGCGACGGCGAGGAGCGGGAAGCGGTCGAGCGCGCGGCGGCCGAGCTCGGCGTCGGCGACCGCTGCGTCTTCGCCGGCTACCAGCGCGACATGGCCGAGTGGTACGGCCGCTTCGACGCCTTCTGCCTGACCTCCGCCAACGAGGGGACGCCCGTCGCCGCGATCGAGGCGCTCGCCGCCGGCGTGCCGGTGGTGGCAACCCGCGTGGGCGGGACGCCCGCGGTGGTCGACGACGGCGAGACCGGCTTCCTCGCCGAGCCGGGCGACGTGGACGCGCTGGCCGAGCACGTCGTGCGGCTCGCGCGCGACCTCGAGCTCCGGGAGCGGATGGGGCGCACGGGCGCCGAGCGGATGCGCGCGCGCTACGGCATCGAGCGGATGGTCGACGAGGTGCAGGCGCTCTACGAGCGCCTGCTGGGGCGGTGAAGGTCCTCCACCTCCACAAGCTGACGGGAGTCGGCGGCTCCGAGCGGCACCTGCTGACGCTCCTCCCCGCGCTGCGCGAGCGGGGCGTCGACGCGGCGTTCCTGGGGCTCGACGTACCCGGGAGCGATGCGGCGCGCTTCTACCGCGAGCTCGACGCGCCGTCACTGCACGTGCGCTGCGGCGCCGACCTCAGCCCCCGCATGGCGCGCGATGTCGCACGCGCCGTCCGGGCCGCGCGGCCGGACCTCGTCCACGCGCACCTCGTCCACGCCGACGTCTACGGCGCGATGGCGTCCCTGCTCGCGGGGGTGCCGCTCGTGTCCACCCGGCACAACGACGACCGCTACCTGCTGGGCCCGTTCCGCTACGTCGACCGCCTCTTCGCCCGACGCGCCCGCCGGCTGGTCGCCATCTCCGACGCCGTCCGGCGCTTCCTCGTCGCGGCGGGGCACCCGGCGTACAAGATCGAGACGATCCACTACGGGCTCGACGAGGCGCCGCAGGCGCCTTCGGAGGTCACGCCGGAGGCCGCCGGCATCCCCGCGGACGCCCCGCTCGTGCTCGCGATCGGCCGCCTGACGGCGCAGAAGGACCACGCGACCCTGCTGCGCGCCTTCGCGCTGGCGCGCGAGCGCCACCCCGACGCGGTGCTCGCGATCCTCGGCGTCGGCCCGCTCGAGGCCGAGACGCGCGCCCTCGCGAGCGAGCTCGGCCTCGACGGCGCGGTGCTCCTGCCGGGCAGGATCGAGCCCGGCGACTGGCTCGAGCGCGCGTCGGTCTTCGCGCACAGCTCGCGCTGGGAGGGCTTCGGGATCGTCCTCCTCGAGGCGATGCTCGCCGCGCTGCCCGTGGCGGCCACCCGCGTGAGCGCCGTCCCCGAGATCGTCTCGGACGGAGAGACCGGCCTGCTCGCCGAGCCCGGCGACTGGCGGGCACTCGGCCAGGCGCTCGACTCCCTCCTCGCCGACCGGGAACGCGCACGCGCCTTCGGCGAGGCGGGACGGGTACGCGCCCGGGAGGAGTTCTCGGTGGCACGGATGGCCGACCGGACCGTGGAGCTCTACGAGCGCGCGTCCTCGCAGGCGGCCAGCAGCCCGGCCGCGTAGCGCTCTCGCGTGAACGTCTCGGTGGCCCAGGCGCGGGCGGTCGCGCCGAGCTCCCGCAGGAGCTCCCGGTCTCGCTCGAGGCGCTCGATCCGCTCCGCGAGCGCGTCCGCGTCGCCCGGCGGATAGAGCAGCCCGTTCCAGCCGTCGCGGACGAGCTCGAGCGTCCCGCCGCTCGCCGCGCCGATCACCGGGCGGCCGAGCTTCATCGCCTCGACGGTGGCCCGTCCGAAGGCCTCGAACCGCGAGCACGTCAGCGTGACGTCGGCCGCGAGCAGCTCGCCGGCGGGGTCGTCGCTGAAGCCCGCGAGCTCGACGTAGTCCTCCGCGCCCGCGACGCGGGCGGCCTCGCGCACGGCGGCTCCGTGGCCGAGGTCGGGGCCGACCAGGCGCAGCCGCGCGTCCACTCCCCGCCGTCGGAGCGCCCCGAGCGCCCGCACTGCGTCGAGCTGGCCCTTCCCCGGCGCGAGAGCCGCAAGCTGGACGAGACGCAGCGGGCCCTCGCCGAGCGGCGTCGGCTCACGCTCGGGCACGTCCACGGCGTAGTGGACGACCCGCGGGTCGAGGTCGGCGAAGTGGGCGCGCAGCGCCTCGGAGTTGACGAGCACCACGCGCGAGAGCCGCCGCACGGCCGCCAGGCTCGGGCCCCGCCCGAAGTCGAACCTGATTCCGTGCTCCGCGACGCCGTACTCGTGCAGGTACCAGACGTGCGGGATCCCGGCCAGGCGCGCCGCGACCGCGCCGAGGGGGGCCGTGATCGTGTTCGTGACCACGACGTCGGCCCCGGGCGCCCCCGCGAGCGGCCGGAGGGAGCGCGCGTTGCGCGCCAGCCGCCGCGCGATGCCTCCCGGCCGGCGGTCCGGGCCGACCCAGCGCGCGTGCGGGACGACGATCACGCGCGCGCCGGCGACGCGCAGCCGCTCCGCCAGCGGCCCCGGGCCGGGCAGCACGGCGTCGACCTCCACGCCGCGCTCGACGAGCGCCGCCGCGCCCTCCAGGAGCGACAGCTCGGCGCCCGCGAGGCCGCTCCGGTGCGAGATCCAGGCGATCTTCACCCGCATAGTCTTGTCCCGATGATCAGCGCAGTCGTCCCGAACCGCGGCGGGGCCGCCGTCCTGCCCCGCTGCCTCGATCACCTCGCCGCCGCGGGCGTCGCGGACGTCGCGGTCGTCGACGACGGCTCGACGGACGGCAGCGACGAGGAGGCGGCCGCGCGCGGCGCCCGCGTTCTCCGCTCCCGCGGGCGGGGGTTCGCAGCCGCGGTGAACCACGGCGTCGCGGCGACGGACGCCCCCTACGTGCTGATCCTCAACAGCGACGCCTTCCTCCGGCCGGAGACTCCCGGCCTGCTCGCGGCCGCGCTCGACGACGACCCCGGCCTGGGGGCGGTCGCCGCCGCGCTCGAGGACGAGTCGGGCCGGCGCACGAGCACCTTAGGGCGCGACCTCACGCTCGTCCACGCGCTGCGGAACGCCTTGTCGCTGCCGCCGCCGCGGCCCGCGGAGCGCGGCTCGATCCAGCAGGCTGCCTTCTTCCCCCTGGCGTGCGTGCTCGTGCGGCGCGAGGCCTGGGAGGCGGTCGGCGGGCTGGACGAGAGGTACCGCTTCTACTTCGAGGACCACGACCTCTGCTGGCGGCTGCGCCGCGCGGGCTGGCGACTCGCCGTGCGCTGGGACGCACGCGCCGTCCACCTCGAGGGCGGCTCCTCTCGCGCGCGCGGCCCGCACCCCTGGTTCGCGCAGTTCCACGAGAGCCGGCTCCGCTACCTGCGGAAGCGCTATCCGGCCGGCTGGCCCGTCTACGTCGCCATCTGGGTGCCGAGCGCGCTGGCGCACGCGCTGCTCTGGCTCGCCCGTGGCGACCGGGCGTGGGCGGCCGCGTACCTCCGCTCCGCCTTCGCGGGGATCCGCTAGGCCGGCGCCTCGTCCGAGACGGCCTGCGGCACCAGGCGGGCGCGGATCCGGCGGCGCTCCGCCGGATGGAGGCCGAGCAGCCAGATCGCCGGCGCGGCGACCGCGAGCCAGGCGGCCGCGAGCGCCGCCAGCCCCGGGATGTGGTCCGGCTCGAGCAGCCGCCCGCCCGCGCCGAGGACGAGGGCGGCGGCGAGCGCGGCCGGCAGGAGCGGCCGCAGGGACGCGCGCGCGACCGCCGCCGGCCGGGGGCCGCCCGCGCGCTCCGCGAGCCGCGGCACGAGGAAGACCGTCTCGAACAGCAGCGTCACCAGCGTCGCCAGCGCCACGCCCCAGATCCCCACCGTGAAGGCGAGCGCGATCGAGAGGCCCAGGTTGGCGGAGACGACGCCGAGCGAGACGAACGCGAGCTCGCGCTGCCGCGCGCGGGCGCTCAGGTAGTGGGACAGCACGTTCGCCGGCTGGTGCGCCACGAGCGCGAGGGCGAGCAGCACGAGCACCGGCGTGCTGTCCTCGAAGCCTGGCCCGATCCAGCCGCGGATGATCAGGTCGGGCACGAGCGCGAGCGGCAGCGCGACGACGGCCATCAGCGCCATCCCGGCCCGCAGGGCCACGAGCAGTAGGTCGACCTGCCGCGCGTACTCCGCGCGGCCCTCCAGCTCTGAGAACGCGGGAAAGACGATGTTCGTGCCCACCGTGCCGAGGCTGAGCCCGAGCCCGAAGAGGCGCGAGGGCACGCCGTAGAGGGCGGCCGCCTCCGGACCGAGGATCACGCCGATGACGATCACGTCCATCGAGGTGACCAGCTTGGCCGCGATCTGGATCAGCAGGCTGTACCAGCTGAACCCGAGCAGCTCTCGCGTGCGGCCGCGCGTGACGAGGCGCGGCGAGACGCGGAGGCCCGGGTACTCCCGCGGCACCCACGGGAGCGGGGTGAGGTAGCGGAACGCGGCCGCCGCCAGCGCGAGGCCGGCGAGCAGGACGAGGCTGCCGCTCCCGGGCAGCAGCCACACGACGAGCGCCGTGTAGAGGACGAGCGAGGCGGCGCCGGCCACGTTCGTGACGTCGAACCGCTGGGCCGCGACGAGCAGGCTCTGGCCGACGACGAACGGGAAGCGGACGAGCACGGTCCCCGCGACGAGCAGGGTCGCCACCCGCGCGGGCCAGACGAGCTCGGCCGGCACCTCGATGAGCTCGGGCACGAGCCACGCGAGCCCCACCGCGAGCCCGGCCGACACCAGCCCGACGGCCGCGTAGACGGCGGTCGCCGTCGACGCCAGCCCGGCGACGTCGCCGCGGCGCCCGCGCTCGAGGGCGGCGAAGCGGATCACCGCCGGCCCGACGCCGAAGTCCATCAGGCCGAGGTAGACCGTCAGCGCGCCGATGAAGACCCAGAGGCCGTAGCGCTCCTTCCCGAGCGCGTCGACGATGATCGGCGTGGCGACGAGCGCGGACGCGATGGAGACCGCGTACCCCCCGTACATGATCGCGAGGTTGCGCCGAAGGAGCCGGATCATGGGACACTAGCGAGCGGGTGGGCGTCGACCTCTCGAGACCCCGGAGCCTGTTCGAGGAGGCCGAGTCGAGTGGGCTCGACCTCTCCCACGTCCCCGGGAACACCGCCAAGCTGCGCCTGCTGCTGGACCTGCGGCGGCTGATCCCCGAGGAGGGCGCGCTCGACGTGCTCGACGTCGGCGGCGGCGGGAAGTTCAGCCCATTCGAGCTCTGGGCCCCGCTGGCGCCCTTCGCCGGCCGCCTGCGGCTCTCGGGGATCGACGTCGCGCACCTCGAGCCGGTCGAGCGGCGCGCGCGGGAGCTCGGCTTCCCGATCGAGCTCACGCGCGGCAGCGCGCTCCGGCTGCGCGAGACGTACGGGCCCGAGCGGTTCGACGTCGTCGTCAGCACGCAGGTGCTCGAGCACATCCGCGACTGGCCGGCCGCGCTGCGGGAGATGCGGGACGTGCTCCGGCCGGGCGGAACGCTCCTGGTGACCTGCGACTCGGGCGACCTCGAGCGCCCGGTGGACGAGCGAGCCCGGCTCGCGGGGAAGCGCGGCTACGCGCGCCTGGTCGAGGCCGTCCCGACCCTCCGCCGCGCCGGCCGGGGCCTCCTCAGCGGCGACTGGGAGCTCGGGCCGACGCGGGCCGACGTCGGCCGCGTCGCCCGGGAGCTCGGGCTCGAGGTCGAGCGGCTCGCCTGGTACGGGCTGCGGGACGTGAAGCCCGCGCAGGCCGGCGCCGGCGCGGGCACGCGCCTCGCCTGGCTGGCGCTCGAGGAGACGCTCGAGGCCGAGCTCGGCCGGGAACCGCCGGGCGAGCTCTACCGGCTCCTCTACTTGCGGGCGAGGACGCCGACGACGTCCCCGTAGCCGTGCCGCGGCAGCGCGCGGTCGATCGCGTCGAGCACCTGCTGGACGACGGGCGCGGTCTGGTCGTCGAAGGGCTTGTCGAGGTGGAACCGGAAGGTTTCGACCCGTTCCGGTCGCAGGCCCGCGCCCTCGACGAGGTCGAGCACTTGGCGGACGGTGAAGGAGGCGTGCGGAAACTCGAAGGTGTGCTTGCGGCCGCGGAGCAGGAGCATCAGGCCGGTGCGGGGCGCGTTCAGGACGCGGCTGAACGAGCGCCTGTTGTCTGTCGTGAGCACGAGCCGGCCGCCGGGCCTCAGCACGCGCGCCAGCTCGGCGACGCCTCGCTCGGGCGCGAGCAGGTGCTCGATCACCTGCGTGCAGAGGACGAGGTCGAACTCGGCGTCCGCGAACGGGAGCGCCTCAAGGTTGCCCTGCCGCAGGTCGGCCGCCAGCCCTTCCACGGCAAGCGCCTGCCGCGCCGTCTGGAGGATCCGCTCCGAGAGGTCGAGCCCGGTGAGACTGCCGGCGCTGCGGCCGACGGCTACGAGATGGCGCCCGTCCCCGCAGCCCGCGTCGAGGAAGCGCTCGCAGGGCAGCCCCTCGCGGAGCAGCTCCCAGACGCCCTCGAACTTGCGCCACCGCCGCTCGCGCGGCGAGGCGGGCTCGGCGTAAGAGCGCTCGGCGCGACGCTCGTAGACGTCGCGCAGGCTGTCGGAGGGGGCGTCGGCCACCGCTAGCAGCTGCCGAAGGGGCAGACGCGGCGGTTCGCCGGGCGGGCGAGCGAGAACGGCAGAGAGACCCCGCCGCCGTCGACGAGGCGGGCACGCACGGCGCTGTTCCCCTGCCGGCGCGCGACCCGGCCGTGGAAGATCCCGTACCGGTTCGCGCGGAAGACGGCGAGCTGCCGCCAGCCGCTGCGCGTGCTCTGTTCGAGCGCGATCCGGGCGCGGCCGGTCGGGGCGCGCCCCCAGTAGGAGAGACCGATGCCGGCCTTGTAGGCGACGAACGGGAAGCGGAACGCGGTCAGCGCGGGCTTCGGCTCGTCGTTCTCGAGCCGGCCGCGGTTGATGTAGAGGCCCGACTGCGCGAAGCCCTCGCCGCGCCGGTCGTCGCGGAGCAGGAACCACGTGACGAGCGAAACGCCGCTTCGCCACATCGTGTGGAACGCCTCGGCGAGCCAGCGCGCGTGCAGGGGCAGGGGCAGGCCGTTGGAGTCCCAGGGCTGGCTGTCCCAGCTGAACTCGGTCACCCAGAAGTTCGGCGGCCGCTTCGCGTCGATCGTCCCCAGACGCCAAGCGGCGTTGAGGAGCGAGCGCACCTCGGGCAGGTCGCCGAGCGAGACGTCGTCGGGCCGGTAGGCGGAAGTCGTCGCGTCACCCCAGGTGTACGGGTGCGTCGACCAGACGTCGAAGGACGCCTTCGCGTCGCAGTTCTTGCGGCGGGGCTTGCCGGGGGAGATGCAGAGCAGCTCGCGCATGAACACCAGTGGCGCGAGCGAGGCCGCGTTCTGGAAGGGCGACATCCCCGCCGAGATGACGACGTTGTCGGCGCTGACGGCGCGCAGCTCGCGCGCGGCGGCGTTCAGCATCCGCCGGTACCAGGTGGCCGCGAACGGCTTGCCTCCGACCACCTGCGGGTTCAGGTAGTTGTGGTGGTTCGGCTCGTTCCAGATCTGCCAGTGGCGAACGCGCGGCAGGCCCCGGAAGGAGCCGCTGTAGCGCCGCGCTGCGGCGCGGGCGAAGCGGCCGAGCGCCGCGGGGTCGGGCCGGACCGTGCCGGCGAACTGGCCGGTGCCCCCGCTCGCCCAGGCGGGGGCGCTGACGATCGTCACGAGCGGGTCGAGGCCGACCTGCGCGGCGCGGCGAACCTGCTCGTCGAGCCGCTCCCAGCGGTAGGCCGGATCGGCAGGGTTGGCTTCGTTAAAGCCCGCGGGCGGGCGCTTGCCGGGCGGCGCGGTCGCCCGCCAGTCCAGCAGAAGCCGCACCTTCGTCGCGCCGGCGTCGGCGATCCGCTCGAAGGCCATGGGGGAGGTCAGCAGGAGCGTGTCCGGGTGCTCGAAGATCGCGGTCTCGAGCGGCCGGGCGGCAGTGGCCGTGCCGCCGACGAAGGCGACGGCCACCGCGACGAGCCCGAGCACACCGCTTCTCATTCGGCCGCTCACGCTAGCCGACAGATGTAAAGCGGACGAAAGCCCGGTTCGTGAACCGCTGCGGGAGCGGTGAGAGCTCCCGATCTCGGCGCGCAAGGGCCAAACGCACGAGATCGAGAGGCCGCCGCCGCACGCCGAACCGGAAGAGCTCGGCCGCCCTGCGAAAGTCGCCGTGGAAGAAGAGCTCGCCGCCCTCGCCCAGCTCGGCGAGCTCCTCGGGCGTCGGCAGGCCGTGGCGCAGGTGCTCGTCCAGGTAGCGGTGCCGGCGGCCGGTGACCGCCTCGTGCCACTCGGCGAGCTCACGCTCGGCCTCGACGTGCTCCGGCGTTCCGAGCGGGGTCGTCAGGACGACCGTCTCGCGCGCGACCCGTCTGAGCTCGGCGACGTGCGCGGCCCGCTCGGCCGCGGGCAGGTGCTCGAGCACGTCGATGCTCGTGGCCGCCTCGAACGAGCCGTCGGCGAAGGGCAGCTCCGGCCCGGCCAGCAGCACGTCGGCCGGCGGCTCGACGTTCGCCGTCGTCACCTCGGTGCCGAGGAGGTAGCGGCGGAGCAGCCCCTCGCCGCCGACGTCGAGCAGCGTCCCCGGCGAGCCCGCGAGCCGGGCGGCGAGCGCATGGCGCTCCCACGTGTCCGGGGCTAGCGGCGCCGCCGGATCACCCACTTCGCCACTTCGAGCACGGGGACGATCGTGAAGGCGCTGCCGCCCACGAGCGCCCACAGCCCGGGCGAGAGCGTGGTCGTCCCGAACGCGTTCTGGAAGAAGGACACGTTGATCACGACCACGAGCAGCAGCGACTCCCAGAGCACGGCGAGGTTCAGCCACTTGTTCGCGAAGGGACGCTCGAAGACCGAGGCGCGGTCGGAGCGATAGGCGAACGCCTTGAAGAACTCGATCAGGACGAGCGTGGCGAACACCATCGTCCTCGCGTCCTCGAGCGCCTTGTCGGCGGAGAGCGCCCAGACGAAGAGGCTGGTCGTGACGACCGCCGACCACGCGCCTCCGACGAGGATCAGCGAGACGACGCGCCGGTCGAAGATGCCCTCGTGCCGCCGGCGGGGCGGCCGGCGCATGATGTCCCGCTCCGCGGGGTCGACCGACAGCGCCAGCGCGGGCAGCCCGTCCGTGGCGAGGTTGACGTAGAGGATCTGGACGGCGCTGAGCGGCAGCGGCTTGCCCAGCAGCGAGGCCCCCACGAGCAGCCCGATCTCGCCCAGGTTGGCCGAGAGCAGGTACATGAGGTACTTCTTGATGTTCCCGAACACGGCGCGGCCCTCCTCGACGGCCGCAACGATCGACGCGAAGTTGTCGTCGGTGAGCGTCATCTCCGCCGCCTCCTTGGCGACGTCCGTGCCGGTGATGCTCATCGCGACCCCGATGTCGGCCTTCTTCAGCGCCGGCGCGTCGTTGACGCCGTCGCCCGTGACCGCGATCGAGTGGCCCCGCTCCTGCCAGGCCGTGACGACGCGCAGCTTGTCGGCCGGCGAGGCGCGCGAGTAGACCTGGATCTCCTCGAGCTCGTCCGCGAGCTGCCGGTCGCTCAGGGACTCCAGCTCCGCCCCCGTCACTGCGCGGCCGTTCGTGAGCACGCCGAGCTCGCGGGCGATCGCCTCCGCGGTCAGCGGATGGTCGCCGGTGATCATCACGGGCTTGATCCCGGCCTGCTCGCAGGTCGCCACCGCCTGCTTCGCCTCGGGCCGCGGCGGGTCGATCATCCCGAACAGGCCGAGGAAGGTCATCTCGTGCTCGGCGTCCTCGAGCGCGGCCTCCGAGCGGCGGGCGACGGCGAGCACGCGGAGGGCGTCGCTCGCCAGCTCCTGAGCCACCGCCAGGACCTGCTTGCGGCCGGCTTCGTCGAGGGCCTCCTCCCCGTCGGGCGTCAGCTGCCGCGTGCACGAGGCGAGGATCAGCTCCGGTGCTCCCTTCGCGTACGCGACCGTCCCGTCCGGCGTCGCGTGCAGCGTCGTCATCCGCTTGCGCTCGGAGGTGAAGGGGATCTCGTGCACGCGCGGGTACTCGGAGTCGAGGTCCGGCCGGTGCAGGCCGGCCTTGGCGGCCGCGACGACGAGAGCCCCTTCGGTCGGGTCGCCGCGGACGTGCCACTGG
>JBBDQR010000080.1:0-6230 GCA_040905885.1 Gaiellaceae bacterium | reverse complement strand
CCCCCCCCCCCCCCCCCCCCCCCCCCCCCCCCCCCCCCCCCCCCCCCCCCCCCGCTACCAAGGCGGCGGGTTCCAGACCCAGCGGCCGCCGACCATCGTCGCGACGACCTGCGCGCCCTCGAGGTCCTCGAGCGGGTCGTGGTCGAGCACGACGAGGTCGGCGAGGTAGCCGGGCAGGAGCCGGCCGCGGCGCCGCTCGTCCCAGGACAGGACCGCGGGGTTGACGCACGTCGCGACGAGCGCCTCCTCGACGGTCAGCGCCTGCTCGGGGTGCCAGTCGCGGAGCACGCCCGCGCGGATCCCCGCCAGCGGATCGAGCTCCTCGATCGGCGCGTCGGAGCCGTTCGCCACCAGGGCGCCGGCGTCCCACAGCGAGCGATACGCGTACGCGCGGTCGGTCATCCCCGCCCAGAGCCGGTCGGCCAGCTCTCGGTCCGAGGGGGCATGGCTGAACTGGACGGAGGCGGCCACGCCGAGCGCGGCGAAGCGCCGCACGTCCTCCCAGGCGAGCAGCTGCGCGTGCTCGATCCGCGGGCGCAGGCGCCGGGGCCGCCACTCGGCCTGCGTGCGCTCGAAGGCGTCGAGCGCCTCGCGGTTGGCGAGGTCGCCGATCGCGTGCACGGCGACCGGCCAGCCCGCGCGAGCCGCCCGGGTCACGATCTCGGCCAGCTCGTCGCCGCTCGTGATCTGCACGCCCGACCCGTCCAGCAGCCGGGCCGTGCTGGAGCCGAGCGTCCCGTCCATGAACGCCTTCAGGTAGCCGAGACGCAGGAAGCCGTCGCCCAGCCCGGACGAGAGCCCGAGCGCGGCGAGCTCGTCGAGGCGGTCGTGCGGCAGCGACTGCCAGACCCGGAGCGTGAGGGCGCCCTCGGAGTGCAGCCGCTGGAAGAAGCCGAGCGCGCCGATCCAGCCATCCTTGTCGTGGACGGCGGTGACGCCGCGCGAGGCGGCCACCCGCAGCCCCTCGCGCATCGCGTCGAGGTACTCCTCGTCGGAGGTCTCGACGACCGTGTCGCGGAAGCGCCAGGCCGACTCCTCCCGGAGCACGCCCGTCGGCTCGCCCGCCTCGTCGACCTCGACCACGCCCCCGGGCACGCGGAGGTCGCCGTCGGCGCGCGCCAGCGCCGCCGAGTTGACCCAGAGCGAGTGCGAGTCGCGCGCGAGCAGCGCGGTCGGGACGTCGCCGGTGACCGCGTCCAGCGCCTGCCGTGTCGGCTCGAGGTCCCGCCAGCCGCGGCCGCGCAGCCAGGCGCCCGCCGGCACGCTCGGCAGCGCCTCCCGCACGCGGTCGAGCGCCTCCTCCACCGTCCGCGTCTCCTCGAGCCGCAGCTCGCGGCGGGCGAGCGCCCAGGTGGGGAAGTGGACGTGCGCGTCGGTGAAGCCGGGCAGCACGCAGCGCCCGCCGAGGTCGACCACGTCGGGAGTCGCGAGCGAGGTCTCGTGCGTCCCGACGCCGCCGGCGATCCGGTCGCCGGCGATCGCGAGCGCGGACGCGACCGGCAGGCTCGGGGCAAGCGTCCGGACGGTTCCGTTCTCGAGGATCATTGCTGTAGCATCGCAGCCGTGAAGAGGGGTCTCCTCACGCTCGCCGTCCTCGCCGCCGCGGTCTTCGCGTCCGGTGCGCTCGCGATCACGTACGGGGAGCCGGACGACGGCCGACACCCGTACGTCGGTGCCCTCGTCGGCACTTTCTCGTCCGGCACGTTCCCCTACTGCTCCGGCACGCTGATCTCGCCGACGGTCTTCCTGACCGCGGCCCACTGCGAGGTGGGCGCGCGGGTCTCGGTCACCTTCGACGAGCAGTACACGTCCCGGTCGAAGCTGGTCTGGGGCACCTGGCACCAGCACCCCGGCTACTACAACAACGAGGGCAACCCGCTCGACGTGGCCGTGATCGTCTTCGACAAGCCGGTCAAGGGGATCGCGCCGGCCCGCCTGCCCACCGAGAACTTGCTCTCCCAGATGAAGGCGGCCGGGACGCTGAACGGCTCGACGGCGTTCACGTCCGTCGGCTACGGGTCGCTCGAGGACGACCCGCCGCACGGCGACTTCGATTTCACCTATCCCGACGCGCGGCGGCTGTCGATCGGCTACTTCAACGCGCTCGGGCCCGGCTACCTGCGAATCTCGCAGAACCCGCACACCGGCAGCGGCGGCACCTGCTACGGCGACTCCGGCGGCCCGCAGTTCCTCGGCGGCGCGGACTCGAACCTGGTCGTCTCGGTGACGGTGACCGGCGACGTCTTCTGCAAGTCGACGAATGTCGCCCAGCGGATCGACGTACCCGAGGTCAGAAGCTTCCTCGCGCAGTACGTCTCGCTTCCTTAGCGTCCTCGCGGTCGGCGCTGTCGCGCTCGTGGCGCTCGTCGCGGCGCTCGACGCGCTGCGCGACGGCCCGGAGGCGATTCCGCCCGACGTGCGCGGGGAGCTCGTCTACAGCGACGCCGACTGCCGCCGCCACGCCGTCCGCCTGCCCGACCTCGCGCGGCGCGACTTCCTGACCGTCGGCTGCGGCGTCTTCACGCGGCGCGACAACCTCGGCGTGCGGGACGGGGAAGTGGCCTGGTTCGCGTACCCGGTGCCGGGCGGGACGACGACGCTGCTCCGCAACCCGGACGTGCTCGAGGTCGCCTGGCTGGGCGGCCGGCGGTTCGCGGCCGCGCTCGGCGGCGGGAGCCTGACGATCTGGGAGGGCGACCGCCTGGTCCGCGTCGTCGCGAGCGGCTCGTATCGCGGGCTGCGCGCGAGCCCGAACGGCAGCTACTTCGCCGCGATCGCCGCCGACGGGCTGGCGGTCTTCGATGCGGCCGGCCGGCGGCTCGACCTTCCCGAAGGCCATGCGATTGCCTGGTCGCCGGACGAGCGGTTCGCGGCGGTCGCCGGCGCGGGCGAGATCGAGATCGTCCCGGCCGGCGGCGGCGACCCGGTCGCGCGAATCCCCCTTTCGGTGGCGGATCTGGACTGGCAGCGAGGCTAGGCTTGTCCGGTGCGGCCCCTCCGTGCTCTGCTCGTCGCAGTCGCGCTCTCGCTCGCCCTCGCCTCGCCGGCGATGGCCGAGACCGTCCTGGCGCAGGACGCCCAGGGCCGGACGATCACCTTCGACGTCCAGGCGAGCGGGGTCGACACGGGCTGGTACACGTCGATCCTCTCGGCCGCGATCCACGGGGACGAGATCTCCGCGGTCACGATCCGCATCGTCCGGCCGACGGAGATCACGGGCATCTGCGGCAGCGGCGCCGCGGCCTGCTACTCGCGGGGCAGCGCGGGCGCGCTGATCGTCGTCCCGGCCGGCCAGAGCGACGCCCTCGCCGGGATCGTCCTCCACGAGTACGGGCATCACGTCGACGCGTCGACGCCGGTCGAGGGCCTGCGCGAGCCGAACGGGACGGTGCGCTGGTGGGCCGCGCGGGGGATGCAGTCCCTGCTCGACTCCGGCGAGGCCGCCCGGGACTACCGGCTCGGCTGGGAGCGCTCGCTCGGGGAGATCTTCGCCGAGGACTACGTCCAGGCGAACATGACCGTGCTGTTCAAGATCCGCTGGCTCGCCCCGCCGAGCGCGGAGATCCTCAGCGCCATCCGCCAGGACCTCGGCGCCGAGCCCGCCTTGCCGGCCCCGCCGGTGGCCGCCGAGCCGCTGCGGGTGCCGCTGACCGTGCTCCGCGAGGGGGTCCTGCGAGCCGGCCAGGTCCGGTCGGTGCCGTTCACGCTGCTCGGGCCGGGTCGCCGCGTTACGTTCACGGCGACGGCGGCCCGCGGACGCATGCGCATGGAGATCGTCTGCGACGGCATCCTCCTCGCGGCGCGGACGCTCGGCCCCGGGCGGCGGCGCGCGACGCTCGACAACCCCGGCCTCGGCCCCGCGTCGTGCCGCGCCAGCGTCAAGAACGTCGGGACGGCGACCGCGCCGTTCTCGCTGCGGCTCAGGCTCGCGGTCGAGGCCTGAGCACGCCCTCTCGGGCGGACTAGACTCGCCTCAGTGACCGAGTACCACGCCGGGCGGCTCTTCGACCACGTCCATCTGCGGGTCCGCGACCTCGAGGCCTCGAAGCGGTTCTACCGCGCGGTCCTCGAGGCCGTGGGCCTGGAGCTGACGCACGAGAGCCAGAGCGCCTTCGGCGTCGACGAGCTCTGGGTCAGCGACGACGGCGAGCCGACCACCGGCCTCCACATCGCCTTCCAGGCGCCCGACCGCGAGACCGTGCAGCGCTTCCATGACGCGGCGCTCGCAGCCGGCGGCCGGGACAACGGCCGGCCGGGCGAGCGCGACTACCACCCGGGCTACTACAGCGCGTACGCCTACGACCCGGACGGGAACAACGTTGAGGCGGTGTACCACGGCCCGGCGCGTCGCTCGGCGGCGTCCGTCGTGATCACGCCCGACTGAGCAATCTGGTCGGCGGTCGCCGGCGTATCCCCTCCGAGGGATGCGAGCAGGAGCGATCTTCGTCGCACTGGGAGCCCTCGTCGGAGTCTTCGCCTCGATTGCGCTGGGCGTGCTCCGCGAGGACGGTCGCCGTGCCGCCGAGCTCCGGATCGAGCCCACGGCGCCGGGCGGGCCTGAGGGCGTTGGCGTCCTCGAGCACGCGGACGGCCGGCTGACTGGCTGGATCGTCGTCTGGGGGCTCGAGCCGGGAACGCGCCACGCGGTGCACTTCCACGGCCCGGACAGCGCTTGCGGACGCAAGGCCGACCCCGTCGCGGTCCATCCCGACCTGGAGGCCGGCCGGGACGGCGTCGTCGCGGTCCACCTCGACGTCGGGGCGCCGGAGACGGCGCTCGAGGCCGGCACCTACTACAACGTGCACGCCGCCCCCTCGAGCGAGCCCGACAATCCCGAGATCGCCTGCGCGAACGTCGAGCCCGCCCCCTAGCGCCGCTCGGCGCCCGGCATAGACTTCGCCGATGGCCTGGAACGCGCTCAGCGACGAGCAGCGGGAGCTGCGCGACCTCGTCCGGACGCTGACGCGCGAGCGGATCGCGCCGCGCGCGGCCGAGATCGACGCGTCGCACGAGTTCCCCTGGGACGTCGTCGAGCTCTTCCGCGAGCACGAGGTCTTCGGGCTCCTCTACGACGACGAGCACGGCGGCACCGGCACCGGCACGCTGCTCTCGCTCGTTGCGATCGAGGAGGTGGCGAAGGTCTGCGCGACGAGCGCGCTCATCCTCGCCGTCCAGGAGCTCGGCTCGCTCGGGGTCAAGCTCGCCGGCAGCGAGGAGCAGAAGCAGCGCTACCTGCCGCGGCTCGCCTCCGGCGAGTGGCTCTGCGCCTACGCGCTCACGGAGGCCGGCTCCGGATCGGACTCGGCCGCGATGCGGACGACGGCGCGCCGCGAGGGCGACGAGTACGTCCTGAACGGCTCGAAGCGATTCATCACGAACGCGGCCGTCGCCAACCTCTACACGGTCTTCGCCAAGACCGATCCCGAGGCGGGCCACGCCGGCATCTCCGCCTTCCTCGTCGAGTCGGAGGCGCCCGGCTTCCAGGTCGCGCGCCTCGAGCCGAAGATGGGCATCTCCGGCTCGACCACCGGCGAGCTCGTCTTCGAGGACTGCCGCGTTCCGGTCGACAGCCTGCTCGGCGAGGAGGGCGACGGCTTCAAGATCGCGATGCGCATCCTCGACCGCTCGCGCCCCGGCGTCGCCGCGCAGGGGCTCGGGCTCGCGCAGGGTGCGACCGACTACGCGCTCGAGTACGCCCGCTCCCGCGAGACCTTCGGCAAGCCGATCGCCGAGCACCAGCTGATCCAGGCGAAGCTCGCCGACATGGAGACGGCCTGCCAGGCGGCTCGCGGGCTGCTCTACGACTTCGGCCGGATGGTCGACGCGGGCATCGAGGGGCCGGAGCTGACGAAGGCGTCCGCGATGGCCAAGCTGTTCTGCACGGACACGGCCATGTGGGTCACGACGGAGGCCGTCCAGATCCTCGGCGGTTACGGGTACATCAAGGAGTACCCGCTCGAGCGGATGATGCGGGACGCGAAGATCACGCAGATCTACGAGGGCACGAACGAGATCCAGCGGCTCGTGATCGCCCGCGAGATGCTGCGCGAGAGCCGCGCCTTCCTCCTCGCCGGGGTCTCCTAGCTGCTAGGCCGTTCCTGGGGCGCCGCTGGCAAAGGAGGCGAGCCCGCGGGCCGCAGCACAGTACGCGTAGTACGGGCAAGGTCCGCGGGCGAAGCATCCTGCCGCCAGCGGCGTCAGCCTTCGGCGGAGGGGGGGGCCCCCCCCCC
>JBBDQR010000079.1:0-6478 GCA_040905885.1 Gaiellaceae bacterium | reverse complement strand
AGTGCCGCGATGGGGGCGTCGGGACGGAGCGCGGCAGCCGCGCCGCGCGCGAGCGCGTCCGCGACGAACTCGCGGCCGCCGCCGACGGCGACGAAGAGGTCGCCCGGCCCGGCCCGGCGCGAGTCGACGGTGACGCCGGTCACCTGGTCGGCGCGGGCCTCGAGCCTCCCCGGCGCGAGCCGCCGGACCTCCTCCACGGGGAGGGGGATCACGCGCGCGCCCCTGCGAGCTTGCGCAGCGCCTCGCGCGCGACCTCGCGGTCGTCGAAGGGGAGCACGATCCCGCCGGCCTCCTGGCCCTGCTCGTGTCCCTTCCCGGCGACGACGACCACGTCCCCGGGCCGGGCCGCCTCGACGGCCGCCTCGATCGCCGCCCGCCGGTCCGGCTCGACGACGAGCTCGCGGGCGGCGCCCGCGAGGATCTCGGCGATGATCGCGTCCGGATCCTCGCTGCGCGGGTTGTCGGAGGTGACGACGGCCAGGTCGGCGAGCTCCCCGGCCACGCGTCCCATCAGAGGCCGCTTCTCGCGGTCGCGGTCGCCGCCGGCGCCGAAGACGCACAGGACGCGACCCTCGGCAAGGCCGCGGGCCTCGCGGAGGACGGTCTCGAGCGAGTCCGGCGTGTGGGCGTAGTCGACGAGCACCGTGAACGGCTGCCCTTCCGAGACCTCCTCGAACCGGCCTGGGACGCCCTCGACCGCCTCGATCCCCGCTCTCACCGCGTCCGGGTCGATCCCGAGCACCTGGGCCGCGGCGGCGGCGCCGAGCGCGTTGAGGACGTTGAAGCGGCCGCGCAGCCGGAGCTCGACGCCCGCGAGCGCGCCGGGCCCCACCTCGGCGTCCTCGGAGAAGCCGAAGGTCAGGCCCTCGCCGCCGAGCTCGTCCAGCAGCCGCCGGCCCCACGGGTCGTCGGCGTTGACGACCGCCGGCACGCCGTCGAACAGCCGCCGCTTCGCGGCGAAGTAGCGCTCCATCGTCCCGTGGAAGTCGAGGTGATCCTGGGAGAGGTTCGTGAAGACGAGCACGCGGAAGCGCACGCGGTCGAGCCGGTGCAGCTCGGAGGCGTGCGAGGACGCCTCCATCGCGCAGCTGCGGTCGCCCGCGTCGAGCATCTCCCGGAAGAGGCGCTGGAGGTCGATCGCCTCCGGCGTCGTCCGCTCGAGCACGCGCGGTCGGCCCCCGACGCGCGCCTCGACCGTGCCGAGCAGGCCGGGACGCCGGCCGGCGGCGGAGAGGATCGCGTGGAGCAGGTGGGCGGTCGTCGTCTTGCCGTTCGTGCCGGTGACGCCCGCGACCTCGAGCTCCTCGCTCGGGTGCCCGAAGAACTCGTCCGCGACGACGGCCATCGCGGCCCGGGCCGACGGGACGACGAGCTGCGGGACGGGCGCGTCGACGGGGTGCTCCACGACCAGCGCCACGGCGCCGCGCTCCACGGCGACGCCCGCGAACTCGTGGCCGTCCGCCCGCGAGCCGGGGACGCAGAAGAACAGCGTGCCCGGGACGACCGCGCGCGCGTCGTATGCGAGGTCGCGGACCTCCACCGGCGCTCGATTCGCGACCTCGGTGTGGGCGAGCGCCGCAATCACGCGCTCGAGGTCCATCGCGCGCGAGTCTAGCTAGGGGGTCGGCGCCGACAGGGGCGCGTCCGGGGGCACCTCGAGGTACTGGAGAGCGAACTGCGCGATGCTCTGGAAGGCCGGCGCGGCCACCGTTCCGCCCCAGATCGCGTTCCGCGGCGTGTCGACCGTGACGAGGATCACGAGCCTCGGGTCGGTCGCCGGCACGTAGCCGACGAAGGAGGCGACGTAGTCCCACTTCGAGTAACCGCCCGGGACGGGCTTCTGGGCGGTCCCCGTCTTCCCGGCGACGTGGTAGCCGGGCACCGCCGCCAGGCCACCCGTGCCGCCGTCGTTGTCCACGACGCCGACCAGCAGCCTCGACAGGGTCTCGGCGACGGCGGGCGCGAGCACGCGGCGCCGCTTCGGAGGCGTGCGCGGCTCGCCGGCGATGCGGCCGACGAGGTGCGGCTGGACCCACACGCCGCGGTTCGCCACCGCGCCGTACGCGGCCGCCATCTGCAGGCCGGTGACGGCGATCCCCTGGCCGATGGGGACGTTCCCGATCGTCGAGCCCGACCACTTGGGCTCGGGCAGGACAATGCCGGGGCTCTCGCCCGGGAAGGCGACTCCGGTGGCGTGGCCGAAGCCGAAACGGTCGATCCACTTCGCCAGCCGCTTCGGGCCGAGCTGCCGCGCGACGGTCACGGTCCCGACGTTCGACGAGTGGGAGAGGATCTCGGCGACGGTCATCCGCTGCGTCCCCCGCGGGTGCGCGTCGTGGATCACCCGGTCCGCCACCTTGACCGAGTACGGGAGGGTGAACTCCGTCTGTGGCGACATCAGGCCCTCGGCGAGGACGCCTGCGACCGTGACGACCTTGAAGGTCGAGCCGGGCTCCCAGGTGTCCGTCACGGCGCGGTTCTTCGTCCGCCCGAGGTCGCGCGCGACGACCTTGGGGAAGTTGTTGGCGTCGTAGGTCGGCGCGCTCGCCATCGCCAGGATCGCGCCGGTGCGGGGATCGAGGACGACGGCGGTCGCGGCGGTCGCCTGCCAGCGGCGGACGGTCTCCGCGAGCACCGCCTCCGCGTTCGCCTGGATGTTGTGGTCGAGCGTGAGGTAGACGTCCCGGCCCTCCCGGGCGGGAATCGAGGAGACGACCTCGATCGCGCGGCCGATCGGGTCCTTGACGATCGTCTGCGTCCCGGCGACTCCCGCGAGCACCTCGTCGAGCGACGCCTCGATCCCCTCGAGCCCGCGGTTGTCGACGCCGGCGAAGCCGAGCACCTGGGCACCGACGGAGCGCTGCGGGTAGACGCGCCGCTCCTCCGGGTAGAAGCCGAAGCCCTGCAGCCCCCGCTTGGCGAGCTCCGCGGCCTTTGCCGGGTCGGCCTTGCGCGCGACGTAGACGAAGCCCTTGGAGCGGTCGGAGAGCGGCCCGATCAGCGTGGCCGGCTTGACGCCGAGGATGCGCCCGGCGATCCGCGCGGCGCGCCGCGGGTCGCGCACCCGGCGGGGATCCGCGTAGACCGTCGTCGCGCGCTCCCCGACCGCGAGCGGCGTCCCGGTGCGGTCGTAGATCGTGCCGCGGCCGGCCGTCAGCTCGACGGTCTCGCGGTGCTGAACCTCCGCCAGCCGCGCCAGCGGCGCGGCCTGGACGGCCTGGAGCCAGACGGCGCGGCCGAGGGCGACGGCGAACGCGATCAGCAGGACCGCCAGCACCAGGCGGATCCTGCGGTCGGCGCTGCGGCTCATTTCCCCCGGTGCGCCGCGCCGAGGTCTAGGTAGGTCACCTGGTCGGGTGGGGCCGGCACGAGGCCGAGTTGGCGCTGCGCGATGTCTGCGACCTCCGGAATCGAGGTGGCGTTCGACAGCTGGCTCTCCAGCGTGACCTTCGCCGCTTTGAGCTCGGCGACCCGTTCGTTCGCCCGCTCCAGGCGTTGGTTGAGCTGGAGGACGGCGACGTTGAGCGCGACGACCCCGGCGAGCAGCCCCGCGAGCGCAACGATCCAGACGACGCCGCCGAGCAGCCCGGGCCGGCGCGCGGCGCGCGGTTTCGGCTTCGCCTTCGGCGCCGGGCGAGGCCTCGGCCTGCGCGCCGGGACGGGTGCCGCGACGGCTGCGCTCTGCGACCACGCTGCCATCAGGTCTTCACCGCCGCGCGCAGCCGCGCGGACGCCGCCCGCGGGTTCTCCGCCACCTCGCGCGCGCTCGGCCGGATCGCGCGCCGGTTGAGCGCCCGCAGCGCCGGCTCGCGCCCGCAGACGCAGACGGGAAAGTCCGGCGGGCACGTGCAGCCGCGCTCCTGGTCGCGCAGGAAGCGCTTCACGATCCGGTCCTCGAGCGAGTGGAAGCTGATCACCGCCAGCCGGCCGCCCGGGCGCAGGAGAGCGAGTGCCGCCGGGAGTGCGCGCTCGAGCGAGCCGAGCTCGTCGTTGACCGCGATCCGGAGTGCCTGGAAGACGCGCTTCGCGGGATGGCCGTCTCCGAAGCGGGCCGGCGCGGGCAGCGCGCCTCTGATCGTGTCGACGAGCGCGCCGGTCCGCGCGAACGGACGCTCCCGGCGGCGGCGGGCAACCGCCCGTGCGATCTGCCTGGCGTACCGCTCCTCGCCGAAGCGGCGGAAGATCGAGGCGAGCTCCCGCTCGCTCGTCTCGTTGACGAGGTCGGCGGCCGAGAGCGGCGCGGTCGGGTCCATCCGCATGTCGAGCGGCGCGTCCGTCGCGTAGGAGAAGCCGCGCTCGGGCCGGTCGATCTGCATCGACGAGACGCCGAGGTCCATCAGCACCGCGTCGGCCCTGAAGCCGTTGCCAGCGAGCTGCGAGAGGACGACGTCCGCGTCCCCCCGGAGGAAGCGCGTCTGCAGGCCACCGTGCCGGCGGGTGAAGCCTTCGAAGAAGGGCCGGACGGTCGGGTCGCGGTCGATCGCCACCAGCCGGCCCTTCCCCTGCAGGTCTCGGGCCAGCAGCGCCGAGTGCCCGCCGGCCCCGAAGGTCGCGTCGACGACGGTGTCGCCGGGCTGGACGGCCAGCAGCTCGCGGACCTCGTCCGCGAGGACGGGAACGTGGTCAGTCGCGGTTGGCAAGGCGTTCGGCAACATCCTCTGCACCCCCTTCCACCTCTGCGAGCTCTTCGCGCCACTTGCCGCGATCCCAGATCTCCAGGTGGTCGTAGACGCCGGCGACGACGACCTCGCGCCCGAGGTTCGCGTGCTGCATCAGGGCGGCGGGAACCATCACGCGCCCCTGCTTGTCGAGGTCTCCCTCCGCGGCCGCCGAGAAGAAGAAGCGCTGCATGCGGCGCCCTTCCTTCGACAGCGGATCGAGCGTCGAGAGCCGGCGGCTCACGAGGCCCTCCCAGTCCGCGCGCGTGTAGGCGTAGAGGCAGCCGTCCATGCCGCGCGTGACGACGATCCCGTCCACGAAGGCCCGGCGGAACTTGGCCGGGAGGGTGAGACGGTTCTTGTCGTCGATGGTGTGCTCGTACTCGCCGAGGAGCATGCGGGCCTCACGGTTTGAGCCAACAACTGGGCTCCCACTTTGCCCCATAACTCCCCACTTGTCAACCCTCGGAAACCACCTCCTCCCCATGCGCCCCACGCCGCGTCAGTGCGGCCGCCCCCCGCTCGGAGGCGAAGGCCAGGGCGTCGGCGGTCTCCCGGCCTTCCGCGAGCGCGAAGGCGAGCGCCGCGGCGAAGGAGTCGCCGGCCCCGTAGGCGTCCTCGATCGGCCCCGGCGGCGCCACCGCGCGGAACGGGCCGCCCGGCTGAGCCCAGCCGCCGAGCGAGCCGGCCGTGGAGACGACGAGCCGCGGCGGCGGTTCGAGGTCGCCGGGCTGGTGCCGCTCGCCTTCGTCCTCCCCGCTCGCCACGAGCGCGTCCAGCTCGACCCCGGCGCGCTGGAGGGTCGGCAGCTCGCGCGCGGTCGCCACGAGCACCCGGCTGCGGCGGCGGAGCGAGCGGAGCGCGGCCTCGTCGCCGCCGGTGAAGTAGACGCCGTCGGCGCCGTCGAGCTCCTCCCACGGGAGGTCGTCCTCCACGCGCGGGGCGAGCTTCTCGCCGACGACGGTGATCGTCCGCTCGCCGAGCGCATCGACGTGGACGAGGGCGATCCGCTGCGGCCGGTCGCGCCACGCGGCGCGGACGGCGATGCCGAGCCGCTCGAGCTCGCGCTCCGCCCGACGGCCGAGGTCGTCCTCGCCGAACGCCGTGAAGAAGAGCGCCTCCCCGTTCAGGCGGACGAGCTCCGCGGCCGCGACCGCGCCGCCGCCGCCGGGCTCCTCCCACGCGTCGGTCGCGTGCACGATCTCGCCCGCGCGGGGAAAGTCCTCGACCCGGACGAAGCGGCACCACTCGACGTGGCCGACGACCGCGACCTTCACGGGGGCCAGTCTCACACGCGGACGCCCGCGTGCGTTATACCGGCCAGATGCGGGTTCCCCCCTTCGAGCGCTTCTACGAGACCCACCGTGACGAGATCTGGGCGTTCCTCGTCCGCAAGCTCGGCCGCGAGCGCGCCGAGGACGCATTCCAGGAGACCTTCCTGCGCGCCCTGCGCGCCTATCCCGGCCTCGAGCACGGACGCCACCTGCGCGCGTGGGCCTACACGATCGCCGGCCGGATCGCGATCGACGAGGCGCGCCGGCAACGGCCCGCCGCGAGCGCAAGTAACACTCTGTTACTTGCCGCCGAGGACGGACGGCCGGCGTACGCGCAGATCGAGCACCTCGCCGCCGAGCTGCCTCCGACCGAGCGCGCGGCGGTCGTGCTCCGCTACGGCTACGACCTCGACTACGAAGACATCGGCGACGCGCTCGGCTCGAGCGCCGAGGCCGCACGGCAGGCCGCCAGCTCGGGCGTCCGCCGGCTGAGACGAAGCGGCGTAGGCTCGACGGAGCCGCCCAATAGTGAAGGCGCCGGCTTTG
>JBBDQR010000078.1:28514-36237 GCA_040905885.1 Gaiellaceae bacterium | reverse complement strand
GGTCACGGAGGGCTCGTTCGCAGGCGCGCAGGTCCACCAGCGAAGCGACCTCGTGGGCATCGACGGGACCACGACGGCGTGGACCGGAGAGCTCCGGCTCATGCCGGCGAGTGCGTGAGCCGCATCACGGAGGCGGGGGGGGGGGAGGGGCTGGGCTGCATCCCGGCCCCTCGCCGGCGGTGTCGCTGCGGGAGTGGTCGGTTGTCGGTTCTGCTCACGCGTCGCCGCAGCGGACCTCTCCACGCGACGAAGGAGTACTCGGAGTACAACGGCCAGGCCCGTTCTTTCTGCACGATCACTTCGTCCAACCTGAGGGCGATCGACGTCGGCTCGAAGGTCATCTACGCGGAGGCAGCCGGTGCCGCCGGTCTCGACCGTCCAGCCGAACGAGGCGAGCCTCTAGCGAAAGCTCAGCGACGTGTACGGCAACGGCGGTGCGGACAACGATTCCGCCCGCCCCGGATAACTCACAACTGTTCCCCCGCCATATCGCGATTTACGGGAGAGTGGAGGCGGCGGGAGTCGAACCCGCGCAACATTTCGACCGACGGCACTTCCTCGTCGGCGGCGTAGCTGTCGCGGATCGAGGTCGTGTTCTCATGACCGGCACGCGTGTTCCACCAACTTGACAAGGCAGGGAGTTTGATCAAAGATCAAACTCCCCATGCTCGACGTAGTCTCGGTCGAGGAAGGCGTGTACCGGCTACTGCGGCAGGAGATCGCTCAGCTCCGCCGCGTGCCCGGGGAGCGGTTGCCGCTCCAGGAGCTTGCCGAGGGCTACCGCGTCTCCATGACGCCGATCCGGCAGGCACTGCGGCGGCTCGAGAGCGAGGGACTCGTCACGAGCCTCCGCCACCGCGGCGCGCGGGTCGCGCCGCTGTCGGTCGACGAGCTCGAGGAGATCCAGGCGATCCGGCTCGGGCTCGAGACCTTCCTCTCCCGCCACGGCGCCGAGCGCTGCACGAAGAAGGCGCTCGCCGAGATGGCCCGCGCGCGCGTCCAGATGGAGCGGGCCTTCCGGCGCGGCGACCTCGACGGCTACATCGCCACCTTCTGGCTTCTGCGCGACGCCTGCTACCGCTGCGCCGAGCGGCCGCGCCTCATCGACGCCCTCGCCGACCAGCGCCTGCGCGTCGAGCGGTACGTGCGCTACCTCTGCCGCGACCCCGAAGACTTCGCGCTCCTGCGACGCGGCCCGGACACGCTGCTCGAGGCTTGCCGCGCGCGCGACGGCGACGCCGCCGAGCAGGCGACCCGCGACGCCCTGATGTTCGTGCTCCACGAGTTCCAGCAGATGCTGGAGGCGGACGCCGCCTGATGTCCTTCCTCCTCCCCTGCCCCCACTGCGGCCCGCGCGACGTGAACGAGTTCGTCACGACCGGCGAGGTGCTCGTCCGCCCGAAGCAGCCGCCCTCGCTCCGCGAGCTCACCTCCTACCTCTACCTCCGCCGCAACGTCGCCGGCGTGCAGCAGGAGTGGTGGTACCACCGGCTCGGCTGCAAGGTCTGGTTCCTCGCCGAGCGCGACACGCGCACGAACGAGGTCCTCCGCACGGAGCTACCGCAGTGAGGCTGCCGCCGCGACCCGGTGAGCAGATCGACCGCTCCACGACCCTCGCCTTCACCTTCGAGGGAAAGCCCGTCACGGCCTTCGCCGGCGACACGATCGGCTCGGCGCTCTTCGCCGCCGGCCGGCGCGTCTTCTCGCGCAGCTTCAAGTACCACCGGCCGCGCGGGCTCCTCTGCTGCTCCGGCCAGTGCCCGAACTGCCTGATGCAGGTGGACGGCGTCCCCAACGTCCGCGTCTGCACCGAGCCCGCCCGCGAGGGCGCCGATGTCCGCGCCCAGAACGTCTGGGGCTCGCTCGAGCGCGACCTGCTCGCCATCGTGGACAAGGTCGGCGGCCCCTTCACCCCCGTCGGCTTCTACTACCGGACGTTCATGCGCCCCCGCCGCGCCTGGCCGCTGTACGAGAAGGTGCTGCGCAACATCGCCGGGCTCGGGCGGCTGGACGAGCACGCGCGCCGCACGCGCCGCTACGACGTCGAGCATCGGCGGGCGGAGGTGCTCGTGATCGGCGGCGGCGAGGCCGGCCTCCAGGCCGCCAGGGAGGCCGCCGCCCGCGGCGAGCAGGTCGTCCTCGTGGACGAGGGGCAGCCGCCGCCGCAGGACTTCGAGGTGATCGCGCCCGCGACCGCGATCGGGATTTACGAGGGCGGGCTCGTGCCGGTCGCGGCCGGGAACGTCCTCTACCGCTTCCGCGCCGGCCGGATCGTCGTCGCCGCCGGCGCGGTCGAGCAGCCGCTCGTCTTCCCCGGCAACGACCTCGTCGGCGTCCTCCTCCCCGGCGCCGTGCGCAGGATGGTCGAGAACTGGTCGCTCAAGCCCGGCGAGCGCGCCGTCGTCCTGACCGCGGACGAGCGCGGCCTCGAGGCGGCCGAGCTCCTGCGGGAGGCGGGCGTCGAGGTGGCCGAGGTCGTCGACGTGCGCGGCGTCTCGCGGATCGAGGCGAAGGGCCGGCGCGGGCGGCTCGCCTCGGTGACCGTGGACGGCCGGGAGATCCCCTGCGACGTCGCGGTCATGTCGGGCGGCGCCCAGCCCGCGTACTCCCTGCTCGCCCAGGCGGGGGCGCGGATCGAGTACGACGCCGCCACCGGCACCTTCCTCCCCACTGAGCTCCCCGCGGGCGTCGAGGCGGCCGGCGGCGGCTACTCCGCCAAGGCCAAGCCCGCCTACGGGGACGACGGCCGCTGCTTCGTCTGCGTCTGCGAGGACGTGACCGTCAAGGACCTCAAGCGCTCGATCGCCGAGGGCTTCGACTCGCTGGAGCTGGCCAAGCGCTACACGACCGTGACCATGGGCCCCTGCCAGGGCCGCCTGTGCCACCTCGCGGCGATCCGGCTGCACGCCCGCGAGACCGGCCTCGACGAGGCGGCGATCGGCACCACCACGGCCAGGCCGCCCTGGTCGCCGGTCCCGCTCGGGCTGCTGGCCGGGCGGCCGCACGAGCCGACGAAGCGGACGTCTATCCACGAGCGCCACAAGGAGCTCGGGGCGACGATGATGTGGACGGGCGTCTGGCGGCGCCCGCACTCCTACGGCGATCCCGAGGCCGAGGTGCGCGCCGTCCACGAGGACGCCGGGATCATCGACGTCTCCACGCTCGGCAAGCTGCTCGTCCTCGGCCCGGACGCGGCCGCCTTCCTCGAGCGGCTCTACCCGAACAAGTTCGCCGACCTCGCCCACGGGCGCATCCGCTACGGCGTGCTCGGCACCGACGGCGGCCGGATCATGGACGACGGCACCATCGGCCGCCTGAGCGACGACGAGTTCTACGTCACCACCACCTCCACGGGCGCGGACGTCGTCGTCGAGTGGTTCGAGTGGTGGAACGCGATCTGGCGCCTGGACGTGGAGATCGTGGACGTGACCGGCCAGCTCGCCGCCGTCAACGTCGCCGGCCCGCGCTCGCGCGAGCTGCTCTCGCGCCTGACCGACCTCGACCTCTCGAACGAGGCCTTCAAGTACCTCGACCTCAAGCGCGCGGCCGTGGCCGGCGTCCCCTCCCTCCTGCTCCGGATCGGCTTCGTCGGCGAGCTGGGCTACGAGATCCACTGCCCGAGCCCGTACGGGGAGCACGTGTGGGACGCGCTGCTCGACCTCGGCGCGCGGCCGTTCGGGCTCGAGCCCCAGCGAGTCCTGCGCCTGGAGAAGATGCACATCCTCGTCGGCCAGGACACCGACTCCGAGTCGAACGCGCTCGAGGCGAACATGCCCTGGATCGTCAAGCTCGACAAGGACGACTTCGTCGGCAAGTGGGCGCTCGAGCACGTGCAGGAGCGAGGCTTCAGGGAGCTGCTGGTCGGCTTCGAGACCGAGAACGGGACGGTGCCGCCCGAGGGCGGCCAGATCGTTCGCGACGGGCGCCCGGCGGGCCGGGTGACGAGCGCGCGCTGGAGCGGCGAGCTGGGGCGGGCGATCGGCATGGCCTGGGTGCCTCCCGACCTCGCCGAGGAGGGTGCGACGATCGAGATCCGGGTGGACGGCCGCCTCGAGCCGGCCTCCGTGCGCCTGCGGCCCTTCTTCGACCCCGACGGGGAACGGCTGCGGTCGTGAGCGCGCTCGAGTTCCTCTCCCCCGACCTCGCCGCGCCCGAGGCGGTCCGGCGGTCGCCGCTGGAGCGCTTCCTTCCGGAGGGGACCGAGGACCTGTCGCACCTGCCCAAGTTCAAGGTCCGGGGGGAGTGGGGCCTGGTCCTCGAGGATCCCCCGCCCGGCGCCATCGACGTCAGCGCCGCCTACGCCGGCCTCCTGATCACGGACGAGCGGGCGATGCGGCGCCTGACCGACCTCGACCTCGACAAGCTGCCGGCGGCAGGCGCCTTCGCCCGCATCGAGGCGATCGTCTTCCCGGGCTACCGCGTCTTCTTCCCGCAGGAGTACGGCCGCTACGTCTGCGAGGCCGTCGAGGACGCGCTGTCATGAAGCGGATGTGGCGGCCCCGCGGCGAGCTGAGGCCGAGCTACGACGTGGTCGTCGTCGGCGCGGGCTCCCACGGGCTCGCCACCGCGTACTACCTGGCGAAGAACCACGGGCTCACGAACGTGGCCGTGCTCGAGCAGAGCTACATCGGCTCGGGCGCCGCCGGCCGCAACACGACGATCATCCGCTCGAACTACCGCACGCCCGAGGGCGCGGCCTTCTACACGGAGAGCGTCAGGCTCTACGAGCGGCTCTCGCTCGACCTCGACTTCAACCTGCTCTTCTCGCAGCAGGGGCACCTCACGCTCGCGCACTCCGACCGGGCGATGATCACGATGACCGAGCGGGCGGAAGTGAACCAGCTGCTCGGCATCGACAGCCGCGTGATCGGCCCGGAGGAGATCGCGCGCCTCTGCCCGCCGATGGACCTCTCCGGCGACGCGCACTGGCCGATCCTGGGCGCCCTCTATCACCCGCCCGGCGGGATCATCCGCCACGACGCCGTCGTCTGGGGCTTCGCCCGCGGCGCCGACCGGCGCGGCGTCGAGATCCACCCGTACACGCCGGTGACCGGGATCACGCGCGCGAACGGCCGCGTCACCGGCGTGCGCACGCCCCGGGGCGACGTCGCCTGCGACACGGTGATCAGCGCCACGGCCGGGTGGTCCACGCTCGTCGCCGACCTCGCCGGCGTGCCGCTCCCGATCACGACCCACATCCTCCAGGCGTTCGTGACCGAGCCGGTCAAGCCGTTCCTCGACGTCGTCGTCGTCTCCTCGCAGA
This sequence comes from Gaiellaceae bacterium, assembly GCA_040905885.1. Classification (GTDB taxonomy): domain Bacteria; phylum Actinomycetota; class Thermoleophilia; order Gaiellales; family Gaiellaceae; genus JACVRU01. Next base: position 30,974 of record JBBDQR010000078.1, on the reverse strand, counting down.
TGCACGTCTACATCTCGCAGACCGACCGCGGCGAGTTCCTGATCGGTGCCGAGATCGAGCCCTACACGACCTACCGCACCACGAGCACGTTCCCGTTCCTGGAGTACGCGGCCCGGCACACGCTCGAGCTCTTCCCGCAGCTCGAGACGCTGAAGGTGCTGCGCCAGTGGACGGGGCTCTGCGACATCAGTCCCGACTACAGCCCGATCCTGGGGGTGACCGAAGTGGACGGATTCCTGCTCTCCGCCGGCTGGGGGACGTACGGCTTCAAGGCCGCGCCCATCGTCGGCACGACGCTCGCCGAGCTCGTCGCCACCGGCGGCACGCCGGCGCTGATCGAGCCGTTCGCGCTCGAACGCTTCGCCACCGACACGCTCGTCTCCGAGGTCGCCGCCGCGGCGGTGTCGCACTGATGTCGAGCCTGGAGATCGCCCAGCAGGCGACCCTCCGGCCGATCGCGGAGATCGCCGAGGAGGCCGGCCTCACGCCGGACGAGGTCGAGCTCTACGGCCGCTACAAGGCGAAGATCGACCTCTCCATCCTCGAGCGCCTCGCCGCGCTCCCCGACGGCAAGCTGATCTGCACGACCGCGATCACGCCGACGAAGGCGGGCGAGGGCAAGACCACGACCTCCGTGAGCCTGACGCAGGGCCTCGGCACGATCGGCAAGAAGCCCGTCCTCTGCCTCCGCGAGGCGTCAGTCGGGCCGGTCTTCGGGATCAAGGGCGGGGCCGCCGGCGGCGGCTACGCGCAGGTGGTGCCGATGGAGGATCTCAACCTCCACTTCACCGGCGACATCCACGCGATCGGCGCGGCGAACAACCTCCTGGCCGCGATCCTCGACGCCCACATCCTCCACGGGAACGCGCTGCGGGTCGATCCGCTCTCGATCGGCTGGCGGCGCTGCGTGGACGTGAACGACCGGGCGCTGCGGGACGTCGTCGTCGGGCTCGGCGGGACCGCCAACGGCTACCCGCGCCAGACGGGCTTCGACATCACGGCGGCCTCCGAGGTGATGGCGATCGTCTCGGTCGCAAGCGACCTCCAGGACCTCCGGCGCCGCCTGGGCGCGATCACGGTCGGCTACTCGTACGAGGGCGAGTCCGTCACCGCGGAACAGCTGCGGGCGGCCGGCTCGATGACGGTGCTGCTCAAGGACGCGCTCAAGCCGAACCTCGTCCAGACGCTCGAGGGCCAGCCGGCGCTCGTCCACGGGGGTCCGTTCGCCAACATCGCGCACGGCAACAACTCGCTCGTCGCCGACCTCGTCGCGCTGAAGCTGGGCGACTACGTCGTCACCGAGTCGGGCTTCGGCTCGGACATGGGGATGGAGAAGTTCCTCAACATCGTCTGCCGGATCGGCGGCCTGTCCCCGAGCGCGATCGTGCTCGTCGTCACGGTGCGGGCGCTGAAGCACCACGGCGGCGGCGACCTCGAGCAGGGGGCCGCCAACCTCGCCCGGCACCTGGAGATCGTGGCCGGCTTCGGGCTCAAGGCCGTCGTGGCCCTCAACCGCTTCCCCGGCGACTCGCCGGAGGAGCTCGCGCTCGTGCAGCGCCTCGCGCTCGAGCTCGGCGCGCACGCGGCGGAGGTGAACGACGCCTTCGAGCAGGGCGGCCCCGGGGCGGCGGCGCTCGCCGAGGCGGTCGTGGACGCGGCCGAGGCTCCCAGCGCGTTCGAGCACACGTACCCCCTCGACGCGCCGATCGAGGAGAAGATCGCGGCGATCTGCACGCGGGTCTACGGCGCCGGCGACGTCCTCTACCTCCAGACGGCGAAGGACAAGATCGCCCGTTACCACGCCGCCGGCCTGAACGAGCTGCCCATCTGCATGGCGAAGACGCACCTCTCGCTGTCGCACGAGCCGGAGCTGCTGGGCGCTCCCACCGGGTTCGAGGTCACCGTGCGGGACGTGCGCGCCTACACCGGGGCGGGCTGGCTCGTGCCGCTCTGCGGCACCATGCAGACGATGCCGGGGCTCGGCGTCAGCCCGGCCGCCTTCCAGGTGGACATCGACGAGAGCGGCCGCACCGTTGGCCTTTTCTGAGCGGACGCTGGCCGAGCTGCTCGAGGCCCTGGCGCGGTCCGGCGGCCCGCCGGCGGCGGGCTCGGCGTGCGGCGTCGTCGCCGCGCTCGCGGGTGCGCTGGCCGCGCTGGCCGCCTCGACGGAGGAAGGCCGGGCGGCCGCGCAGGCGCTCTCCGCGCGCGCCCTGGCGCTCGCCGAGGAGGACGTGCGCGCGGTCGGCGAGCTCCTGCACGGCTCGCCGGAGGAGCGCGCCGTGGACGTGCCGCTCGCGATCGCCGAGGTCGCGGCGGAGATCGCCGCCCTCGCGGAGGCGAAGCCCGGTCTCGAGGGCGACGCCGAGGCCGCGGCCCGCCTGGCAGCGGCGGCCGCGGGCGCGGCCGCCCCCCTGGTCGAGCACAACCTGGCCGCGGCGGGACGCGCGGAGGACGAGCGCC
>JBBDQR010000078.1:12037-28504 GCA_040905885.1 Gaiellaceae bacterium | reverse complement strand
CCCCCCCGCCGCGGCGGCGCGGCGTGCCGCGCAGAGCTGATCAGGCCGGTGGGGCCCCGGGCGGAGTGACGGGAGGCGTCCGGCGGCCGGTGTCGCCGGTCCGCTTCGCCTCCTCCCACTCGTCGTCGGTCGCCACGAGCGCGGTGCCCCCGTGGAACATCGCGCGCTCGAGGCCGACCCGGTCCCAGAGCTCGACCGCTTCCTGGTTCTCCCTCGTCTCCCCGCGGATCTGGACCGCGTGCCAGAGCACCCAGAGCGCGAAGCCGACCGCGGTCATGACCAGCAGCGACACCTTGTCGGGGAAGGGGTAGAGCGGACCGATGCTCTCCGGGTCCGAGAACGAGGTCAATCCCGTGCTGACGCCGAGAATCATTCCGTCACCTCCTCTCGCCGCTCGCCACCTGGCGGCCCATCACCGCCCATGCCCAGCACGAGCGTCCGCACATCCTCGCGCTCGTACGCCTCGAAGGTCGTCTCCCTGTGCTCGAAGTACGGGTAGACGTCGCCGTGGTCGTGGGCGTCGAGGCCCGCGGCCTCGACCTCCCGCGGGACGCGCAGCCAGCCGAAGTAGTCGAGCGCCTTCCCGACCGCGTAAGCCGGGCCGAAGCCCAGGCCGAACATGATCAGCGCCCCGAGGAAGTTGCCGATCGGGTTGATCGCCGGGAAGCCCTCAGGCGTCGTGAACCACGCCAGCCCGGCCTCGGTGGGCGCAGCCGCCGGATAGCCCCAGAGCAGGAACCCGGCCACGATCACTCCGAAGACGCCCGCGTAGCCGTGGACGGCGATCGCGCCGACGACGTCGTCGATCTTGAAGCGCCGCTCCACCCAGTTGTGCATCAGGTAGGCGAGCGCCGCGCCCGCGGCGCCGAGCGCGAAGGCGATGATCGGGTGGTAGAGGTCGTTGCCCGCCGACGCGGCGATGATGCCGGCGAGGCCGCCGGAGAACGTCCAGAAGAGGTTCCCCCGGCTGATCAGGTAGCCGGCCATCAGGCCGCCCGAGAGCGACAGGATGAAGTTGAAGGTGATGCCCGAGAGCGTCGTCGGCATCAGGTAGATGTTGGTGGCCGAGAAGAACGGCGCGTCCTCCGTGCCGATGTTGAGGATGGGGACGTTGCAGGCGGCGTAGAAGCCCCAGAAGCCGGTGTAGATCAGGAAGAGCCCGATCACCGTCATCCAGATGTTGTGGGGGCGGATCACCCGCGCCGTGCCGTCGCGCGCGAACTTCCCGATCCGTGGGCCGATGATGATCGCGAGCGCGAGCGCCGTGCCGCCGGCGATGGCGTGGATGACGCCCGACGCGTACGCGTCGTGGTAGCCCATCACCTGCACCATCCAGCCCTCCGGATGCCAGCCCCAGGAGGCGTCGATCACCCAGGTGACCGAGCCGATCAGGACGGCGATCACGACGAAGCCCGCGATCCGGGCCCGCTCGATCACCGTTCCCGAGACGATCGAGGCCGCGGTCCAGGAGAAGAGCAGGAAGGCGGCCCAGAAGACGCCGTTGATCCGGTCGCCCATGTGGGGCCCCATCGTCTCGCCCCAGGGCCAGAAGTTCGCCGCGATGTCGGGGATGCCGCCGCTGATGAACCCGGGGCCGTTGATGAAGGCGAAGTAGATGTACCAGCCGAAGAGGAAGAACGTGATCGTGACGGCCGGGATCAGCAGCACGTTCTTCGCGATCGTGTGCTGGACGTTCTTCCGCCTCGAGACGCCGGCCTCGTAGAGCATGAAGCCGGCGTGGATCAGGAACATCAGGACGACGGTGATCCAGTAGTAGAACTCCGTGAAGATGGTGCTGAGCGCGCTGAGTTCGTCGTCCACTGGCGCTACCTCCTTCGTCGGTTCACGGGATGGCGGCAGTCGCCAGGGAGCCGACTTGAGCTGGACGCGCCGAGGGTACGCCGCATTTGCATCTAGCTGCGGAGGCTAAATCGCCTCCGGACCGCTTGCCATGTAGCCGCCGGCCACCTTGGGGACGCGCGGAGGGTGCGAAGCCGACACTCGCACTAGACTCCTTCGGGAAATGGGCCTCCCGGCATCGTCCCCCTACGTGGTCGTCGGGGCCGGCATCCACGGCCTCTCCACCGCCTATCACCTCGCGCTGGAGCTGAAGGCCCGCGGGCTCGGCTCAGGAGCGGACGTCCTCGTCCTCGACAAGACGGGGCCCGGCGCAGGCGCGTCGGGCATCGCCTGCGGGGTCGTCCGCAACAACTACTTCCAGCCGGCGATGAGCGAGCTGATGCAGGCCTGCGTCGAGGTGTGGGAGTCGGACCCGGAGGCCTACCACTACAACCCGGTCGGCTACATCGCGCTCGGCGCGGCGGTCCAGGAGCCCGATCTCGTCGCCGTGCACGAGCGCCAGCAGCGGATCGGCTACCGCTCCGAGCTGATCGCCGGGGAGCGCGACGTGCGCGCGCACATGACGGAGCTCTTCCCCGACTGGCGCGCGCAGGGCGTCACGATCTGCCTCCACGAGCGCCAGGGCGGGTTCGCCTTCAACCGCGACTCGGTGCTCGGCCTGCTCGGGAAGTGCGAGTCGGTGGGCGTCACCGTGCTCTCGGGCGTGGAGGTCACCGGCCTCGACTTCGCCGCGGACGACTCCGTCGCGGCGGCGCTCACGGACGCGGGCCGCGTCGAGATCGGGGAGCAGCTCGTGATCGCCCCCGGGCCCTGGGCGAGGCGGTTCTGGGCGATGCTGGGCCTGCCGGACCGGATCGACGTGCTCACGCCGGGCGGCGAGGTGCTGCGGGACCGGCCGATGTGGCGGTACTGGAACCTCCAGGAGGGGGAGGTCGCGGTGGATCCTTCGCTGTTCGCCACCGCCGACGGCGGGCCCCCGCCGGTCCTCCACCTCGACACCGACGCGCCCCTCTACACCGACGAGGGCGAGCTGGTCACGGACGAGCTCTGGGGCATCTACTACAAGCGCGACCGCCACGGCGTCCAGGGCGGCGCCTCGCCGCTGCCGGTCGAGGGGGACGTCGAGCTCGACCCCTATCCCCAGACGACCGACGTGGATCCCGCCTTCCCCGACCTCTGGTGCGCGGGGCTCTCGCACGCCATGAGCCGGTTCGAGGGCTGCCGCCGGTTCTACAAGGAGGCGCGCTCAGGCGGTGTCGGCGCGTTCACGGCGGACAACTTCCCGGTCTTCGACTACCTCAGGCCGAACGCCTACGCGATCCTCGACTCGAACCACGGCTACAAGATGATCGGCGTCGGGCGGGAGGTGGCGAAGGTGCTCGTCGGCGAGCACTCGAGCCTGCTCTACCCGTTCCGCTTCGAGCGGTTCGCGACGGGGGACCTGCACCCCGTTTCGCACTCGCCATATCCCTGGTCCTAGCGTGGCCGAGCTCGTGCACGTGACCGCAGTGCCCGGAACCACCCACGGGTGAAGCGTTTCCGCGAGCGTTCGGCCCACCGGCAAGCGGCGAAGCCGGACTGCGCGGCCGCGGTTATCCTCCAAGGCGATGGATCTCTCGCGGCTGCGAGGCCGGATGCCGTTGATCGCCTTCATCCTGCTGGCGGTCATCTGTCTGGCGTTGCTCGGCTTCGCCTGCGCGTGCCTTTCTGACCATCCGACCCAGGCGATCGACAAGGCCGTCGCAAGCGGCCAAGCGCTGCCGCCTGTGATCGAGGTCTGGTCGGTCGTGTTGTTACTGCTCGTGGGCGCCGGTCTCTTGATCGCAGTCGAGAACCGCGCCCGCCAGCGGGCCTCGCCGGCTTTCCTCCAGCGCTTCCTGCTCTAGAAGTCGGCCGGGATCCCCGACCGCCCGCGCTTGCGCGGCGGCGAGACCTCGTTCCCGATTTCGAAGGAGGAAGTCGTTCGTGGCCACGAGAGCGAAAAGGCCGCCGAAGCGGCAGGTACGACATCCGAAACGACGCCTCGAGCAGCAAGGCAGGCTCTACCGCCGTCGGGGGCTCGCGTGGCTCGTCGTGGCCGTGCTCGTGGCGGGCGGCGCGGTCGCTGCCGCGGTTCTCGCGACCGGCGGCGGCGACGAGCTCCGGGCGGGCGGTCTGCCGGATACGCCCGACTACCACTCGCTGCTCGTCACCGACGGGCCAGGCAGTCTTGTGCTCGGCACCCACTACGGGCTCTACCAGTCGGCCGACGGCGGGCTGACGTGGGAGAAGACGGCCCTCGACGGCGAGGACGCCATGAACCTCGGTCGCGCCGGGGGCGGCGTCATCTGGACGGCAGGGCACAACGTGCTGGCGAAGTCGGCCGACGGTGGCCGGACCTGGCAGGACGTCCGCCCCGAGGGGTTGCCGCACCTCGACATCCACGGGTTCGCGGTCGACCCCGGCGACCCGCGGACGCTCTGGGCGGCGCTCGCCGGCCAGGGGCTCTACCGCTCGAGCGACGCCGGGGAGAGGTTCGAGCTCGTCACCCGGGAGGTGGGCGCAGGCGTGATGGCGCTCGCCGCGACCCGAGGCGGCCGCTTGCTCGCCGGGGAAATGCAGCAGGGGCTGGTCGTCTCCGACGATGACGGCAAGACCTGGCGGTTGACGCTCGAGGCGGGGCTGATGGGCCTGGCGGTCAATCCGAGCGACCCCGAGCTGATCCTGGCCACCGGGCCCGGGATCCTCCGCTCGACCGACGGCGGGCGGAACTGGGACCAGGTGCTGCCGCTCGAGCAGGGCGCCGGGCCCGTCGCCTGGGCGCCGAGCGAGCCGGCGACCGCCTACGTCGTCGGCTTCGACCGGACGCTCTACAAGACGACTGACCGGGGCGAGAGCTGGCAGCCGGTCGGAGCCAGGTAGGGCCGATGCGTACCTGGCGACGGCCGCGCAACGTCCTCCTCGCCGGGACGGTCGTGCTCGGCGCCGGGGCGCTCGCCGCCGGGCTTCTCGTCGGCTCGCCGGGAGACGACGCTGCTGGTCTGGCCGAGGCGACGCCGGCGGCGAAGCGCAAGGCTGCGCCAGAGCTCGAGGGCGAGTGGATCGTCGGGCCGCCGGTGCGACTGACCGAGCTGCGAGGGAAGCCGGCGCTGATCAACGTCTGGGCGAGTTGGTGCGTCCCCTGCCGCGAGGAGGCTCCCGAGCTCGCTCGCTTCGATCGCGAGATGCGCGAGCGCGCCCGCTTGGTCGGAATCGACTTCCAGGACGCGAGGAACGACGCACTGGCTTTCATCCGTGAGTTCGGCTGGCGCTTTCCGAACGTCGCCGACCCGCAGGGGAGGCTCGCCGGGCGCTACGGCCTCGTCGGTCTGCCGACCACGTTCGTCGTCGACCCGGACGGGCGGCTCGCCCGCGCTCTTACCGGCGCGCAGTCGTACGAGAGGTTCGTTCGGGCGGTCGAGGAGGTCGAGCGGTAGTGGAGGTCGCCGGGCTGTCGCTGCCTCTGGTGTTCGCGGCCGGGGTCGCCTCATTCATCTCCCCGTGCGTGCTTCCGCTCGTGCCCGGCTATCTCGCGACCGTCAGCGGGGTCAGCTTCGAGCGGATCGCCGAGCGGGCGCCTGGCGCTCGACGCCAGGTCGCCGCCGCCAGTGCGCTCTTCTTCGTCGGCTTCCTCGCCGTCTTCGTGGCGCTCGGGGCCAGCGCCTCGGTCGCCGGCGCGCTGCTCGACGACCATCGCCTCTGGCTCAACCGGATCGCCGGGGCGCTGATCGTCGTCTTCGGGCTCGCGATGCTCGGCATCGGCTGGTCGGGCGCTCTGGGCGGCCGCTGGGTGGCGCGGATTCAGCAGGCCGCCCGCCGCCGGGGCGGCCCGGTCGCCCTCGGCGTCGCCTTCGCCTTCTGCTGGACGCCGTGCATCGGGCCGATTCTCGCTTCGATCCTCGTTCTCGCCGGCGCTACCGCCTCGCTGCCGACCGGCGTGCTCCTGCTCGGCGTCTACGGCCTCGGGCTTGCGGCCCCGTTCCTCGCGGTCGGCTTCGGCTTCACGCGCGCGCTGGGGGCCCTCCGGCAAGTCCACCGGCACTACCGCCTCGTCCAGGCGAGCGCGGGCACGCTGCTCGTCGCCATGGGCGGGCTGCTGCTGACGGGCTATCTCTACCTCGTCAACGTCTACGCGCAGCGGGTGCTGCGCGGTCTGGGACTCGACTGGTGGACGAGCCTGTAGCCCACAGCCGCCTGCGACTGTCGCTGCGGCTCGCGGCCGTCCTGGTCGTCGTCTCGCTCCTCACGCTGTTCGCCTGGGCCACGCTCTCGGCCGGCAAGGGCTCTGGCTTCACCGCGAAGATCGCAGCCGGCGAGCGCCCACCCGCACCACCGTTCGAGCTCGAGGTGGTCTGGGAGAAGCGCTCCTCATGGCCAGGGACGCTGGACGCCCTGCTCACCGACCGCCGCTTGGCTCTCGCGGAGCTCCGCGGGCATCCGGTCGTCGTGAACTTCTGGGCGAGCTGGTGCATCCCCTGCCGCGACGAGGCCCCCGTCCTGAACGAGTCGGCGCGCGCACATGGCGGCGAGGTTGTCTTCGTCGGCGTCAACGTCCAGGACCTGCGCTCGGACGCGCTCGCGTTCCTGCGCGAGTTCGAGCCGCCGTACGTGTCGATCCGCGACACGGGCAACGAGACGTACGAGACCTACGGCCTGACCGGCGTCCCCGAGACGTTCTACCTCGACGCCCAAGGACGCGCCGTCGCCCACTCGCTCGGCGCTGTCTCGAGAGGCACGCTCGAGCAAGGAATCTCAGCGATCACTGGAGGTGGTCAATCTTGAAGTGGCTAATTCTCGGCGGCATCCTGGCGCTCTTCGTGGCCGGCGGCGTCGGCGCCGGCTTGGGGCTCGTCGCCTCCGACCGCGCGGACGCGGTGGCGTACCGGGGCAGCCAGCCGCCCGGCCGGATCGAACTCCCCGAGTTCGCGCTCCGCGACGAGCAGAGCGTGCTCGTTCGCTCGCGCGAGTTCCGGGGCAAGGTGGTTGCCCTCACCTTCCTCGACTCCCAGTGCACCGAGTCGTGCCCGATCATCGCCTCGCAGATCGCCCGCACGCTCGAGGAGCTGACGGCGGCCGAGCGCCGAGAGCTCGTCGCGGTCGCGATCTCGACCGACCCGGCCGAGGACACGCGCGAGAGCGTGCACGGCTTCCTGCGCCGCAATCGTGCACTGGGGAAGCTGCGCTATCTCGGCGGCGGCGAGCCCGTTGAGGCGCTGCGCGCCGTCTGGAAAGAGTTCGCGATCCTCTCCTCTTTCGAGTCCGGCGAGGACACGCTGCACTCGGCGCCGGTCCGCGTCTACGATCGCGAGGGCGTCTGGGTCTCGACCCTGCACGCGGGCGCGGACCTCACGCCGGCAAGCCTCGCCCACGACATCCGGCTCGCCCTCGACCAGTGACACGGCGCGGCTTCTTCCGGCGCGCGTTGGCTTTCCTCGCCGGGGCGCCGCCGGTCGCGGCGGTCCTGTCGGCGTGCGGGCGGGACGGCATGCCGGAGGGGATGCCCGACTGGATGATGAGCCGCGGCATGGACGCGCGGCTGATGAGCGACATGCCGGTCATCCACGACCTGCTGGTCGACCACGCGCGGATCGAGCGTCCTCCTCATCCGGCAGCATGCCGAGCGCGCCGTCTCGGAGTTCGTCGCCGAGGGCATGGACCGGGCGATGCGGCCGACGCCGCTGCCGCCGGGATACCGGGGTAGCGGTGATTGAGTCCAGCGGCGGGGCGTCGTGACTGCCAAGCGCAAAACCAGACGCAGTTCGCGGCCCGCCCGCTCAGCAGCGTGTAGCGCGCGTGCTACACCCTTGCCATGGCGCGAGAGATCACCCAACGAGAGCTTCGGAACGAGATTGGCGAGATCATGCGCGCCCTCGGCCGTGGAGAGACGTTCGTCGTCACTCGCAACGGCGTCCCCGTCGGGGAGCTGACGCCGTTTCGCCGGCGCCGGTTCGTCGGGGCAGAGGCGGCGGTCGCGCTATTCGCGGGCACGCCGACCATCGACGGCGAGCGCTTCAGAGCCGAGGTCGACGGCGTCCTCGACCAGCAACCCGCTCCGCGTGGCTGAGCCGCGCCCATCCGCGCGGACTCGTCGATACGTCCTTCGTGGGCGATCTCGGACAGGGAACGACGATGCGATGCCGGCGATCGGGGTGCCGAAGGACCTGGTGGCTTCCTTTCGCGCGATCGAGCTCCCAGCCGCACCGTTCCAACGCCCGAACCGCGCGCCGTGGCGTCACGGCCGGAAGCGCGGGCTCACGCTTCGACCGTGACTCGCCAATCTGTCCTATTGCCCGCCGGCGGGCTCCCAGCCCCCCAGGCGCGCGGCCGCCACGAAGCCCTCGAAGAGCCGCAGGAAGCGCGGGTCCACGCGCCACTCCTCCTGGAGCTCCCACTGGACCGCGACCACGGGCGCGGAGCCGTCGAGCTCCACGGCCTCGACGACGCCGTCCGGGGCGCGGGCGGTGACCCGGAGGCCGGGCGCGACCCGGTCGATCGCCTGGTGGTGGAAGCTGTCGACCTCGATCTCCTCGACGCCGAGCGCGTCGTGCAGCCGGCTGCCGGGCTCGATCGCAATCGAGTGGCGCGGGTGCGGCGGCACCTCCGGCGCGCCGTCGAGCGAGGCCCGCTCGACCTCCTTCCACGCCTTCCAGCCGGGATCGGAGGGGTGCCCGGCCCACTCCTCGACGAGGCTGAGATCCTGGACGAGCGTGCCGCCGAGGGCGACGTTCAGCACCTGGATGCCGCGGCACATGCCGAGCACCGGCAGCCCGCGCTCGAGCGCCCGCCCGACGAGCTCGAGCTCGAACGCGTCGCGGCGGGGCTCGGTTGCGGCGAGCTTCTCGTGCGGCTCCTGCCCGTAGCGGCGCGGATCGACGTCCCGCCCGCCCCCGAGCGCGATCCCGTCGCACGCGTCGAGGACGTCGTCGAGCGCCCCCTCGACCCTGGGCAGGATCAGGGGAAGGCCGCCGGCGAGCGCGATCGGCCGCTGGAAGCCGACTCCCTGGTAGTCGCCGAAGTCGTGGAAGCTCACGGAGACGCCGATCAGCGGCTTGCGCCGAGCGCCCACGTCCTCAGTGCCCTGCCGGGGGCTCCCAGCCCTCGAGCACGGGCGGCGTCCAGTCGGCGCCCACGCGGCTTGAGCCCTCGACCCAGGGGCCGAGCTCCGGCTGCGGGAACTTGCAGTGCCTCTCCTTCAGCCGGATCCCGTACGAGTTGCCCGACTGGAGGTGCTTGACCAGCACCTTGCGGGCGAGCTCGTCCTCCCGCCCCGGCGGGATCGGGAAGTAGATCTTGAGGAACGCGTTCGAGTAGCGGTCGAAGACGGCCGGGACGCCCTCCTCCTCGAGCAGCTCGACGTCCTCGAGCCAGTTCAGGTCGTCGCCGGGCGTGGCCGCCAGCAGGTCGACGTCCTCGACCTCCTCGATCCGCTCCTGGTAGGGGAAGCGCCGGCCGGCGAGCGTCTCGGAGTCGAGGATGCTCACGGCTCGGCGTGCTCCCTGATCAGCTGCTCCTCCCGCTCGCGCAGGAGCAGCGCCCGCACCTCGGCCAGGATGTCGGCCTCGGTCACGCCCGGGATCCACGTCGTCCCGGCGAGCGGCACCTTCGCCATCGCCGCCGCCTCGACGGTGAGCGCGCAGAGGTCCTCGGGCTCCAGCGAGTGCACGTCCGTCTTGCCGCACGCCCGGGCGAGCATCTGGAGCTCCATCGTCATCGCGGTCAGGAGGTTGTAGACGCGCTCCGCGGCCTCCTCGACGACCAGCCGCTTGCGCAGCTCCGGGTCCTGCGTCGTGATGCCGACGGGGCAGCGGCCCGTGTGGCAGTGGTAGCACTGCCCGGCCGGGACGCCGACCGTGCCCTCGTAGTCGGTGACGCCGGGGATCTCCTTGTTGCAGTTGAGCGCCATCAGCGCCGAGGTGCCGATCGCCACCGCGTTCGCGCCCAGCGAGATGCACTTCGCGATGTCGGCGCCGTTGCGGATCCCGCCGGCGACGACGAGGTCGATCTCGTCCGCGAGCCCGACGTCCTCGAGCGCGCGGCGCGCCTCGGGAATCGCGGCCATCAGCGGGATGCCGGTCTCCTCGGTGGCGATGTGCGGCCCGGCGCCGGTGCTGCCCTCCGCGCCGTCGAGGTAGATGATGTCCGGCCCGCACTTGGCCGCCATGCGCACGTCGTCGTAGACGCGGGCGGCGCCGAGCTTGAGCTGGATCGGCACCTGGTAGTCGGTCGCCTCGCGGATCTCCTGCACCTTCAGCGAGAGGTCGTCGGGGCCCAGCCAGTCGGGGTGGCGCGCCGGCGAGCGCTGGTCGATCCCGACCGGCAGCGAGCGCATCTCCGCCACCTGCTCGGTCACCTTCTGCCCCATCAGGTGGCCGCCGAGCCCGACCTTGCAGCCCTGGCCGATGAAGAACTCGATCCCGTCGGCGAGCATCAGGTGGTGCGGGTTGAACCCGTACCGGCTCTGGATCACCTGGTAGTACCACTTGGTCGAGTAGTCGCGCTCGGGTGGGATCATCCCGCCCTCGCCGGAGCAGGTCGCCGTGCCGGCCATCGACGCGCCCTTTGCGAGCGCCATCTTCGCTTCGAGGCTTAGCGCGCCGAAGGACATGCCCGTGATGTAGATCGGGATGTCGAGCTCGAGCGGCTTCTTCGCGAAGCGGGCGCCGAGCACCGTCTTCGTCTCGCATTTCTCGCGGTAGCCCTCGATCACGAAGCGGGTCAGCGTCCCCGGCAGGAACATCAGCTCGTCCCAGTGCGGGATCTTCTTGAAGAGCGAGAAGCCGCGCATCCGGTAGCGCCCGAGCTCGGCCTTCATGTGGATGTCGTCGATCACCTCGGGCGTGAAGATCTGCGACCGGCCGAGGACTGTCCTCTCCTCCATCACAGCACCAGCTTCCGCTCGGCGGGCTCGAGGCTGTCGTAGTTGTAGAGCACCTTGCCGCAGACGAACTTCTGGAAGGAGGGCGGCGCGCCCAGCCCGTAGATCCGGAACTTGCGCTCGATCAGCTCGGTGTCCGCGTCCGTCCACTCCCCCGGCACGCAGTCGATGCCGAGCGACTTGACCGTGCCGGCGACGTAGATCGTCCCGTCGTACATCGAGTCGCCGAGCCCGGCCCCCACGTCGCCGCAGAGGATGATCCGGCCGCGCTGCAACATGAAGCCCGTCATCGAGCCGGCCTCGCCGAGGACGAGGATCGTCCCGCCCTTCTGGTCGATGCCGGTGCGGGCGCCGACGCGGCCCTTGACGACGACGTCGCCGCCCCGGATCGCCGCACCCGTGAGCGAGCCCGCGTTCCCCTCGATCACTACCACGCCCGACATCATGTTCTCGCAGGCCGACCAGCCGACGCGGCCGTTGACGCGCACCTCCGGCCCGTCGATCAGCCCGAGCCCGAAGTAGCCGAGGCTGCCCTCGAAGGTGAGGCGGCAGCGGGTGAGGACGCCGACCCCGAGCGAGTGCTTGGCGCCCGGGTTGAGGACGGTGACGTCGGTGACGCCCTGCTCGTAGAGCAGCCACCGCAGCTCGAGGTTGATCTGACGCGTGGAGAGGTCGCGCGCGTCCAGCACCGCTTTGCCCCCGTCGATCTCGGAGATCCGCGGCACCTCGGCGTGCGGCTCCATCAGCCCGCGCGCGTCGTACCTCGTGCTCACCGCGTCCACACCAGCACCTCCGACTCGTACGGGTCGTAGGTCTCGATCTCGTGCGGGAGCACGGCGCGGATGGCGATCTCCTCGGAAGCGAGCGCGACGAGCTCGTCCGACTCGTAGAGGACGAGCGGCTTCGCGGCCATCTCGTCCTTCGCCACCCCCAGCGCCTCGTCCGTGACGCAGATGTAGGTGAAGACGCCGTCGAGGTCGTCGAGGCTCCGGCGCATCGCCTCCTCGAGCGTCAGACCCTCCCCCATCGCGTGCGCGAGGTAGACGGCGATCACCTCGGAGTCGCAGAGGGACTGGAAGCGGTGACCGGCGGCCTCGAGCCGCCGCTTCCACTGCCAGTAGTTCGTCAGCTGGCCGTTGTGGACGACGGCGGCGTCCGGGAACGGGTAGGCCCAGTACGGGTGCGCGCCGGAGATGTCGACGTCGGACTCCGTGGCCATCCGGACGTGGCCGATCCCGTGCGTGCCGCGCAGGCCCTCGAGCCGGTACTGGCGCGAGACGGTCTCGGCGTCGCCGAGGTCCTTGACGATCTCGAGCGTCCGCCCGAGCGAGAGCACCTCGCAGCCCGGGATGTCCTCGACGTAGTCGGTCAGCGCCTTCAGGTCGCCGTCGAAGCTCACGCTGGCGCGGTAGGCGTACTCGGTGTCGGCCTGGAGCTCCTCGATCTCCGCGCCGAGGGCGCGCAGGCGGCGCTCGACCTCGCGCTGGTGGCGGGCGAGCCGCTCCGAGAACTCGGAGTCGCGGGGGTCGTTGGCGTCGGCGAGCTTGTAGCGCAGGATGACGTCGCCGTTCTGCGAGGGGTGGTAGAGGGCGTACCCGGTCGAGTCGGGGCCCCGGTGCTTCATCGACTGGAGCATCCGGGTCACGTCCAGGCCGACGTCGTGCTCGGCGCCGTCGCGGTAGATGATCCCGGCGATCCCGCACATGCCTCAGGGGAGGACGTCGAGGTAGCGCTCGCGCTCCCAGTCGGTGACTGCGGCGAGGAAGCGCTCCCACTCGTCCCGCTTGTAGTGCATGTACACATCGTAGAGGCGGCCGGGCAGGGCGGAGCGAACGACGTCGTCCTCCGCGAGCGCCTCGAGCGCCTCGCCGAGATGCTCGGGGACGCGCGGGATGTCCACGCCCTCGGCGAGGACGTCGTAGACGTTCCGCTGCTGCGGCGGACCCGGGTCGAGCTCGCGCTTGACCCCGTCGAGGCCGGCGAGCAGGAGCGCGGCCTGGGTCAGGTACGGGTTGCAGGCCGAGTCCACCGCCCGGAACTCGAAGCGCCCGCCGCTGGCGACGCGGACGAGGCAGGTCCGGTTCTGCCAGCCGTAGTCCTTGTAGATCGGCGCCCAGAACCCGAAGTCCCAGAAGCGCTTGTACGAGTTGACGGTCGAGGCCCCGATCGCGCAGAGGGCGCGGTAGTGGTCGAGGATCCCGCCCATGAACTGGCGCCCCAGCTCGGAGAGCTTCGCGGGCCCGTCCGGGTCGTAGAAGACGTTCGTCCCCTCGGCGTCCACGAGCGTGAAGTGGTGGTGGGCGCCGTTCGCCGAGACGCCGGTGAACGGCTTCGGCATGAAGCAGGCGAGGACGTCGTGCTTGCGGGCGACGGCCGCGCAGATCTGCCGGTAGGTGGAGAGGTTGTCCGCCGTCCGGATCGCGCGGTCGAAGAGGAAGTTGAGCTCGAGCTGCCCCGGCGAGTCCTCGTGGTCGCCGTAGGTCGGGTTGATCCCGAGCGCCTCGCCGTACTCGATCACGTCGAGGATGATCGGCCGCAGCTCCTCGAACTGGTTGATGTGGTAGCACCACGGCTTCGTCAGGCCCTCGGGCTCGGCCGTGCCGTCGGCCTTCTTGAGCCACATCATCTCGGGCTCGATCCCGCACAGGAACGTGTAGCCGAGCTCGCGCTCGACGGCGTTCATGATCCGCTTGAGGTTCTGGCGCGGGTCGGCGTCGAGGAGCCCACCGGTCTCGGTGTCGTAGCAGTCGCAGTAGACCCGGGCGACCCGGGGGTCCCACGGGAGCTGGGCGAACGTGTCCACGTCGGCGATCGCCGCGAGCTCGGACTCCTCGGGGCCGAAGCCGATGTAGCGGTCGGAGCGGTCGACGAACAGGTCGGCGGTGGCGCCGTAGACGAGCTGGTAGCCCTCCTCGGCGACCTTCTCCCACTGCGTCGCGGAGACGCCCTTGCCGTTCACGTGCCCGGAGACGGAGACCTGCTGGAAGAACAGGTACTTGATCCCGCGCTCGTCGATCAGCTTGCGGATCTCCCGGATCTTCTCCCGGCGAGCAGGGTCGCTCCGGGCCTGGTCCAGAGTCGGGATCGGATCCGGCACGGACCCCTTCGCCAGCACCTGCCGAACCTGGGTCAGGGCCGTCTCGACGGTCGCCATCGCCTCTCCTTCCGGTTACCGGCCGAACCGCGCCGCCTCGTCGGATCCTCCGGTCGCGTCGCCCGCGCTGTACGAGTGCGCGCCCGCGCCCGCGAGCTGGCCCGCGTCCACGATCAGGTACTCCTCCCGGATCGGCCGGCCCTCGAACCAGCACTCCAGGATCTCGCGCGTGCCCGCGGCGTAGCGCGCCTGGGCGGAGAGGCTCGAGCCGGAGATGTGGGGAGTCATGCCGTGGTTGGGCATCGTCCGCCAGGGATGGTCCTTGGGCGCCGGCTGCGGGAACCAGACGTCGCCGGCGTAGCCCGCGAGCTGGCCCGACTCGAGCGCCCGCGCGACGGCGTCGCGGTCGCAGATCTTTCCCCGGGCGGTGTTCACGAGGTACGCGCCGCGCTTCATCTTGCCGAGCAGCTCGTCGTCGAAGAGGTGCTCCGTCTCCGGATGCAGAGGCGTGTTGATCGTGATCACGTCGCAGACGGAGACGAGCGACTCGACGTCGTCGTGGAAGGTGGCGCCCAGCTCCTCCTCGACCTCGGCCGGGAAGCGGTAGCGGTCGGTGTAGTGGAGACCGACGTCGAACGGCTTCAGCCGCCGCAGCACCGCCGAGCCGATCCGGCCGGCGCCGAACGTCCCGACCTGCATGCCCTCCAGGTCGTAGGAGCGCTCGACGCAGTCGGCGATGTTCCAGCCGCCCTTGATGACCCACTGGTACGACGGGATGTAGTTGCGGACGAGGGCGAGGATCGCCATCACCACGTGCTCGGAGACGCTGATGCTGTTGCAGTACGTCACCTCGGTGACGGTGATGCCGTGGTCGATCGCCGCCTGGAGGTCGACGTGATCCGAGCCGATCCCCGCGGTGATCGCGAGCTTCAGGCCGGGCGCGCTCTCCATCCGCTTCCTGGTCAGGTAGGCGGGCCAGAAGGGCTGGGAGATCACGATCTCGGCGTCGGGCAGCTCCCGGTCGAAGGTCGAGTCCTCACCGTCCTTGTCGGAGGTCACGACCAGCTCGTGGCCGGCCTCCTCGAGGAACTTCCGCAACCCCAGCTCGCCGGAGACGCTCCCGAGCAGCTCGCCGGGCGTGAACTCGATCGCGTCCGGCGTCGGCGTCGTCTGGCCGTCGGGATAGCGCTCGATCGCGGGGATGTCGTCGCGGGCGTACGACTCCGGGTAGCCGTCGACGGGATCGTCGTAGAGCACACACAGGACCTTGGCCACGCTTCAGCCCTCCTCGTTTTCCACCGAGTCCATCACGCGCGCCGGGCCGTCTCGCGTCCAGCCGCACGGGAGACTGTAAACCGATGACGGCCCCCGCGAGCGCTTTCTCATCCGCCGACCGCGCGTGCTGTGACCTCGCACGTGCACGGCGGAGCTCGCGGAGCAGCGCGAGCTCGCACACGCGTCAGCTAGCGAGCGGCACGGTACGTCCCCTCCCCCTCGACCACGGACCCCGCGAGCTCGAGCTCGGCGAGTTGAGCCGCGAGCGCGCCCGCGTCGAGCCCGGTCATGCGCGCGAGCTCGTCCGCCGTGGCCGGAAGGTGCTCCAAGATCGGTTCGACCTCGGCCGGCGGCCGGCCCCGCGCTGCCGGGTCGAGTCCGAAGACCTCGAGCACGTCGTCCGCCGACGTGAGCGGAGTCGCGCCCGTGCGCAGGAGCGCGTTCGTGCCGTGGCTGAGGCTCGACGTGATCTCGCCGGGGACCGCGAAGACCTCCCGCCCCTCCTCGAGCGCCAGGTCGGCGGTGATCAGGGCGCCGCTGCGTTCGCGGGCCTCGACGACGATCGTTGCTGCGGACAGGCCGGCGATGATCCGGTTTCTCGCCGGGAAGCGCCACGGAGCGGGCTCGACGCCGGGTGCGTACTCGGAGACGATCAGCCCTAGCTCGGCGATCCCGCGGGCGACATCGCGGTGCGAAGCCGGATAGTCACGATCGATCCCGCAGCCGAGGACGGCGACCGTTAGTCCGTCCGCCTCCAGCGCTCCGCGGTGCGCGGCGCCGTCCACGCCGCGCGCGAGCCCGCTGACGACGACGAGTCCCGCGGCGGCCAGCTCCCGGCCGAGCGAGCGCGCCACCTGGCCCCCGTACGGCGAGCAGGCGCGCGCGCCCACGATCGCCGCCGCAGGCCTCGTGAGCAGCTCGGTCGCGGCCGCGCCGCGGAGAAACAGCCCGACGGGAGGATCGTGGATCGCGCGCAGCTGCGGCGGGAACGAGGGATCAGAGCGGCCGAGAAAGCGCAGCCCCCGCTCGGCCAGGCGGGCCGCGCAGGCCTGCTCGTCGAAGCTGCGGACGAACGACGCGAACCCGGCGCTGCGCGGGCGCTCGACGTGGTGCGACCCGGTCTCGGCAGCGAAGACGGCGACGGCGAGCTCGCTCATCCGGCCAGCTCCGTGGGAGCGCGATAGGCGAGGGCCTCGGCGACGTGCTCCGGGAGCACCTCGCCGGCGCCCGCGAGCGCGGCGACCGTCCTGGCGACGCGGGCGACACGGGCCCGTCCCCGGCCGGACAGCGGCAGCCGGTCGACCGCGCGTCCGAGCAGGTCGTCGGGGGCGGGCGGGGGGGGGGG
>JBBDQR010000078.1:0-12027 GCA_040905885.1 Gaiellaceae bacterium | reverse complement strand
TGGACGTTCCAGGGCACGGGCAGCCCCGGGTTTGTCGCCGAGAGCGTCGCGCGCCGCGAGCACGCGCTCTCGGACGGCCGACGACGCCTCCCCTTCCGCCGCGGCCAGCTCCACGGCGCGGGCGCGTGGGACGGTCACGACCAGGTCGAAGCGGTCGAGCGGAGCTCGCGACAGCTTTTCCCGGAACGCCGCCAGCCGCTGCGCCGAGCAGACGCAGTCGCCCGCCGGGTCGCCTCGTGCTCCGCACGGACAGGCGTGCGCTCAAACTTCGGCCTCGCCCTCTGCCCTGATGCTGATGGAATCGCACTCGCTTCATGCGGTCACCAGCGGAGACGCGGAGGGCGCGTGAGCCTTGGGCCCCGCCGGGATTCCTTGAGCGCGACGAGGGCCGGTCCGAGACGGCGGCTAAACTGGCCCGCCCGATGACCCAGCCGCAAACACCCTCGATCGGCTCGCTCACCCGCTCTAACCTCGGCCGCACGACTCTGCGCGCTTACATGAACCTTGTCGGCGTGCCGCCGTCGCCCGCGAAGGTCCTCTTCGACGCGACGTACCGGGCCGGGCAGGCGATGGACCTGGCGCTGCGGATTCAGCGCCACGGGCAGGTCAGCGCGGAAAAACTGCGCCTGTTCGCAAAGCTCGCCAACCTCGCGCCCTCGGACCTGCAGCTCTGGTGCGTGAAGGAACTCGAGAGGGCGGACTTGGTCGAGGCGACGCGGAATCCCTTGACGGGCGAGATCGAGGAGGTCGAGGAGCAGGTCGGGATCGCGGCGCCTGTGCTCGAGCAGGCGGCAGCGATCTGGGAGAACCTGAGCCCGTCGCTCGCCGAGCGCTGCGCGATCGCCTCCTCCGACCACCTCACGTTCGCGCCGATGACCGAGTCCGACCACCGCGCGGCGCTCGAGACTGACGGCTTCCCGGAGCAGGCGCAGGACGAGGCGCTCGCCGCCCTCGCTGCCATCGGGATGCTCCACCGTGTCCGTTCGCAGAGGCTGCACGAGGATGTCCTGTTCAGCCCTTACGTCTGGGGCACGGAGGCGGTCGACATCGCCGAGTTCATGAAGAACCTGCCGGCGAACGAGCGCCAGATGCTGGCCGGGCTTTCGCGCACCGTCGCCGAGCGGCCGGGCACCTCGATCGAGAACCTCTCGACGAGCAGCCGTCTGCTCCAAGGCGCTCAGAAGGTGGGGCTGATCGATTCCGCACGCGTGATCACGCAGGGCGGAACGGGGCGCAACTTCGGGTTTTCACCCAGCCTCGAGCGGGCGTTGCGCTACGGGCCGACCGACGTCGCGCACGAGCGCAAGCTGTTCGTCGCCCACATTCTGTTCGGGCACCGCTTCGCACCTTTCGGCACGGGCCGTATCGACAACCCGATCCTGCTCGTGGAGCGCCTGATCGAGCGCAGGGTGGTGGGACCGGCGACCGCGATCAAGCGCGACTATCCGCTGCTCGAGGCGAAGGGGATCGTCCGCGTCCAGAAGGTCGGCGAGCGCGCGTACCTGCACCTGGTAAAGGAGGACGTCGCCCGTGACGGCCTGGAGTTGCTCCGGCTGGCGCTGGCCGACGCGGAGCCCGCGCCGGGCGCGAAGAACCCGCTCGAGGCGCTGTGGCTGCCGGGTAGCTTCCGTGCGCCGGAGCGCACCCGTGCCGAGCTACCGCCGCTGCAGCCCGGCGCGGAGGCCGAGGTCATTACCTCGACCGTCGAGCAGCTGCGCGAGGAAGCGGCGCGCGCGATGCGCCGCGAGGTGGTCTGATGCCCCCGACGGCCGCGAAGGGACCGCTGCTCGAGGCTCGAGTCGCGCGTCTCCTGCACGCGGAGGGCGGCTTCGTGCGCCGCGCCGTGGACCTCGGAGTCCGCTTCCGCGAGCACTTCCAGGTCACGGACATCGATGTGCTCGCCTTCTTCTTCGACCGCACGCTTGAGACGCGGATCGTTAACGGTGAGTGCAAGGCGACCGAGGCCAAGAGCGCCCCCAGCAGCGCCGACCGCCTCCTCTGGCTCGTCGGCGTCGCAAGGCTCATCGACTCGAAGTCGAGCTTCCTCGCCACGACCAAGAGTGCAAGCGACAACACCCGGGGACTCGCCGCCCGCTTGGGCTCCGAGATCCTCGACCCGCGCGACCTCGAGCGGCGAGAGCAGCTCGTCGGCCTCACCGACACGAGCCCGTACGGCACGCAGGCACCCGATCTGGCCGCGCTCGCCGCGGACGTGCTGAAGACGGTTAAACCCGATGACGAACTGCGCCGCGTTTACGGCTTCGCCCGCTCGGACCTCTGGCTCGCGCCGACGACCATCGCGCTCAAGCGCGCGATCGGAGCATGCCGCGTCCTCGGCGGGCGCTATTCCGAGAACTTGCCCGAGAAGCAGCGGAGCGCGGTCATGTGGCTCGCCTCGGAAACGATCACTGGAATCACGCTCGCGCTCACCCGAATCGCCGCGCTTGCCTACCGACAGCCAGAGGATGTCTTCGAGCGCCACCTGCACGAGCGCCTCGCCGAGGGCGCGGCGAGCTACGCGGCCATGCAAGAGATGTCGAAGACGATCGACAAGTTCATGCTCGGGATGCTCACCGAGTTCGGCGTCGACCCCGCGAAGGCGACCGCCGCGATCGGTGCGTTCGAGCCGAAGCCCCCCGCGTACGCCGGGCCGCTCGTCGAGCTCGTCCAGCGACTCGCCCTCGCCGCCCCCGCCACCGTCGACCTCCCGCGCCTCGCCGAGCACTACCTGCTCGGGGCGCTCCACGCGCCCGTCCGCTCTGCGCCCGTCCCTGCTTCGAACGAGCCCGAGACGGCGCGACTTCTACGGCTTGTCGCAACCTTCCTCGAGCGGCAGGCGCAACTTCCGGCGGAGCTGCTCGAGCCCTTGCGGAAGAACGGTCGCGCCCAGCCCTCCAACTCGCAGGCCGAAACGCAGCCAGCGCACGAGCACGGCGCGCAGGACCGTGAGCAGCCGACGGCATCAAGAGAGGACGGGACGGCCCCAGCCGCCGAGGAGGCGGCCCAGCCGCCCCAGCTGTTCCACGAGAGCGGTTCGTAGAGCCGGGCGTGGAAAAGGGGGCGACGTCGGACGGCGTGAGCGGGGAACGACGCGATTGGTGAAGCTCCTGAAGGCACTCCGTCCCGTCGACTTGGCCGCCCTCGGATTCGTCGGCATCGCGGGCTTCTTCTGCGCCCTTTGGCTCGCTCGCAACGAAAGCGCCTGGCACGAAGCGGGAACCTCAGTCGATACCCGTCGGCGTCCTCGCCAACGACGATGAAAATGTCGAAGTCGGAAGACTCGTCAACGAAGGCGCGCTTCCCACGCGAGCCGCCCAAGACGAGACCGACAACGTTGCTGTCTTCCTCGGCAAATCGGCGCAGATCGTCGAAAGTGATGGCAGCGGACACGGAACTCGTCTCCAGCCGGAGTACAGGACAGACCGAAAGGGCTCAGTCCGCAGCCAACGCCCGAGACAGTAAGCGAGCGCCCCGGGAAGCGCAAAGCGTCGCTCCGGCCCGCACGTCGGCGCAATCGCCTGAGGCCCCTGGACTCGCGGGCGCGCGCTCCACTTCCGGCTTCAGGCTTCCGGGTCTTCCTCGTCATCCCAAGGAGCTTCGCCTAACGCCTCCCACATAGCCTCGTCGTCGAACTCGACTGGAACCAGCTCGGGATCGATTAGATCGGCGTCCGGGTCGAGACCCTCTGACGCCGCGATCAGCCTGAGCAGAAATCGCTCAGCGCCTTCCATCAGCGCCTTGTCCTCAGTCCAGTAGCCAAACTCAAGACTCCGACGAGACGACTCCGTGAAGTTCGCCGACGAGATCCACAACCGGCGCGGCGCGAAGCCCGTTACATCCTCGACCCCAAGCTCTCCCTCGTCGTGCCACCAGAGATGCCCAAGGAGAGCAAGCTTCGCGTGCATCACGGGCGGGGAGTCACCCCGCCCCGACCTGCGGTAGCCGATCGTTCGAATAGTCGATAGGACGGCGTCGTCCATCGGCGGGCCGTACGGGCCGACAACGAGCGGCTGACCATCCACCTTCGGCGCCAATCCGCCGAGATCGGGGAAGGGTCGGACTGGGAGTCCCGGTGTAGCGTCGTTAACGCGCTTCAATCTCTCCAACTTCGCGCGCTCGTTGGCGCTGCGGCCCTGCTTCCTCACCACGACACACGCGGCGGCAAGATCGCCGAGCCTGCCCAGTAGCTCTTCGTCGTCGATCCACAGGGCGCACCCGAGAAGAGCAGGGCCAAGGGAGCGGTAACGCGTCCACCGCTGCTGGCGCGTCTCGATGAAGTTATCGATACCCGCGATCAGACCCCTCAGGACATTTCGCCCGAAGAACGCGTCGTTGCCGGGTTCGGCGCCGACGGCGAACTCGTCATCGAAGCCATCGGAGAACAAGCGGGTTCGCTCGTTCGACATCGCTTCACGAGCGTACCGCCGTCCCGACGCCACAGCAGGGCCATTGAGGCCAACAACAGTCGGTCTATCTGGCCATGGGCGCTTGGTCAGTGGCTCGAAGGAGCTGCGCCAGCTCGCCTCCTGCGCAGCTGCGCGCACCTTGGACGTACCGTTCCGGCATGAACGTAGGTCGCCGCAGTCGGTGGCGTGACGACGGGGATTGGCGGCGGCGCCTCGAGCGCGACCGCGAACTGATCGGTGCGCGCCTCGACGACGAGCAAGAGAAGGTCCTCATGGAGGTGCCTCAGCTGGTCGACGAGAAGTGGCCCGTGCGCTTCGTGCTGGTCGTCGGCTCCCGAGCCCGCGGCGACCACCGCGACGATTCCGACGTCGACATCTACATCGAGGCGGAGGGCGCGCCGAACGATCCCCGTGAAGCACCAGTCGTCCCGCACCCCCGCTTCAACGTCCTGATCGTCCCGGCGGGGACGATCCTCGCGAACGTGCGAGCCGGCGAGGCGTACGCAACGGGTTACGCGCGCGAGGGTCTCGTCGCCCAAGACGATGGATCATTCCGCGACGCGCTCGTTGCGCTCGAAGAGGAGGGGCGGCTCGACTAACCGCGCGCGAGTGTTCAGCCGACGGTGGCGACGGAGCCGAAGAGCTCGCCGACGACGCTGCTATAGCCGTCGGCCGAGACGGCGAAGTCGAGGCGCAGAGGCGTGTGCCAGCCACGGCGCTCGCAGAGCGCGATCACGTCGTAATTCCGCTCGACCTGCGGCTCGAGCTCGCGCTTCAGCACATCGACGAAGCGCTCCTTCCGGTACGGCTCGTCGAGGTGCGCGGCCACAATAGCCTGCGAGATGTCGCAGACGAGGAGGCGCGCCTCCTCGCCGCGCTCGCCAGCCTGCCGTTTCTTCGCCTTCGCGACGATCGGCTTCATCAGCCGCGCGAGCATCCCGACCGGCTCGTAGCCGGCGTACGACTTCCCGCAGTGGACAGACCGCGTCGGCTCGTTGCCGCCGCTCGTGCGGACGTTCTCGAGCTCGACGACGAGCTTTAGGTTCCGCTCAGGCCACTGCTCAATGAGCGTCCTCTTCTGCGCCGGCTCGAGCACAGCAAGTGCGGCAGCGACGCGTCCAAGCGCCTCCTCTGCCACCGGCGCCAGCGCTTCGTCGAGGTCGATCGGATGCCAGGGCGACACGAGCCGCCCCGCCGCATCGAAGTCGGAGACGCACTCGAGCTTGACGTCGGCGTGGTAGTCGAGCCGCACGTCGGTCTCCATCAAGAGGCGCGAGACGTCGGTGAGGAAGTCGTGGAAGGCTGGCAGCTCGCGCGGCCGGAAGACCTCGATGATCGCCCCGAGAGCGCCCTTGCGGACGTAGAGGTCAGGCTTCGCGCCCTCGATCCGTAGACCGACCGGCGACTCAATCGTGAACTCGCGCAGCAGACAGTGCTCGCCGGCCTGGAGGTCGGACATCAGCGACGCGAACTCGTCGCGGTCGCGGGCGCCCAGCTGGTGCGCGTCCCAGCCGCTAGCCAGACAGCGCTCGAGCGATACGACCAACTCGTCGAGGTGCTTGTAGCCGTTCGTGCGCCCGAGAACGCGGAGGATCTCCCTGTCGGTTTTCTGGAGACGCGGGAAAGCGACGGATTGCTCGCCGACGCGCTTCTTCGCGTGGATCAGCTCCGCCGTTCGCGGAAGTGGCCGGATCCGCTTTCCGACCGTTTCAGGATCGAACAGGTACGGCGGTCGGATCGGGAGTGCGACGTTTGGCTGCTGTTTGGTGGCCATAGCGGGAGGTTACGCGGCGGTTCGGCGCGCGCACGCACGCGCAGAGGCGCCGCTAGCAAGCCCGGTTCGCGACGCGGTTCCGTCCTAGCTTTGACAGGTGCCGGCAGTCATCGGCGCCCGAACGCATGACCGATTGCGGACCATCGCGCAGTCGATCGCCTCAGGGCCGGACTCGCAGGCGTGCGCTTCACTTTCGGGTGAGCTCTTCGGTAACTTCGGCGCACTGACTCTGACGGCGGTGCACCCGCTTCACCGTCTTGTCACTGACTACCGCGGACAGTGACGGTGCCTGGCCGCGCGCACACGGCAGGCGGATGCGACGGGTATGCGTTCTCAGGGGCTGTGGACCGTTCGGTAGCCGAGTAAGCCGGCGAAGCCGAGCAGCCCCGCGCCGGAACTGCCGTCGACGAGCCGCAGCAACCGCGGGCCGACTCGCCGCCGCGCAACCGCCACCCCGGAGGAGAGCACGACGAACCAGGCGAACGAGCCCACGCCGACACCGGCGATCAGCGCGGCCGCCGTCGCCGACGAGCCCGCCAGCCGCGCCGTGGCCGCCGCCTGTCGACACTTATCCGGTGGGATTTGCAGCGTCGCGCGCGAGCGCGAGCATCGGCTCGATCGCCTCGGCGTCGCTCAACCCGTGCCGCCCGGTCAGCGACTGCCAGGTTCCGAACTCGAGGGCGTGCCCGAGCACGGCCAGTAGGCGGGTGCGGCGGCGGCCGCGCGCCCCCCAGCCGACGGCGAGCGTGTCTCGGAGCTCCGCCAGCTCGGCGAGGAACGGACGCGAGACCTCGGCGACGATCGGGAGGAGGGAGGCGTCCCGGAAGACGTTCGCGAGGAGCGTCTCGTTGCGGCGGTATTAGGCGTACAGGTCGGCGAGCGCCCCGCGCAGGCGCGCCTCGGGATCCGGCACTCGCCGCCACGGTGCGGCTGCCGGCGGCGGGTCGGTCTCGTA
This sequence comes from Gaiellaceae bacterium, assembly GCA_040905885.1. Taxonomy (GTDB): domain Bacteria; phylum Actinomycetota; class Thermoleophilia; order Gaiellales; family Gaiellaceae; genus JACVRU01. Next base: position 4,892 of record JBBDQR010000078.1, on the reverse strand, counting down.
GCGCTTCTCGGGGGCAGTGCGCAGCCCGACCGGTCATCGAGCGACTTGGTTTCCCTTCTGCCCACGCGGCCCTTGATGCGCCGTCCATCTCATGCCTGATTGTGGCCGTATGACGGCATACTGAGGGAGCGACACGACCGGGCTTGGCTCCGTCGGGCAAGACTCGTAACCTCCCCACGGCGGCCTGACTGTCGGCCCGCTCCTTTCCCATGGCCCAACTCGAAGACCTCGTATCGGAAGTAGCCGACCCTGACCTGAGGGAGGCGATCGCCTCTGAGGTCGCGGAGCTCAAGCGGCGCACGAAGTTCGGGCTCGTGTTTGAGAGGCACATCCCGGAGATCGCCGTACTCGGCAACGTCCCGATCGAGGTCGGAGCGCTGGTTGTCCGCCGTCAGGACCAGGACGAGCCGTTCCGTGTCCAGTCGATCACGGGCAAGAAGGCGATCGTCGTTCCCGCGAACGGTGCCGGCGGCGACGCGGAGCAAGACGTTCCGCTCTCGGACCTGATGATCGTCAAGGGCTTTCGCGAGCCTCTGTTCCCGGCGCTGACGGCGCTCGAGAGCGATCGCATCGAGCGCAGCGAGACAAAGCCGTACCACGCGGTGGTGAACGGCGAGAACTACCACGTCCTGCAGCTGCTGAGCTTCGCCCTCGAGGGGCAGGTGGACTGCATCTACATCGACCCGCCCTACAACTCCGGTGCGACTGACTGGAAGTACAACAACCGCTACGTCGACGCCAACGACCGCTGGCGGCACAGCAAGTGGCTGTCGATGATGGACAAGCGCCTGCGGCTCGCGAGACGAATGCTCCGGCCCGACGGCGTCCTCATCGTCACGATCGACGAGAACGAAGTGCACCACCTGGGGATGCTGCTCGAGCAGGTGATGGACGGGCACCTGCTCTACACGGTCACGATCGTGATCAATCCGAAGGGCACGTTCAAGATCAACTTCGGCCGCGTCGACGAGTACGCGGTGTTCTGCGTCCCCGACACGGGTGAGGAGCTGATCGCGGGCAAGCCGCTGACCGCCGGCAGTGAGGTGCTTTCTGACCTTGACGCTGACCTTGAGCACGCCGAGGGCGAGGAGCCGGACGAGGACGCACCACCTGAGTTCAGCGTCGACGCGCGCGAGTACGAGGACCTCTACCTACGCCGCCGGGGAGCCGAGTCGAGCTTTCGCTACCAGCGGCCGAACCAGTTCTACGCGATCTACGTCGACGAAAAGAAGCGCAGGGTTGTCGGCATCGGCCCCCTGCTCGGGCCCAACGATCCGTACAAGGTCACCCGCAGCAAGGGCGTTCTCTCGATCTACCCGATCGACGGCGAGGGCAACGAACGCGTCTGGCGCTACGTGCGGGAGACGATGGAGCGCTACATCGCCGACGGTGCCATCGTCGTCGGTCGAAAGACCGGCGACACCTACGCTCTCAACCATCGCCGCCCGCGCAACCCAGTGCGGCGGCTGAAGACGGTCTGGTGGGACCGCGCCCACGACGCCGGCGTCCACGGAACGAACGTGCTCACGCGCCTCCTGGGGCGCCCGAACGCGTTCCCGTTCCCGAAGTCGATCTATGCGGTCAAGGACTGCCTTGCCGCGGTCTGCCGCAACCGTCCCGACGCGCTGATCGTCGACTTCTTCGCCGGATCGGGGACGACGTTGCACTCGACCGCGCTGCTGAATGCCGAGGACGGTGGCTCACGCCGCTGCATCCTCGTCACGAACAACGAGGTCGAGCCGCGCGTGGAGCGGCGACTGAAGCGGGCGGGCTACTACCCGGGCGACAAGCAGTTCGAGGCAGAGGGCATCTTCGAGTCGGTGACCAGGCCGCGCGTGAGAGCAGCGATCACGGGCGTTCGCCCCGACGGGCAGAAGCTGCCGGGCACCTACCGCGGCGGGCGCGCCTTCGCCGACGGCTTCGATGAGAACGTCGAGTTCTACCGGCTCGACTATCTCGACCCGGACGACGTCGAGCTCGGGCGCAGCTTCGACCGGCTGCGCCCGGTCCTGTGGCTCGCAGCCGGCGCACTCGGCCCGCAGCACGGCGACCCGGCCAAGCCCCTCTCGCTCGTCGACGGGTCGCCCTACGCAATCCTCTTCGACGAGGCGCACCTGCGCGCGTTCGTCAACGCTCTACGCGAGCGCCCGGACGTCTCGCATGTCTACTTCGTGACCGACTCCGAAGAGGCATACGCGGAGATGGCTGCGCTCGTCGGGCTCGAGCGGAAGACGTACATGCTCCACCGCGACTACCTGCGCCACTTCCGCGTCAAGCTCGCACACGCCAAGGCGTCATGAGACTGGAGCTCAAGGACTTCCAAGACGTCGCCGTCGAGAGGCTGTACAGGCACGCCCGCCGCGCCCGTGACGAGGTGATCGACGGCGACCCCCAAGCGCTCGTGCTCGCTGCCCCCACAGGGTCGGGCAAGACGGTGATCGCCACTCGGCTGATGGAGGTGCTGCTGACCGGCGACGGGATGCATGCCGGCGACGAGGAGGCGAGCTTCCTCTGGATCAGCGACCAGCCCGAGCTGAACGAGCAGACCCGTCGGAAGATTCTGGAGACGTCGGATGTGTTCACCCGCGGCGACCTCGTCACGATCGACTCCTCGTTCAACAAGGAGCGTCTCGAGGCCGGCAAGGTCTACTTCCTCAACACGCAGAAGCTCGGCCGGGACCGCAAGCTCGTTACCTACGGCGACGAGCGCCAGTTCACCCTCTGGGACACGGTCACGAACACGGCCGAGGCGCGCCCGCAGAGCTTCTGGGTCGTGATCGACGAGGCGCACCGCGGCACCTTCCAGGACGAGGATGAGCTCCAGCAGGCGCAGGCGCTCGTCCAGCGGTTCATCCTCGGCTTCGAGGAGATGCCGCCGGCGCCGCTGATCATCGGCATCAGCGCCACCCCCGGCAAGTTTCAGCAGCTGCTCACGAATACCACCCGACTCGACCGCATCTGGAGCGTCGATCCCGCGGACGTTCGTGCCTCCGGGCTGCTCAAGGAGCGCGTGCTGCTCCACCACCCCAAGCAGGCCCTGCCCGCCGACATAACCCTGCTCGAGCGAGCCAGTCGCCAACTCGCCGAGTACAACGAGGCATGGCAGGGCTATGCGGCCGCACAGGGAGCCGGCGAGGAGATCAGGCCGCTGCTCGTCGTCCAGGTCGAAGATGCCTCTGGCGACAGCGCCACGGCGACGCCGCTAGCTGAGGCCCTGCAGGCGATCGAGGGCGTGCTGGGCGATCTCTCCGAGGACGAGGTCGCCCACTGTTTTCAGGAAACCCACTCGCTCGAGGTCGAGGAGCGGACGATCCGGCGCATCGCGCCTGTCGACATCCAGGACGACTCCGACCTGCGCGTCGTCTTCTTCAAGCGCAACCTGAACACCGGCTGGGACTGTCCGCGCGCAGAGGTGATGATGTCCTTCCGCCGCGCCGTCGACTACACCTCGATCGCGCAGCTCGTAGGCCGGATGGTGCGCACGCCGCTCGCTCGTCGGGTCGAGTCGAACGAGGTGCTGAACAGCGTCAGCCTGTACCTGCCGCGCTTCGACGCAGAGGCGGTCGGCCAGGTCGTCACCTACCTGACCGAGGACCCGGACGATCTCGTCCCCCTCGATGTCGACGATGGCGACGAGATCGTCACGCTCGTCCGCAGCAGCGAGCTCGAGGATTTCGTCGGGTCGCTTGAGGCGCTGCCGACCTACTCGATTCAGCGCGTGAACCGCTGGCCGAGCCGCCGGCGGTTGATGCGCCTGGCGCGGGAGCTCGTCTACGATGAGATCGACAAGAAGGCGCTCGACCGCAGTCGCACGCTGATCCTCGACGCGCTGCTCGCCGAGTACGAACATCGCTCCGAGAGCGAAGACTTCAAGGCGGTACTCGAGGGCGCCGACGACGTCGACATCAGCGCGATCGAGTACGCATACGGCACCACCGAGACACGCGAGGTGGCCGGGCAGACGGTGACGCTCGCGCGCAAGAACATCGACGACCTGTTCGCCGCCACCGGCCGACTGATGACCGAGGGCCTGCACCTCGCGTTCCTGAAGAAGCGAGTAGACGGCGCCGGCGGCGCATCGAAGACCAAGCTTGAGCTATTCGCGCTGCTCCAGGACGAGAGCGTGCTCAAGACAGTCGAGGACAAGTGCGGTGCTGAGGTCGAGCGGCTCCTCAAGAAGCACCGCGCTAAGCTGCGCCAGCTGCCGGACGCGCGAGCCGAGAAGTACCAGCAGATCAGGCGCACGGCCGTCGACCCGCAGCCGGGCGAGATCACCCTCCCGGAGGTGATCCAGGCGAAGCTGGTCGACACGACCTGGCCCGATCACCTCTACGTCGACAGCGAAGCTCGCTACCCGGCGGCGCTGAACACCTGGGAGACGAAGGTGATCAACCAGGAGCTCGCGCGCGAGGATGTCGTCGGCTGGCTGCGCAACCCGCCGCGCAAACCTTGGTCGATCTCGATCCCCTACCGCTCAGGCGGGCAGGACAAGGCCCTCTACCCGGACTTCCTGATCCTGCGCGAGGACGAGGGCGGCCAGGTCGTCGACCTGGTCGACCCGCACACGACCTCGCTCAGCGACGCCTGGCCGAAGGCGATCGGCCTCGCCGAGTACGCGGACAAGCACGCCCACGAGTACGGCCGCATCGAGCTCGTCATGGTCGAGCGCGACGAGGTGCGCCGACTTGATCTGACCGACGTGGGCATGCGCGGGCAGGTCAAGAACATCACCACGAACGAGCAGTTGAAGGCGCTCTTTCGCGGCTCGGCCTCGTAGTTAGGGCCGGGCGGCGAGCCGAACGCCGCGGCGCTTCCCACCCCCGGCCCAAGACGAAGCTAGTCGGAAGTTTTTCGCCTTGAGCTAGCGGATTCCGCTTCATGAGCGCGATCGC